>JANWHK010000079.1 GCA_025450395.1 Bacteroidia bacterium
ACGAATGCTACCTGGGATGATTTTTGGTTGAATGAAGGGTTTACGGTTTATTTTGAGGAGCGTATCATGGAAAAGATATATGGAAAGAATTATGCGGATATGTTGTCTGAGATCAGTCTTGAAGAGCTCCATTTAACAATGGATGACCTGATGCGCACAGCCCCGGGGGATACCAAGCTTAAACTGAACCTGAAAGACCGTAATCCCGATGATGGGGTAAGTGATATAGCGTACATCAAGGGTTGTATGTTTTTAAGGATGCTTGAGCAGAAATTCGGCAGGAAAACCTGGGATGCTTTTTTGAAAAGTTATTTTGACCATTTTAAATGGAAGACTGTCACAACAGAACAATTCACAGATTACCTGCAGGCGAACCTCCTGGATAAATATCCAAGGGTAAAGGTCAACTACAAGGAGTGGATATATGAGATTGGACTGCCAAAGAATTCCCCTGTCATCAACAGTGCAGAACTGGCGAGGGTGAAAAAGATGGCTTCTAATGTGAATACACATAAGCTTGTCAGTTATATTGATACAAGTGGGTTTACAACACACCACTGGATGCATTTGCTGCGCAACCTGGAACCAGATTCCATAAAAAATGTGATGAAGGAATTGGATTCATTGTATCATTTAACAGTGAGCAATAATGCAGAGATACAGTGCGACTGGTACCTTCTGTGTATTACGAACAAGTATACGGAAGCATATCCATATATAGAAAAATACCTGCTCACAGTTGGTCGCCGTAAATTCCTGAAGCCCATGTATGAGCGCCTTGCTGCTACACCTGAAGGTCTTGATATGGGAAGGAATATATTTTTCAAGGCTGAAAAAAGTTACCACGCCGTTTCACGGAATACATTGAAGTCTATTTTAAAAATGGAATAGTTATTGAAATACTAGAAATACTAAAAGCAAAATTATTCCGTTTTATTTATCAATGTTCAGATACCTCGCTTTATTCATACCATTATCAATAAGTTTATCACCAGGTGTTTTTGGGCAAAATCATAAATCAAAAGGAATTGTCAAAGCCCCTGTTATCCTACAAAAAAGCCATAAACCGGATACTGCATCTCACGTGATCAAACCCGGTATTCCTGCGGGCAATGAAAAACATTTCCAGGAAGTCCAAAGCCGGCTTACAAAACTCCTTGCTGAGAAAAAATTCTCATTGTTCGCTACACAGATGCGAAATGCGTTGCACCAGTTTCCCGGAAATAAAAAACTACTTGAACTGAAAAAACAATTTGTCATACAGGATTATCAGTCAAGTGTCTTACACCAGGTCAGGTTGCCGGATGAAAAATATTTTGAGAAAAAACCGTCCCCGTCCTCTTGCCAACCGGGTATTGTCAATGCATTGGGACATCAATATGTTTTGGGCAGGATTAATTATGTCAGGAGGCTTGCAGGTTTGTACGACAGTTGTGTTTTTGACCCGGCACTGAACAGGAGATGCCAGATGGCTTCACTGATGATAGATGCAAACGGCAAACTGGATCATGCGCCTAAAAGCAACTGGAAATGTTATACAAAGGAAGGAGCATCGGTGTCGGCAAACAGTAATTTGTCAATGGGATATAACTTTGCGGATGCAGTGATGGGCCAGATGGAAGACGATGGTTCAGGAAACGCTGCCTGCGGGCATAGGAGATGGATATTAAATCCTTATAACAACGTCTTCGGTCACGGCAGTACATTTAATGCCATGACCTTATCCGTATTCGGTGCAGGCGACCCTAAACTGGTCAAAAAAACCGGTTTTGTTGATACGCAGTTTATATGCTGGCCAAGCGCTGATTTTTTTCCGATTGACCTGGTGCCGGAAAGGTGGAGTTTCTCTCTTGCCAATGCCGATTTTTCGCAAGCTAAAGTGACAGTCATGTTAAACGGAAAACCACTAAAGGTGAAAATTGAACCAATGAAAGTCGGTTATGCCGTCAATACCCTTGTCTGGACTGTAGCCGAGGTGATTCAGGCGAATCAAGCCTATTCAGTAAGTATTTCGAGGGTAAAAGTGATTTCAGGCTGGGGCAGGAATGCCTCCGGTAATATGAGAACATATAGCTACCAGGTCATTCCGCTGCAAATTAAATAGAATTTTCATGATCTTCTGTGCAGCAACGCTACAGATTCCACGTGGTGGGTATGTGGGAACATATCTACTGGCTGTATTTTCGCGACCTTGTAATTTGTATCCAATAACGCAATATCCCTCGCCTGGGTGGCGGAATTGCAACTGACATAAACAATCCGGTCAGGCAATAATTCATTGATCTTGGCAACAACATCCGGATGCATGCCATCCCTTGGCGGGTCGGTTATGATCACATCCGGCCTGCCATGTTTCTTTACCAGCTCATCATTCAATATATGTTTCATGTCACCGGCGTAGAAAGAAGTATTTTCAAGTTGATTGATAACAGCATTTTCCCTGGCATCGCTGATGGCTGATTCAACATATTCAATTCCTACGACCTGGCGGCACTGCCTGGCTACAAATTGTGCAATGGTGCCGGTTCCTGTATAGAGGTCATACACAGTTTCCTCGCCTTTAAGGCTGGCAAAATCCCTTGTGATCTGGTATAATGTGAGTGCTTGCCTGGCGTTGGTCTGGAAGAAGGATTGCGGTCTTATCTTGAATACAAGATCCTCCATTTTTTCCTGCAAATATCCCTTGCCTTTATATGTAATCACTTCAAGGTCGCTCCAGGTATCATTCTTTTTGCCGTTGATGACATAACACCATTCCGTGACTTCTGGAATTTCAGGAGCCAAAGTCTCAAACATGGCTTCTATGATTTCTTTCTGGTCCTCATAGACTATCAGGACCACCATCCATTCATTTTCTGAAGTGCAACGCAACATCAGGTTCCTCAGGAACCCGTTTTGCTGCCTGATATCGAAAAAGGACAGGCCGTGCTGTATACCGTAGGATTTAACCTTGTCCCTGATAAGGTTGGCAAGAGGAGGGGCCAGGTAACAGACTTCAAGGTCCAGCACCTTGTCGAACATTCCCGGCACGTGGAATCCCAGGGCTGGTATACGTTGCGGGTTGGTCTTGTCGAAATGTTCTTCCCAGGCCTTATTGCTGAACGTAAATTCGAGTTTATTGCGATAGTGATATACAGCCTCGCTGCCTATGATAGGAAGGAACTCCCCGACATCCACTTTAGCAATTCGCTGCATATCGTTCTTCACCTGCTCTTCCTTGAATGCGAGTTGGGAGTTGTATTGCACGTGTTGCCACTTGCATCCCCCGCAGGTGCCAAAATGCGGGCACTTGGGTTCGGTGCGCATTGGGGAAGCGTGTATTAAACGCCTGATTGTACCCTCTGCATAAGATTGCTTTTGTTTTGTCACCCACACATCCGCGATATCCCCCGGCGCAGCGAAAGGTATGAATATGACCTTCCCATCGTGCCTGGTGACTGATTTCCCTTCAGCAGCTGCTGAGGTGATTTCAATTTGTTCTATTAAGAAGGGTTTTTGTTTTTTACCGGACAAAATGTATGGAGTGGGGAACCTATTGTTGGATGACTTTGTTCATGATACTGTTAAATACGGTTGTATCCAGGTATCCTGAGTAAGGTTCGATTTTGGTATTGTCTGCAAGGGTTTTCCATACATAGGTCATTGGATAACCTGGTATCCTGCCGCCCTTGTTGAGATATTTCGCCAACTGGTCGGAGTTTAGGGTCTGTTCATTGATGGTGTATGAAGCATTGATTTCAGGATTGAATTTCACGCCGACAAAATACTTGTTCATTTTTTTTACGACATTCGGGTTTTCATAAGTCTGTTTATCCATCACCTTGCACCATCCACACCAGTCAGTATAGACGTCGACTACCAGTATCTTCTTTTCTTTTTTTGCTTTGAGATATCCTTCTGTCATGTTGTACCATTTGATACCATTATGAGCAGTTTCGCCGGTTTCGGTCTTTGCTACCGTTTTTTTAGCAGCTTTCTTTTTGGGTTTAGGTTGTTGTGAGAAATCAGCGGAACTGATACCTATCACCAGTAAAAGGGCCAGGGAAATAAATAAGATTTTGCGTGCCATGTTGTCTATAAGATTGTTATACTACAAAGCTATACAAAAAACAAGCCAAAAAAAACGCCTTTCATCTAAGAGATTTAATTTTCGTCAAAATTGTATAAGAAAACAGGAAAAATTTCGTTATTTTTGTTTGTAGATTACCCCTGATAATGCCTGATTCCAAAAACATGTTGCACGAAAAGCTGGATGAATTCATCCGGAAATATTATCTCAACCGCCTGTTGCAGGGTTTATTGCTGGGTTTAGGTGGTTTACTCGCTTTTTTTATAATGGCTTCCGTGATTGAGTACTTCGGACATTTCGGCTCAGTGATAAGGGGCATATTGTTTTTCGGATTTATCATTTTCTCCCTTGTCATTGTATTTAAATTCATAGCTATTCCATTGCTGAAATGGATGAAAGTAGGCAAGGTGTTGTCATACAATAAGGCATCGGAACTTATAGGCAGCCACTTTCCCGAAATAAGGGACAAACTGCTGAACACCCTGCAATTGCAGGAACAGGCAAATACTTCTGACAGTGACTTGCTGATAGCCAGTATCAACCAAAGGATCAATAACCTGAGCCCTTTCAGGTTTTCAACGGCCATTGATTTAAAGTCCTCAGCCAGGAAATACGGGAAATATACATTGTTGCCATTGGCTTTATTATTGGCGATACTCATCTTCCAAAGCAGCATGATCACTAAACCTGTTGACAGGATATTGAGTTATGACCGGCAATTTGTCAAGGAAGCCCCTTTTGAATTTATACTCAAAACCAGGAACCTGGAGGTATTAAAAAACTCTGACCTGGTGATAGAAATGGAAACAAGTGGCAAGAACCTGCCAGCTGATGTTTTTGTGAATATTGACCAGCACCTGATCAAGATGGAGAAGACCGGTAAAAATACCTTCTCATACAGTATGCCCAACCTCACGTCCGATCACCATTTCTTTTTTTCGGATGGCGAGTACCAATCACTTACATACAATATCAAGGTATTGCCAAACCCGACACTGGTGAATTTCAAGGTGAACCTGATTTACCCAGCCTATATTAATAAAAAGCCGGAAGTCATTCACAATATAGGCGATCTGACAGTGCCTTTAGGTACAGAGATTGAATGGGTATTCAATACCAAGGACGCCGACAAGGTCAGTTTCCAATTGGATAATAAAATGATTGAGACCCTGAGAGCAGACAATCATTTTACCGTGAAGCAGAATATCAGGAAAAGTGCCAACTATTACCTGCAATTGCACAACCAGTATGTAGACAAACGCGACACAATCAAGTATGCCCTTCAGGTGGTTCCTGACAGGTATCCGGGTATAGTTGCAGAACAACAGCCTGATTCCATTAATCCATTCATTTATTATTTTTACGGAAAAGCCGATGATGATTACGGTATCAGTAAATTGAATTTTGTATATAAAAATGTAACAAAACAGGATGGCTTGAAATATTTACCTGTCACCATCGGAAAATCGACGGATGAGATTTTTTATTACATGGTGGACCTGAAAACATTGATAAAGCTTGATGGAGATGAATTTGAATATTATTTTGAGGTATGGGACAATGATGGCGTCAATGGTAAAAAATCGTCTAAATCACAGGTATTTAAGACTGTTTCTCCTGACCAGAAGGAATTAAGGGCTGATGCCGAAAACAGCAGCAAATCCATAAAAAGCAAGATGCAGGAGGCAATGAAAGAGATCCAGATATTGCAGAAACGCACCAATGAGCTGAATAAGGAATTGATGGAGAGTGATAACCTGGATTGGCAGCAACAGCAAAAACTCAAGGATTTTGTCGCGGAACAGAAAAAACTGGAGGCCAAGGTTGAGCAGTTGAAAAATGAAAACAAGGTAAAGAATGAAAAGGAAAAACAACTGAATCGTGAGGAAGAGGAACTGCTACAGAAGCAGAAGGAACTTGAAAAACTATTCAATGAGATCATGACCCCGGAAATGAAGGAACTGTTAAAGAAGCTGGAGGACATGATGAGAGAGCAGAATAAGGAAGGCATACAACAACAGCTTGAAAAGATGAAGCTGAACAACGAGGATATGAAAAAACAGCTGGACAGGACGCTGGAGCAGTATAAACAGTTGGAAATTGAAAAGAATATCAATGAACAGGTCAATGAATTGAATAAACTGGCGGAAAAGCAGGAAGAATTGGCGAAGAAAACCTTAGAGAAATCAGAATCCAATGAAGAATTGAAAAAGCAACAGGATGAGATCAATAAGAAGTTTGAAGAGATACAGAATGAGATAAAGAAGATTGAGGAAAAGAACCAGGAACTGGAAACTCCACTTAAGCTGGATGATACCAAAAAGGAGCAGGAGGATATTAAGGAAAGTCTTGGAGAAAGCAGTAAGAGCCTGGAAAAGAAACAAAATAAGAAAGCATCTGAAAACCAGAAAGAGAGTTCTGATGAGATGGAGGAGTTGGCCGAAAAGATGAAAAAGTCATTGGAGGAATCACAGGATGAACAGCAGGAAGAGGATTATTATACCTTAAGACAGATATTGGAGAACCTTATAGAACTGAGTGTTCAGGAGGAAGCCCTCATGCAGCAGATGAAGGACACAAGGACATACAGTCCCAAATTTGTGGAATTAAGTGCCAAGCAAAGGAAACTCAAGGAAAATGCAAAAATGGTGGAGGATTCACTTCTTGCCCTCAGCAAACGCCAGGTGCAGATACAGAGTTATATCAACAAGGAGATTACCAATATCAACCATTACATGGACAAGTCCATACATCACTTTGGCAAAGTGGAGATTTCCGCGGGTGTGGCCCAACAGCAATATGTGATGACGGGATTGAATAACCTTGCAGTAATGCTTAGTGAATCTCTCAAACAGATGCAGGAGCAGATGCAGGAAAAAAAGAAAAGCAGTTCCCAGTGTAAAAATCCGGGCAAAAAACCAGGCAAACCGGGCAAGAGTGGCAAACCGAAGATGGGTGGCATTAAAAAGATGCAGGATGAGATCAATAAGCAGATGCAGGAGATGAAGCAGGGTAAGCAACAGGGGAAAAGCCCGAGCAGTGAGCAGTTTGCCAGGATAGCCGCCCAACAGGAAGCACTCAGGAGGGAAATGGAAAGATTGGATAAAATGTTGAAGGAGGAAGGCAAACCCGGAGCTCTGGGGGATATGGAGAAAACAAGGAAATTAATGGAACAGCAGGAAAAGGATCTGGTGAACAAGCAGATCAATCCTGAAACCATGAAAAGAATGGAGGAAATTGATACACGCCTTCTGGAGCATGAAAAAGCCGAGCGGGAGCAAAACCAGGATAACGAAAGGGAAGCAGAGCAGGCAAAAGATATCAATAATGAAATGCCCCCTGCCATTAAAGCATACCTGGAGAAAAAGGCCAGGGAGATGGAATTGTTGAGAAGCGTTCCAAGCGAGTTGTCCCCTTATTACAAGGACAGGGTGAGGGTATATTTCAAAAAGGTAGGGAACAATTGATATGCCTGTTGTTCTGTGCATAGAAACTTCTTCGCCTATTTGTTCAGTCGCCCTTATCTATCGTGAAGAAGTAGTTTATAAGGAGAGCCTGAAGGCTCAGGCGCATGCGGAAGTGCTTTCAGACCTGGTTCTGGATTGTTTAAATCAGGCAGGTTTGACTTTTAAGGACCTCCAGGCAGTCGCCATCAGTGAAGGACCTGGTTCCTATACCGGCCTGAGGATCGGCACAAGTACCGCCAAGGGATTGTGTTTTGCCCTGGGGATCCCATTAATAAGTATCAGCACCCTTAAAATAATCGCCCGGGCAGCCCTGGAAAAAGGAGCAGGGAATCTTATATGGCCAATGATAGATGCGCGGCGAATGGAAGTGTACCACTGTGTATTTGACCAAAAGCTAAATGCCTTGACACAGGTTCAGAACGGTATTATTACAGATATTGACTTTGTACCGGTCATGGTAGACAGCCAGACCGTCATTTGTGGTGATGGTTCGGCCAAGGCGTCAGATATCCTGAAGCTGCAGCATATTGATGTGCATGCAAATGCTTTAACCATGTGTTATATGGCATTGGACGCCTATATGGAGGGTCATTTTGCAGACCTGGTTACGTATGAACCGTTTTATTTAAAACAGGCCAATATCACCGCTCCTAAAACTAATTGACTTTCCAAAACGCCTGTCTTATTCAAGATTGTGGGCATAAAAAAAGCCCTCCAGTATTGGAAGGCTTTCTAAAAGATTTTTATAGCTTATTGAAGTTTTAATTCAATTGTGTTTTTAACTTCAGTACCAGCATTGTAATTGGTAATGATCCTGTCGCGGGAGATACCGAATTTCTCAGTCAGGAATTTGATGATCTCATCCATGCAACGTGTATTGGCAGCAGCGTTGTATTTAGAGCTTTTACCTGCAGGGCCGTTAAGTATCAGTTTTTTGTCAGGACATTGTTTCATTTTGTCAACTACCATGTATAATTGGGCTTTCACTTCCTTGGTCAGGCAGTTGTTGCCAATTGTTATAGGTGCAAATGATACGTTATCGCAATTGCAGCAAAGTTTGATTTCAATACCGTTGTTGTCAACCAAGGCTCCTGGTGAAGAGTTTAATTCCCTGTCCCTGTGGTCAGGTACATTGTCACCATCACTGTCTGCAGCAACACCATTTTCGTCAACAGCAACACCTCTATCGGTGAATGGTTCTTTATCCTGGCAATCAGGCACACCATCCATGTCAGTGTCAACAGCCATACCGTTACCGTATACCATACATGAATCAGGTGTATTGTTTTCCTGGTCAAAGCAATTGGATACATGGTCATTATCTGTATCTACACCAAGGCAGTCAGTTTTCTTTTTAACATCCGCCATTTGGTCATAAATAGATTCAACCGGGCTCAACCAATCATAATGCTGAGGATTCTTCGCTCCGAATTTAAATCCTAAACTAGCACGTAAGAAACCATAGGAGTCAAACCACCTGTTTTGAAAGATCTGGGTATTGTATACATCAATGTCATCACTTCTCAACCATGTGTGACGGTATTCCAGTCCAAGGTCAAACCTTCTGCTGAGGTAATGTTTGAAACCAAAACCCATTGGGATGATGAAGTGTCTTCCCTGGTAATCTTCTTCAACTTCTTTACCCAGGTTAGGATTCAAGCTGCCTTGTCCGAAATAGGAGGTAAGGTAATAGTCGCCTGTAAATAATCTCTGATCCGTGAATTTAGCGTTGGATTTGAAACTGGCCTGGCCAAAACCGAGGAACAGATACATCTGTGTTTTACGCAATGGGCGCAGGAAGGAGATATTTCCAAGTGTGAAATGCATTTGTACATTCCAGTCCTGAACCTTGCTTATAAACCTGAAATTGTCTTTAAACAGGGTTGGAGATTGAAAATCCCTCTGGCCCCTTAATTTGGCGAAGTTATATTCAGCCCTCAAAGCAAAAGTCTGTGAAATCGAGTATTTAATATACGGAGCGATATCCCAACCCAATTGCTTTTTGTCAGCATCACCAAAGAAAACGGAAGTACCGGCCATCAGACCTATAGTCCATTTTTTGGCTCTTCTGTCCTGGTAATAAGCGGCTTGCAGGTATTGACCTGAATCCAGCTTTTTGTCAGACACCCATTTTGTACGAGCGTAAGGGTGGCGTTTCCAATGTTTTGTAGTATCCTGGCTTGAACTCTGCCCAAATGCTGCTGATAACGTAAGACTGCATAAACCGAGAATTGTTAGTTTTAATAATTTCATGTTTGAAAAGATTTGTTTTCTTTTAAATAATTAGTGCGCAAAAATACAGATAGATAGGTCAAAAAACAAATAGGTAACTTAAAAATAATTTACCCGTTTAAGTGAATAAACCTTAAACTACTAGTTATCAGGGGTTTATATAACCAATATTTTCCCTCTTGAAGGCCTGAATTCCAGCGAGTTATAAATCAAGGATTCTAGGGAGTTATATTTTATTAACATTTCCAGTGCATATGTCTTCCTTTCTTGAACATGATGAAGGTCATAATAAACAGCCTTCATATTTTCGAGTTTTTTGAAATCGTCGTCCATTTTTTCAATACGTTTTTCCGACCTTTCCTGTTCGATCTTTTTCAACAGCTTTTCATACGCTTTTCCCTGCTCGACAAGTTCCTTTAAATGCGTGGTTTTTTCTTCAGCTGACAGGTCCTGTATTTCCTGCCTGAGCGCCATTGATTCCCGTACTTTTTCAAGAAAAATGTCGCTGGTCTTGTCCAATAGGTCTGCCAGATCCTTCTTATTCCCTGCCCTGAATAAACTAAGCCCGTCAATCTCCTGTTTATCCAGCCATTTGAAAGATTTTGAAGGGATGATCCAGACACTGGGTCTCAGCACCAGGTGAGGAGCTGTAATGCGGTTGTATTCAAAGACATTTTTCAGCTGTAACCAGTAATTCACTTCTGCATTGCCGGCGATATAACAAATATTCGGCAGTATTGTTTCCTGGTAAAGTGGTCTTAGAAGCGCATTGGGACTATAGTTTTCGGGATTGTTTTCGATGTCTGCAATCAATTCTTCCCTTGAAAAAACGATATCTGTTTCCAATACATGAAAACGATGGTCCTGAACCGTTATTCTTGATCTTTTGCCTGGACTTAAATAGAATATATTGATATCCCTGCCCTTAAGCTGTAAACTCAATCCTATTTCTTCCAGCTTTGAACTGAAGGCATTGAAATTTTGTATATTTTCCTGCTCCAGGATTTCCTTCTTGATCTGTGGGATAAACTGGGTTTTTAAAGCTTTGTTATCACCGTCAATACACACAATTCCATACTTTCCAAAGAGGTAATGGACGATTTTAATACTGGCTTCTGACAAGGTGGAGGAATTGTTGTAAAATTGTTCAAGATCGGCCAGTAGTGAGAGGTTTTCTGCATTCAAGGTCACTTTTTGCCTGATGTCTTCTAAGATATTCACTACTTCACGGACATGGAACCTTCCTGTTGCCCCACCTTGTTGTGTTTCCCAGTCGAATTGGTGTTGAAAGATCCTTGTGCCTTTTATTTCCTCGAAATCATGGTCCTCGGATGCCAGCCAGTAAACAGGTACAAAATTGAGTTCGGGATATAGCGTTTTGTAATGTTCGGCCGCCTTGACAGTAGCAATGATCTTGTGAAGAACGAAGGCAGGACCAAGAAAGAGATGAAGTTGCTGCCCGGTGGTAACCGTAAAAGTATCCACCCGGTTAAGCAGTTCAATATTTTGGTTCACAAGATGGTCCTGGGGACCGTTACCTAGTATAGTATGGTATTGTTTTTTGAGTTCATTGACCAGGACTGACCGTTTTTCTGCGCTGAAATCCTTTTTCCCTTCAATTGCGTCATTTAATGAATAATAGGGATGGGAATCGCCAAACAGGCTTTTGAGCTTTTCATCATTATCGGCAAAGGCTTTTGTGGCCGATGAGAGGATATCGATATCAGAGAGTTTAAACTCCATGTCTAACAGACTTTTCCTATCAGGTCAAAAGATTCTGCTTCTGTTATCAGGACGTTGGCAAAATCACCAATCCTGACAAAGTTGACAGAGGCGTCAACCAATACTTCATTATCCACCTCAGGAGAATCAGCCTCAGTTCTTCCGATAAAATAATTGCCTTCCTTGCGGTCGAACAGTACCTTGATAGTCTGACCTATTTTTTCCTTGTTTTTAGCTAGGGAAATCTCCTCCTGCAAGGCCATCAGTTCTTCGGCCCTTCTTTGTTTTTCGGCAGCCGGAACATCATCTTCGAGGGTATGGGCATGTGTGTTTTCCTCATGGGAATACGTGAATACACCAAGCCTGTCGAACTTGAAATCCTGTATAAATTGCTTGAGTTCCTCAAAATCTTCCAGTGTTTCGCCCGGATGACCCACCAATAAGGTGGTCCTGATAGTGATGCCGGGAACCTGCTCCTTTATAGTGTTTAATAATTCGTAAGTCCTTCTTTTGGTAATGCCCCTGCGCATGATCTTCAAGACATTGTCGGAAATATGCTGGACCGGCATGTCTATATATTTACAGATATTCGCGCTTTGGGCCATCACGGGCAAAATGTCTTCGGGGAACTGTGAAGGGTAGGCATAATGCAGCCTGATCCATTCAAGGCCTTCTATTTCTGAAACGCTCTGTAACAGGTCTTTCAGTTTTCTTGTTCCATACAGGTCTATGCCGTAATAGGTGCTGTCCTGGGCTATCAGCATGATCTCCTTTGTGCCGTTTTTAACCAGGTTACGTGCTTCCAGAACCACCTGTTCTATGGATTTACTCACGTGTTTACCCCTCATCAGTGGAATGGCGCAAAAGGAACAAGGCCTGTTGCAACCTTCGCTGATCTTCAGGTAGGCATAATGCTGGGGAGTGGTTGTCAATCTTTCGCCAATCAGTTCATGCTTGTAGTCCGCTCCGAGGGTATTCAGTAAATTAGGCAGTTCCAGTGTGCCGAAATAAGCGTCTACCTGGGGAATTTCGAGTTCGAGTTCGTCCTTGTATCTATGTGATAAACATCCTGTAACATAAAGCTTGTCAATCCTTCCGGCTTCCTTTTCACCGACATACTGCAGTATGGTATCTATACTTTCCTGTTTGGCATTGTCAATGAAACCGCAGGTATTCACAACGATGATATTGGCATCATTTTTTTCAGACTCGTGTGTGGCGTCCATGTCATTGCCTTTCAACTGGCTCAGCAGGACTTCACTATCCACCAGGTTTTTGCTGCAACCCAATGTGATGATATTGATCTTGTTCTGTTTTATGGATTTGGTACGCATTACTTATACTTCAAAAAGGGTATTTACGAATTCTGAAGGGTTGAAGACCTTTATATCATTGATGCCTTCGCCCACCCCTATATATCTTACCGGTATCTTGAACTGGTCGCTGACACCCAGCACAACCCCGCCTTTTGCTGTTCCGTCAAGTTTGGTCAAGGCCAGTGAAGTGACTTCTGTTGCAGCTGTAAAGTGCTTGGCCTGTTCAAAGGCGTTTTGGCCGGTCGATGCATCCAATACCAGCATGACATCGTTAGGGGCATAATCCAGCACTTTTGTCATGACCCGCTTGATTTTACCCAACTCGTTCATCAGGTTGATCTTATTGTGCAACCTCCCTGCCGTATCTATAATGACGATGTCATATTGCTCATCCCTGGCTTTTTTTACTGCATCATATGCAACTGCTGATGGATCGGTATTCATGCCGTTCGAATAAAAATCACAACCTACGCGCTTGCTCCAGATTTCGAGCTGGTCGACGGCGCCGGCCCTGAATGTATCACCGGCAGCCAGCAGTACTTTTTTCCCATGTTCAGTGAACTGTTTGGCCAGTTTGCCTATGGTAGTTGTTTTGCCCACGCCATTTACACCTACTACCATTAAAACATAGGGTTTTTCCTGATTTTCAAGATCAAATGAAACGTCCACTGTTTTTTTGTTCTCCGTAAGCAGCAGGGTGATTTCATCCCTTAATAATAAATGCAGTTCGTTTGAATTGATGTATTTGTCTATTTTAACCCGTTCTTCTATACGGTTAATGATACGTATAGTCGTGTCGATTCCTACATCGCTGCTCACCAGGATTTCTTCCAGTTCATCCAGGAAAGACGCATCAATGGTTGATTTACCGGCAAGGGCCTTGCTGAGTTTGCCAAAAAAGGACTCCTTGGTTTTCTCCAGGCCATTATTGGTTTTATCATTTGGACCAAGGTTCTTGTCTTTCTTGAATAAATCGAATATTGACATGTATTTAATTGATATTGAATAAAAAAGCCCCCGTTTCCGGAGGCTGACTTTTATATAAGATTCAAATTATTTGAAATAAGTTTTAGCCACATCTCCGCTAACGATATCTTCCTTAAAGGAATAAGCACCGTTTTTAGATTTGACAGCTTTAAAAACTTTTACAAAGTCTTTATTATCTCCCCCTTTTTTCTGCAATGTTGCAACAACCTTTTTTGCCATGATGTGTTATTATTTAATTTCTTTGTGAACGGTTACTTTCTTCAGGAATGGATTGAACTTCTTCAATTCAATTCTTTCTGTTGTATTCTTTTTGTTTTTTGTGGTAATGTACCTGCTCATACCCGGAACATCCGTGTTTTTTTGCTCGGTGCATTCCAAAATGACCTGTATGCGATTTCCTTTTTTTGCCATGATTATATGCTTCCTTTCTTAAATACTCTGTTTAAAGCCTCAGTGATACCGATTTTATTGATGGTCCTGATAGCTGATGTTGATACTTTCAGCGTGATCCACTCACCGGTCTCAGGAATAAAGAACCTTTTTTCCTGAAGATTGGCGTAAAACCTGCGCTTCGTCCTGCGGTTACTATGGGAAACGTTGTTTCCGGCTAATGCTTTTTTTCCTGTAAGATCACAAACTCTTGACATGATTTTTTTAAAATTGGGAGTGCAAAGGTAGGAAGAAGCATAACATATTCCAAATGTTTTTTGATTTTTTATTCAATTGTGTCAATATCTGGTGGATACAGCGGGAAATTGAGTAAAAATCAAGCACTTTTTTATATAGCATGCTGTTAGTCAGGTAGCTATGGTTTGCAGCCCTCGCTTATCCAGTCTTTTATTTTCTGCAACTCAGCCGCATTGGGTTTGGGATTTCCTGCTGGTGGCATATCTTTCTTCACGAACAGGCGGTCGTTCAACAGGCCATTGTCAGCCCTCGCTTTCAGTTGGTCATACTTGGACATATCGGTGATGTAGTGATTTTCCTTATGGCAGGCGATGCAATAGGCGTCGGTCAGCGGCTTGATATCAGCCGCGTAACTGACACTTGTATCTTTGGGTTGATTGACGGTTGCGGGAGCGGGAACAACTGTGGTTTCCGACTTTTTACATGCGACGAAGGCAAATGCCGACAGGGATGTGATGATGATGAGTCTTTTCATGGATTTATCGGAGAATAATTTTACCTCTTGTTTTTGTTGAGCCTGAATGGATGGTATAAATATAAATACCCCTGGCCAATCCCGATGTATTGATCTCGATCAGGGAGCAGTTCTGGCAGGTAGAATTCAGCACGGTTTGTCCTGTTTCATTCATAAGTGAATAATCGCAGTTTGCAGTTATTTCGGGCAGGCGTATGTTTAACTGATCGCCCGCAGGATTAGGATAAACAAGGATTTCAATGGATGGCTTAGGGTTTTTAACGGACAGGTTTATATCGTCGTTGCTGTTTTCGTTGATCACAACAATGCCTTTACTGGTGCTTGCAGTCAATATGCCATCAATGACCTGCAGGTTAGTAAACGGACCGTTCTCGTAGTTTAACCCAAAAGTGGCAAACCATGTTTTTCCACCATCTGTTGTTTTATAAATCGTGTTATCGGATAAAGCATAAGCAGTATCTCCTGAGATAAACAATATGCGGGATATATGGCTGAGTCTCATTTCAGGCATAGTGTGTGTTTGCCAACCATATTGGTATTCAAGATGGTAAAACAGGGAATGGTCGTAATAAAAACCACAGCCGGGATAATAAACATTCAATACAAGGTAGATATGATTGTCCACTATTTGGAAATCGCCCGGAAAAATCATGGACATGGAAACACTGTCTTTACTGAAATCGAATTTTTTAATGAGTGTCCAATGGTTACCATGATCGGTAGACCTAAATATGGAGGGCATATTACCATCCGTATTGTTGGTGATCATAAACCAGGTATTTGCATCCAACACATTTAAATTCATGATGACTGAATCGGGCATTTGATGGTGATAGTCGTGCCAGGTCTTGCCTTCATTTTCAGAAAGGATGATGCGGTCACGTGAAATAATAAACCATTGGTACTCACACAGGTGCAATTTGGAATTATAGTCAACTGACACATCTGTTGGGATCTCTGTCCAGGTTCTTCCCTGGTCAGTGGTCCTGAACAAGCTGGACTTGTATGTATTCTCATTTGTATATAATACAGTGAAAATAAAGCCATTGTTTTCATCCGAAAACTGAATGTATTGTTGCTGGACATAATTGTTTTTCACGTCCAGTCCAAATGAATCCTTTTGCCATGTCTGGCCCTGGTCGGTTGATCTATAAATGTACTGAGCAGCGACAGTAAATCTCAAATGCGGGTTGACTATCGCTGAAGCGGCCGAGTTAAGGGAATGGTCCTGGCTTGGTTTCTTCCATTCTGCATGCAGCTGGCTTGAAACAAGGGCGATACATAATACAATAAGTTTTTTCATGATACAGGATATTAAATTGTAAGCACAAATTTACGACGATGTTGAAGCCGGAATGCAGGAGAAAATGTACTTTCTATGGTACTATTTGTACTTTTTCCTGAATTCATTGGGGCTGAGGTCTTCCTGCGATTTAAAGAATTTGCAGAAATAGGATTCATCCTCGAAATTGAGTTGCCAGGCTATCTCCTTGATGCTGTCATGGGTATTGTATAAGAGCTTTTTGGCTTCGAGGTGAAGTTTCTGGTGCAGCATCTGCAGGGGAGTTAATCCCGTTAATTTTTTAAGTTTACGGCTAAAGGCAATCTTGCTGTGGTTTTCTTTTTCAAGGAAATCGTCTACCACCGTTTTTTCAAGGTAATGATGGCTTAGGTATTCCCTGAATGCAGAAATCGATTCATCCGTTTTCTGGGTGAGCATGGTATCTTTTTTCAGCAGTATGATCTTGCAGAGTACGGATGCCAGTAAATTGAGAAAATACGACCTGTTGTTTTCGTTTTTAATCAGTTCCCTCAATAAGACATCCAGTTCTTCAAACTCTGTCTTGTTGAAATGGATAAAACCCGGCTGACTGTAAAATTCCTTGTAATCAATTGAACTGTCAAATTGCTGGAGTTGTGAAAGGTACATGTCGCTGAACGCGATGGTAAAACCTTCTGATTTCCTGCTGCGTTCGGAAAGGTGGGTGCTGCTTTTGGCGACTATATGGATAGAACAATCCCTTATTTTTTCCTTCTGGTAATTGATGGTATGGAAACCTCCTCCCTTACGGTAAATAAGGAGTTCATAAAAGTCATGTGAATGTGTTTCCTCAATATTGTATTTGGGCGGTTCCGACCAGTGTATGACCTTTGCCATGGCTTCATCAATGCCCATTTCCCTGAATGAATGTATGGGTGTCTGGCTGATCATGGGTACAATAAATATTTTTTTCTCATCTTGAAATAATTGTCCAGCCCGGGCTGCCATCCCAGCTTGATTTCTTCAGCACTTTTTCCCGCAATGATTTCTTCCTTGAGCTTAACGGTGCCTGCAAGTTTGTCAAAAAAATCACTGAAGTATAAAGATTTGTTCTTGCTGAGTTCGTATGATAGGATCAGCCAGTTCAGGTTGATCTCGTGTTCTTTTCTCGCCTTGTTGAGTCCATACCATGTCAGGTCAAATCCAACGCAGGGGATACCCATTGACTTTGGTTTTTCAGAGATTCCGGGTATGCTGGCAGGTGTAAAGGCCAGGTTTCCCCAGTCCAGGGCCGGCGAGCCGAAACACTGGTATGGCTTATCTGTTCCCTGTCCCATGCTTGTCATGGTGCCTTCGAACAGGCCCAGTGAAGGGTATAGATAGATGGAACTTTGGGTCTGCAGGTTGGGAGAGGGTCTCACGGGCAAGATATATTCAGTGTTGTGTGTATAGTTTTTACACTTGATGACAGAGAGTTCACATTTCATGCTTTTATTCAACCAGCCTTCGCCGTTGATCATCTGGGCTATTTCGCCCACTGTGCATCCGTGTACGATGGGGATGGGGTGCATGCCTATAAAACTCCTGTAGTTCGAATCCAGTATGGGGCCGTCAATATAATGCCCGTTAGGATTGGGCCGGTCAAGCACCATAAAGCGGATACGTTCCTCAGCACACGATTCCATGACATAGTGCATGGTGCTGATATAGGTGTAAAAACGGACGCCTACGTCCTGTATGTCAAAAATGACAATATCAATGTCTTTCAGGTCTTCATGTGTTGGTTTTTTATGGGTTCCATACAAGGAAACGATCTTGACGCCTGTTTTTTCATCCTTGCCGCTGCTGACCAGTGTGCCTGCACTGGCATTTCCCCTGAATCCGTGTTCAGGTGCAAAAATACACCTGACTTTTACACCCAATTTCAGGAGTGAATCTACCAGGTGGGTGTTCTTTATCAGGCTGGTATTGTTGACGACCAGGGCCACCGTCTTGTTTTTTAAGAGGGGTAGGTACAAGTCCGTCTGGCATGCTGCAGGAAGGGCCTGGGCATTTATTTTCAGGGTCCAACAGAATGTTGAAACCAATAAAATAAGAATGGCATACCTGCTTCGTAACATGATGCGAAAATAAAGAAAAGAAAAGAATTATGAATTATGAGTGATGAATTATGAGTGAGGAATGTAAAATAAAAAAGCCTTGCGAAATCACAAGGCTTTTTTAAAAATGAAAATATGTTTAACGATCCAGGTTACCGTAATCCAGTTTTTTCTTCCTGAGCCAAAGTATAAAACGCAGCACTAAAATGAAGAATGGTATGTACATGGCAATCTTTGGCATTTCAAAATAATCGAGTATGACAGCGGATTTGCGTTTTAGCCTTTCCGAGATCAGGTACATGCAAGGGATCAATAATAGTGTAAGTGCAGTGGCAAAGGATAGACCGAAAATCATGGTCCAGCTCAGGGGGCCGAAGAAGGCCACGCTGTCGCCACCAAAGAAAATATTAGGGTTTAATTCGGTAAACAGGGTTTCAAAATTGATATTCAGGCCGACAGCCAGTGGTATCAATCCCAGGACGGCTGCCGCAGCTGTCAGTATAACAGGTGTCATACGTGTGCGTCCGGCTTCAAGTGTAGCTTCATAAAGACCCATGCCGCGTTCCCTCGAGTATTCGGCAAACTCAATCAGCAAGATACCGTTTCGCACGACTATACCGCCCAATGCGACAATACCGATTCCGGTCATGACAATACTCATATCCATCTTGAACACTGAAACACCTATCAAGACACCTACAATACTCAATAATATTTCTGTTAGTATGATGACAGGTTTGCCAAGCGAGTTAAAAAGTCCAACCAGGACCAGCATCATCAAGCCAATCGCAGTCAGCATGGCATTGCCCAAAAAGTTCATGGTTTCTATCTGTTCTTCCTTGTCACCGGAAAACTTCACTTCTACGTTGCCCTTTGGCTTGAATTCTTTCATGACCTCTTCGACATGGGCAACCACTTCATTCGGATTGAATCCGTCCTTTACATCAGATGAGATGGTGATCACACGCTTGTCGTTTTTCCGCTTGATGCCCGCATATGTATAGTCGTATGTGATATCGCAAACAGCTGAAAGGGGTACACTCCTGACAACACCATTCATATTCATGTCGCGGTAAGTGATCTTTAAATTCCTCAGTGTCTCTATATCATCGCGCTGGTCTGCCTGGTAACGCAATTGTATCGGGTATTCATCATCCACATCCCTGAATTTTGAAGCCTCGATGCCATAAACAGCACCTCTTATCTCCATGGCCAATTGTGAAGTTGACAGGCCTTCACGAAGCGCCCTTTCCCTATCAATATTAAATATGATCTCGGGTTTATTGCTGACAAAATCTGATTTTAACCCTGAAACACCCTCTATCTTTGAGTTGATCAGGAACTTTTTCAGGTTATCCGCGTTCATCACGAGTTCATCAAAATCTTCACCTATGATTTCCATGCTGACGGGCTTAGGCGTAGGAGGGCCGCTTTGTTCCTTATTGACCACAATTTCTGCCGCTGGAATATCCCATTTCAGGCCTTGTAATTGCTGCAGGTATTTGGTGGTGGATTCTCCATGGCGCTCTTCAAATTTAACAAACGATATGGCTATTTTTCCCCTGTTCGGGTATGAGTTCTGGTCGCCATCGGAAGGATCGGTCACGCCAATGGTCACATTGCTGATCATGGATTCAACGACTTTGTTATTTTTTCCCAGGACACCGTAAACTTTTTCTTCCACCTTGCGCATGACATCGTTTGTCACCGAAGGGTTGGTGCCCTCGGGCAATTTGACATAGACATAAACATTGTTAGGATCACTACTTGGAAAAAATACAATCTTGGGGGTCCGGACCGCAAACATGAAAATGGAAAATATAAATAATAGCAGCATGAAGAATAATGGTCTCCATGGTTTGCGCAGACACCAGTCAAGTAATTGGGTGTAACGTTTCACGAAGGCTGGCCAAATTGTAAACTGCCAGGCCCTGATGGCTTTGTATAACAAGAGGCGGTTCAGTATCATGAAAAGGGCCAGGAAAATAACAAAATTACCAATTCCCGGGCTGCCTCCCATGTAGGCAAAAAGCGCTATAACGCCATATAGTAAAAGTCTCAGGCGTGCTTTTTTGGTTAATTTTCCATATTCCTTGCTTTCTTCCGCATGGGTTTTCATAAAATCAACTGCGAATACCGGGTTGATGATATAGGCCACAAATAATGAGGCTAACAATGAAATGATCAATGTGACGGGAAGGTAATACATGAATTTTCCGATGATACCAGACCAGAACGCAAGTGGGATAAATGGTACAAGAGTAGTAATGGTACCCGCCAATACAGGCATGAACACTTCCCCGACAGCCATTTTGGCTGCCGTCTTGATATCCCGTTTCCCATCATCGAAAAGCCGGTGTGTATTCTCAATGACCACAATGGCATCATCCACCACGATACCCAATGCGAGGATAAACGAGAACAGCACTATCATGTTGAATGAAAAGCCGATGCCCGGCATGATCAGGAAGGCTATAAACATGGAAAGCGGAACGGATAATGCGACAAACAGGGCATTGTTGACACCCATGAAAAACAACAGGACAATGGTCACCAGAATAAAACCAATAATGATGGTATTGATCAGGTGGTGCAGTGTATCCTTGGTGTCATTGCTTTGATCACCACTTACCGTGATATCAAGTCCTGCAGGGAATTCCTTGGCTTTCATATCGGCAATGATCTTCTTGATCTTGTCGGAAGCAATAATGAGGTTTTCCCCCGAGCGCTTGATGACATTCAGCGTAATGACATTCTTGCCACTGGTGCTTGAATAGCTTTCCTGTTCTTTATAACTGTCAACGACCACTGCAATATCCTTGATAAATACTTTGGCTCCAACCTGTGAGGTGACGATAATATCACCTATTTCAGAAGGGGTCTTGAATTCACTCTTGATGCTCAGGGTCGGTTTCATGCCGTCCAGGCTGATATTACCACCGGACATTGAAATGTTTTCCTGGGCTATGGCGTGTTGAATGTCCCCAAGGGTCAGTTGGGCGGCTTGTAACTTATAAACGTCCACATTCACCTGTATTTCCCTGTCGAGCGCCCCGATGAGTTTCACCTCGTTCAGTTCTTTCAGCCCTTCCAGGCGGTCTTCCAGGCTCTCCGCATATTTTTTCAATTGGTTCAGGTCGTAATTACCTGCAACATTGATATACATGATGGGGAATTCAGAGAAAGCTATTTCCTTGATCATAGGTTCCTTGGTCAGCACATTGGGCAGGTCTCCCCTCGCTTCATCCACTGCATCCTTCACTTTCTGCTTTGCAACCTCCACCTTGACCTCCGTGCTGAATTCGACTACCATCACGGATACATCCTGCAAAGATGTACTCGTAAATTTTTTCACTCCTGCAATGGCTTTCAGACGCTTTTCTATTGGTTTGGTGATGGTATTCTCGATATTGGTGGGTGAGTTTCCACCATTTATTGTTGTAATGATGAATGTAGGTACGGTAATATCCGGAAAATTTTCCTTTGGCAGTGCATTATAAGCCGCAATACCTGCAAACGAAATGAATATAGTAATTAAGTATATCGTCATCTTGTTGTCTATCGCCCAACTCGATGGCTTGAATTCTTTAAATTTATCTAACATGATCTGGAGGTTAAAATTGAATAGTTAAGTGCTTATTTTATTGTCAAGCTTATTTTATCTCCGTCGTTCACCAGGTCATACCCTTCTGTGATCAGCAGGTCACCTTCCTTTAAACCTCCTGATATTTCAGCCATGCCATTGTATTCCTTGCTGATGGTGATTACCTTTTTAACAGCTATGCCATTTTCTGCCACCATCACAAAACTTTCGTGGGTGCCTTTCTGTATAAATTTGATTGGAACCACTACCTGTGGTTTTGCAGACTGGTAATCATTTATTTTCAGTTTGGCAACCATGTTCGGATGGTAATTCTTATTGTTGCTCAACAATACCTCTACACCGAAGGTACGGGTCAATGGATTGATTGCACGTGAAGCATAATTCACCTTTCCGTTAATGGAATCCTTGATATCGGGGAACAGAACCTGCACTTCATTGCCGGTCTTGACCCTGGAAGAATAGCTCTCGGCTACATCCGCCTTGACTTTCAGGTTTGAGAAATTGACCACATTAATAGCACTCATGCCGGGCATCACCTGTTGGCCTATCTTGATGTTCACCGCATCCACTGTTCCACTGATGGGTGAAATGATCTTGCTCATGCGAACCTGTTCCTGCAGCGTATTCATCTTTTTCTCAAGACTTTCCACAGTGTTTTTTGCCTGCAGGTATTGCATTTCAGTTCCCACTTTCTGTTTCCATAAATTCTCCTGTTTCCTGTACATGATCCTGGCCAGGTCCAGATTGGTCTGTAAATCCGATAATTGCTGGTGGACAGTGCTTGCATCAGTTTCCGCCAAAATCTGTCCTGTCCTGACTTCCTGCCCGACCTTTACATGTATCTTGGTGATCATTCCGGGCATCTGGGTTGAGAGGGATACATTTTCGTCAGCATCTACTCTTCCCTGCACCTCTATATAGGTCTTGAATGTGTTGAGTGATATTGGTGTTGCAGCAACATCCAGTTTTTCTTCCTTCTTTGAAGTATCCAGTTTCTCAATTTCTCCTTCCAGTTTTGCAATTTTGTCATTGACTGATTTTGCTTCTGCCTTGAGTGCCTCCAGCTCTTTCTTTTTTGTTGCCAGGGTGTCGGTTGTGCCGCTACCGCAAGCGTTTAAAAGTATGGCAGAAATAATGATGATGATAAAGTTCTTATGCATGTTTTTTGTTTTATTGATATGGGATATTTGGAACATTTTTTATTCAGTGTTTGATTATAATTTAATATTCTGGCCTAATGCGATCTGGTAGTCAAGTTTGGCGACCAGCAGGTCGTATACGGCGCTCAGGTAATTGGTCTGGGTGGTTTTCAGGTCCTGGTTAGCAGTGATGAGTTCAAGGTTGCTGCCGACTCCCTCATTGTATTTGATGGTTGTTACATTTAATATCCTGTTTGCCAGGTCGAGGTTTTCCTTTTGTTGTTCAACATATTCAATTGCGCGGAGATATTTTAGCCTTGTTTGCAATACTTCCAGCTTCATACCTTCTTCTGCGAACCTTATCGAGTTTTCTGTTTTTATCTGTTCTATCTTTGCTTTCTGGATTTTGGCATCATTGGCAAAACCTGAGAAGATGGGAATATTGAGTTGCAGGGCCCAGAATGCGTTGCCGTACCATGTGCTGTAGTCAATGGTTTCGCCGAAATTGCTCTGCTGGTATGTAAAGGCTCCAGCCAGGCTGGGGTATTTACCATACTTGTAACGCCTTACATTGTATTGGTTCAGCACGTGTTGTTGTTTTAATATCTGGAAATCGGCACGTGTATCCATATTCAGTTCAGCGGAGGCGTCTGCGACTATGAATTTGGAGTTGATGTCATCAATATTATCGGTGAGCTTGATGGACTTATCCTGTGAAAGTCCCATTTTCAACTTGAGGAGTCCAAGTATGATGTTGTACTGATCATTAAGTTTTTGCCTGCTCACCTCTAAGTTGTTGAGTTGTAGCTGCATCCGGTCTACATCGAGAGATTCAGTGAAACCCTCTTTGTTAAGTGCTTTTACCTGGCTAAAAGTGTTGTTCAGGGAATTGTAACTTGAATTCAGCAGGTTGATATTTTCCTTGGTTATCAGGGCCAGGAAATAGGTCTTGGCAATGTCAATTTTTACATCTGCTTCGGTTTTGGTGGCTATTCTTTTTGAAAGGCCGGTAAATTCTTTTGCGGCTTTGAGTCCAAGTAAATATGTGCCATCGAGTATCAGCCATGACAAGTTAAGGGATGATTGTGTGGTATATGTATTACCAACCCTGATGGGTGTAGCCACACCGTTTACGGGGAATACAAAGACCGGCTTTTGTATGGCGTCCTGGAATTGCACCAGGCCTCTCACTTGCGGGATGCCTATGGATTTTACCTCCTTTACGGTTTGGTCTGCAATGACCACATCCGCGTAGGCGTTTTTGAGCTGAACACTGTTTGCTACAGAGAATTCAAGCGCCTGCAATAACGAAAATGACATGGTATCCTTATCATGTGTCTGGCCTTTCAGGGAAGTGGAAACAATAAGGGTGAACAATAAAATGAATTGATATATATTCATGGGATTCTGGTTTTTAAATATGCTGTTAAAAGATGCGTGTACTTTCATATATTGGGTTTAATGTCAAGTGTTTTGTTTTTCCGTATATAGTCAATGCCTTCCGGTGTGCAGATAGCCGACAGGTGGTAATTTACAAGGTAAGCGTATTTTTCCCTGAAAGGAAAACTATTTAAAATGGCCATTTCACTGCTCAGGCAGTGTTCGATAGAGGCCATATAAAAACCTGCGGTCAGATCCACATTGAGATTCTTTTTGTATAAATTTTGTGCAATGCCAAGGTTCAGGTTGTCGATAATCTGTTTCTGCATCTGGGTCTCCCTGTGTTGTGTGAAGACCTGGAAACTTTCAGGGTGGAATTTTTTCAGGTCAAACAGCAGTCCCGGGTTTAACTCCTTGTGCAGGTTGATCATCATTTCCGCTATTTTCAAGATCTGTTTAATGGCATTTTCCTCCGACTGGCATACGTTCAGGCATACAGAATCCATGGATTGAAGGTGCAATTCAATGGTTTTTTTAACCAAGTCATCTTTATCAGTGACATACTGATATAGCGTTTTCTTGGACATGCTTAACTCCCGGGCAACATCATCCATTGTAATACTTTTTATGCCGTAACGCATAAACATTCTTTCTGTTGTGTTGCAAATTTTATCTATCATTTCCCTAAAAACGGCAGCGAAATAACAAAATAAACTTTGGAAACAAAAATAATTTACAAAGTTTCCGGCCCAAATGGATGAAAGTCTCAATTTTTCGGACAAAATAAACCTTCTATATGATTAAAATATTAACTATCAGTTAATTTACTTTTAGTGAATAAAAGATGACATATTAAAAATGGATTAGTTGGTATTTATTGCTGTTTTTATTCTATAATTGCCCGGACAATATAAAGTAGAGAAAATGAGCCTGCCTATCACGCAAAAAATCAACGTGTATGTGAAAACTTCTTTTAGCGAGCTGCAAAGCAATGTTGAACTCAATGAATATTTTTTTACCTATCATGTCATCATTGAGAATTTAAGCAATGAAACTGTACAATTGTTGTCCCGCAAATGGCAGATAACAGACAGCAATGGTGAGAACAGGTTTGTGGAAGGTGAGGGTGTTGTTGGTGAGCAGCCCGTCATTGAAGCTGACCAGCAATATGAATATTATTCCGGCTGCCTCTTAAAGACAGGTTTTGGCAAAATGAGGGGATCTTATGTATTTCTCCGCGTGGACGATAATTACCGCTTCGAGGTGGAGATTCCTGAGTTTCACATGATTTTGCCTTGGGTGTTGAATTGAGAGCCGGTGATCAGTAATCAGTAATCAGTGATCAGTGATCAGTAATCGGTGAGGAAGTTCAGTAAACTTTAGTTAGTATTTGGGAAATGCCAGCAATCCGCCGGTGTGTATCAACAGTACTTTGTCATTATCCCTGAAGAATTTCTTCAGGTAAAGATCCCTCACAGCCATCATCATCTTGGCGGTATAAACAGGTTCAAGGTGAATATTCGTTTCAAGTGAAAAGTCCTTGATGAACAGCATCATTTCATCATCCATTTTAGCATATTTGCCCCTGTGATATTCGTGAAACACATGCCAGTACCCTTGTGGATACCTGCTAAGCCTTTTGTCAAGGGAATGGTTATTTTTCAGGGAACTGATGCCTATGACTTTTGTGTCGAGGCCTTTTTCAACCACTGCTTTTACAATTCCTTCCATCGTAGTTCCTGTTCCTAAAGCCAGCACTATATAGTCATATTCTTTTACCAGTTCATCAAGTATCTCAGCACATCCTTCAAGGGCCAGCGGATGATCTCCTCCTTCATCCAGGAATACGGCGCCGGGATGATGCCGGGCATAGGTCTCAAAAAGCTTGTGTTTATCGCGGTAAGCATCCCTGCTCACATGTTTCAGGGTCATCCTGTTGTCGATACATATATTTTCGTAGATGTTGAACTCCCGATCTTCGTCGCCTCTCACGAAGCCATAAGTCGGAATATGAAAATGATTGCCTGCAAATGCGGTAGCGACCAAATGGTTGCTGTAAGCACCGCCAAATGTCACAATAGGGCCTTTTCCGTTCTTTTGTACATCGGTAATGAAATACTTGAGCTTGCGCCATTTGTTCCCCGACACAATCGGGTGTATCTGGTCATCCCTGAGGATGTCTATATGCCTGTTGAAATCAAAGAAGGAACAGGTCAGTTGCTCGGTATGACTGGGTTTGAAGGGTAGCAAAAATCTTTAGCAAATTAAGTGAAAAACATCATACAATTCTTACATTTGCAAATTCATAACCCATATCTCATAATTCATAATTCCTTCAAATGATCATATATAACGTCACATGCAATATTCCCGAAACCATGGAAGATGAATGGTTGCACTGGATGAAGCACGAGCACATTCCGGAAGTGATAGCAACCGAAAAATTCACGGGTTTCAAGATACTGAAACTATTGACAGTGGTGGATGATAATGAAGGAGTGAATTACGCAGTGCAGTATTTCTGTCAGACTTTAGAAGATTATGAAGATTACGCAGAAAACTTCGCTCCTGCCCTGAAGGCAAAGACCTATAAAAGGTATGGCGACCGGGTTCTCGCGTTCAGGACGTTATTGGAGGAGGTTTGATTCTCTACTGATTGATTCTGTCTTACCGATTACTGATTACCGATTACCGGCTCTAAAGGTTCTCCATAATATACTCCGTGATCTTCTGCATCAAATGCACCCGGTCCTTGCCTGTTACATTGTGTTTATGGCCGGGATATACAAAATAATCCAGGTATGTATTGCCTACATTGACTGAGGTTTTACAATATAACAAGCTGTGTTGCCACAATACCACATCATCGTCACAGCCGTGTATCATCAGGAGTTTATCCTGCAGGCTGTTAACATAGTTCAGGAGGTTGGCATTTTTGTATCCCTCAGGGTTTTCCAGCGGGGTATCCATATAACGTTCGGTATACATGATCTCATACAAACCCCAGTCTATCACTGGTCCCCCGGCTACTCCAACCTTAAAGACCCCGGGCATACGCGTCATCAGGCTGGTGGTCATGAACCCGCCATAACTCCACCCGTGAACTGCAATACGGTTGGCATCCACATAAGCGAATTCCTTCAGGTAGTTGACCCCTGCAATCTGGTCCTGCATTTCGAGCTCGCCAAGCTTCCTGTGTGTTGCACTTTCAAAGGCGTGGCCCCTGTTTGAAGAACCCCTATTGTCGAGTGTAAATACAATATACCCCTTTTGAGCCATCAGTTGCATCCAGAGATTGCTTCCTGCCAACCATGTGTTGTTCACCATCTGGGCATGGGGTCCGCCATAGACGTATACTACCACCGGGTATTTCTTTTTCTTGTCAAAATCAGGAGGTGTGATCATCCTGCAATACAGTACGGTGCCTTCATTGACAATTGGAAAAAATGTGGTTTCACCCAATTGATATTCTTCAAGCGGATTCGGGGCATTCAGCAATACCCTGAGTTGCTCACCCTTGTTGGTGTTTTGTGTAATCTTTTTAGGGACTGTCGTGCTGCTTAAAATATTGAGGAAATGATTGTATGGGGCATTGAAAATGGCTGTATTGGTGCCTTGTTCCGACGATAGTTTTTTTATCTCGTTCGTGCTGATATTTACGCTGTAAATATGCCTTTCGATCGGACTTTCCCTGGTCGCCTCAAAATATGCGAACTCACCTCTTGGATCTATCCCTATCAGGTTGGTCACCATCCATTTCCCGCTGGTGAGCTGACTGACCATTTTCCCATTTGTATTGTAAAGATACAAGTGGTTAAAACCGTCCTTTTCGCTTTGCCAGATAAATTTATTGGTCTCATTTGGCAGGAACATCATGCCGTGTTGCGGTTCAATATATTTTTCATCGCGCTCTTCGAAAAGCATCTTGTCCAGAATGCCCAGTTCAACATTGTACTTATTCACGAAACACTGGTTCTGGCCCCTGTTGACAATGGCGATATATACAAAGTCCTCCTCAGGGCTCCAGGTAATATTGGTCAGATACTGTTCTTTTGGCTCACCCGTTTCCATATACAAGGTCTTTTGGGTTTGCATATCGTATACCCCTAATGTGACATGGTGGCTTTTTGCTCCTGCAATCGGGTATTTTATGTTGTATATCTGGGCTGGCATCTTGCTAACATCGTAAATGCCATAATCAGTTACCATGCTTTCATCCATCCTGTAAAAAGCCAGTTTGTTGCCTTTAGGACTCCAGAAAAATCCCTTGGTAATACCGAATTCATTGCGGTGAACGCTCTGCCCGTAAACTATGCCTTTGCCGCCATCCCATGTGACTTGTCTTGGCCCTTCGGGTGTTGCAATATAAATGTTGTTGTTCTCGATATAGGCTACATTGTTTTTATTGTTTTCATATTCATGGTGCTCCGCTTTTGAAGACACCGATAAAATATTCCTGAAGGCCTGGACGGATATGTTGAAGTTTAAATACTGCGTGTCCTTATAGATCTTGAAATTGTCATTGTCTATCCATTCCATGACCGGAAAGGACTTCAAACTCATGTTGCTGTTGTATGTCTTTATGGCATTGTTGAGGATGTCAAGGGATAAATTGCTGTCTGTTTTTTGGGTTTCAATATCCACGATATGCAGTTTTGCAGGTGTGCCGGTTTTAACGTATGAATATTTAGTTCCACCCGGTAACCATTGTAATTGAGACATGCCCTGGGGTCTTAGCGATTTTTTTGTTTCCTGCTGGACACTGAGTATTGCTTCTTCCATGGTCAGTATCCGCTTAGCCTGTCCATGCGCGGTCTGGATAAGGCAAACGGCGATAATAAGGGAGATTTTCTTTAATCTTGTAATGTACATATGGTGTATAAAAATTTGTCAACGGCAAATTTGCTTAAAAAAAAGAATGTTTGCTAATTAATTCGATATGGGTCATTTTCTTCGAAAAACTATGTACAATGCGTATATTCTCACATATTTTGATTTGTTTTGTAACCTAATTTAAAATGGCGATGACTGAAACTCAAGATTTACAATCAAAAATAGAAAATGCCTGGGATAACCGGGAATTGCTGAAGGAAACGGATACCCAAAAGGCTGTTTTTGCCTTGATTGAGGCGCTTGACAAAGGGCAGATCAGGGTGGCTGAACCATCAAGTTCTTCTGCTTCAGGCTGGAAGGTCAATGAATGGGTAAAAAAAGGTGTAATACTGTATTTCCCATTGGCCCAGAATAAAACAGAACAGGTAGGAGCTTACGAGTTTCATGATAAGATTCCGTTAAAAAAGGATTATGCATCACAAGGTGTAAGGGCTGTGATGGGTTCTGTAGTCCGCTACGGGGCATTCATCAATAAGGGTGTCATCGTCATGCCAGGATTTGTGAATATTGGCGCTTATGTAGACAGTGGCACCATGGTGGATGCATGGGCAACGGTAGGTAGCTGCGCGCAAATCGGTAAAAATGTGCACTTGAGCGGTGGTGTGGGTATTGGAGGAGTATTGGAGCCTATACAGGCAGCCCCGGTAATTATTGAGGATGATTGTTTTATCGGCTCAAGGTGTATTGTCGTTGAAGGCGCACATATTGGCAAGGAAGCGGTATTAGGTGCTGGTGTGACCATTACGGGCTCCACAAAGATCATCGACGTCACAGGACCGGAACCCATAACTTATAAAGGACATGTGCCTCCAAGGAGTGTCGTGATTCCCGGCAGTTATGAAAAGGAATTCCCGGCCGGTAAATTCCATGTGCCATGCGCCATGATCATCGGTCAAAGGAAACCCAGCACTGACCTTAAGACCTCGCTGAACGACGCCCTTCGCGAACATCATGTAGCAGTCTGAAATAAATGAATATTGGTTTTGATGCAAAGAGGTATTTCCACAACCGTACAGGTTTAGGAAATTACAGCCGTGACCTGGTAGATACACTTTGCCATCAGTTTCCAGAAAACCGTTATTTTTTATTCGATAAAAATCCCTCCACACTTGATTTGCCCGCAAATACCATCGCTGTGGTGCCTTTGGGAAACAAATTCCTCTGGCGTGAGTTTGGTATGAGACAGGATGTCAAACGTTTTAAGCTCGATGTGTTCCACGGGTTAAGCAATGAATTGGCCTGGGGAAAATGGCCGGCTTCTGTCAGGAGAGTGGTCACCATACATGATGTTATCTTTAAATTGTTCCCTGAACACTATGAAGGGATTGACAGGATGATTTACGATAAGAAAACCGGACATGCTGTAAAAACAGCGGATGTCATTGTAGCTACAAGTCATGCCACTGCAAAAGACCTTGTGAAATATTATCACGTGGATGAGAAAAAACTCAGGGTTGTATACCAGACCTGCGGTGCCGTGCACTGGAAAAATTATACCGAGCAGGAAATCACGGATTTCAGGAACAGACGCCAGTTGTTTCAACCCTTTATCTTATATGTCAGCAGTTTCGAGACCCGTAAAAACCACCTGGTCTTATTAAAGGCATTTAAGTCACTTGATGATAAAAAGGCAAGACTTGTGCTAGCTGGCCGACAAAAAGAAACTTTTAAGGATTGTGCAAGGTTCATAAGAGAGAATGGCCTGGAAAATCAGGTTCTGATCCTGAATGATATCAGCAATGCGGAGTTACCTTTATTATACAGGAGTGCCCAATCCTTTGTTTATCCAAGCATGGTAGAGGGTTTTGGTATTCCACTGATAGAGGCGGCCTGTGCCGGCTTGCCTGTTGCTGTAAATGATATAGAGGTTTTCAGGGAAATTGCACCCGGTGGAACCTCTTTCTTTGATTTGAACAGGATTGAAACCCTGGTCTTGGCGATGAAGGAATTGATACTGAAAACCAGGCAGGACTATACAGATCATTTAAAGACATTCACCCCGGATTTTGCAGCGGGGAAAATGATGAAAATTTATAAAAATGAAATTTAAAAAAAAACTTATTATTTTTGGCACAAAGATTGAGTTAACAAACGAGTATTTATGAAAACGTTAAAAATGATATATGCAGCCTTACTGATAAGCGCTGTCTGCATGACCATCGAAACCTTCGGCCAGGCATCGGCTAAGCCCAAGACTGCAAGTCCTAAAGCCAAGACAACAACAAAGGCGACAACAACAAAAGCCAAGCCTAAACCAAAACCCGCACAAACCCCAAAAACAGGAAATAGCAATATGAATAAACTTGAAGATGGCCTTTATGCCAAAATGACCATTACAACAGGAACGGTTTTAATTAAATTGTTTCCGGACAAGGCCCCCCTCACCGTATGCAATTTTGTAGGATTAGCTGAAGGAAAAATCAAGAATACAGGCAAAGCTGCAGGCGTTCCGTTTTTTGATAACATGAAATTTCACAGGGTGATCAGTATTGCAAATGGTGATGGCCAGGATTTTATGATACAGGGAGGAGATCCCCTTTGCAACGGTACCGGCGGTCCCGGTTATGCATTTCCTGATGAATTTGATGAAACATTGCATCACGATGCACCGGGTTACCTCTCTATGGCGAATTCTGGACCGGCCACCAATGGCAGCCAGTTCTTCATCACCATCGTGCCAACACCCTGGCTGGATGGAAAACACACCATTTTTGGCAAAGTGTTACAGGGACAGGAATTTGTCAATACAACAAAAACAGGTGATGGCATCCTCAAGGTGGAAATTATCAGGCAAGGTGAGAAGGCTAAAAAATACGTTGCAAACCAGGAAACATTTGATAAGCTGAAGGCAGAAAAAGCGAAAAAAGCAGAAGAAGCGGCTAAGAAAGCGAAAGAAACTGCCCAAAAGGATTTTGACAACCTGGTTAAAACCAAATATCCGGAAGCCATTAGAACTGCCAGCGGACTTTATTATGTTGTAGTACAGGAAGGAACCGGCAATCAGGCTACAGCCGGAAAAAATGTAAAGGTGCATTACGCTGGGGCATTGGTGAATGGCCAGGAATTTGACAATTCCTATAAACGCAACGAACCATTGGCGTTCAAGGTGGGTGTCGGGCAGGTCATCCCGGGATGGGACGAAGGCATCAGCCTGATGAAGGAAGGTTCAAAATACAAACTGATCATACCTTATTA
>JANWHK010000080.1 GCA_025450395.1 Bacteroidia bacterium
AACAATCATTCTTGATTCAGCGCCTTGAACTTCTTATCTATTTCATTTTCCAAATGCTCAATTTCATCCTTGAACAGGTCAATGACGATATAGGCAGTCTGGATTTTGCCAAAATTAACCGCGGTCCTTACTTTCACTTTGAAAAAAGGTTCATTTTGAGGAACCTCAATGCTTTCCACAATGCCAATTGGGATATTTTCAGGAAAATCCTTGGAATACGGGCTCGTGACAATGTGGTATCCCTTTTTAAGTGATTCATATTTATTGATATTCTCCAGGGTCAGGTAATTCGGGTCCTTGCCATTCCATAGTATGGTACCCTTGGTATAATTCAACTCGGTGATCTTGGGCACTATCCTGAACATATTTGTATTCAGCACCGAAGCAGCTATTGAATAGTTCTCCGATACTTCAATGATGGTCCCAATGATACCTTCGGGCGAAAAAACGCCCATTCCTATCCTGATACCTGAAGTTTTACCCCTGTTCAGTGTAATAAAATTATTCTGCTTATTTGTCGAGTTGGTGATGACCTGTGCAGGGAAATATCTATATCTCTGCTTAAAAATGGAGTCATTCACTTCAAATACCTTTTTGGACTCTACCACGAAATTGGTCTTAAGCTTTTTCCTCAATTCAATATTTTCATTGCTCAACGCCTGGTTCTTGGCATAAAGTCCGAAATAATCAAAGGCTGAACTATTCACTTCATGGACTTTTTCAGTCAATTGCCTGGTATGGCTGAAAAAATATGAAGAATGGTAGACATTGAATCTGACAATCATGGTGATACAGAATATTTCAAGTAAAATAAACAACAACACATGAAGCTTACTTCTTAAATACTTGAAAATCGAATTCATTTATCAGGAGCTCATTAAAAACTTGAATTTTCCGATATTCTTTAAAGCAATTCCTGTTCCCCTTACAACAGCCCTTAGAGGGTCTTCAGCTATATGAACCGGTAATTTAGTCTTTGCTGCCAGGCGCTTGTCAAGTCCGCGCAAAAGGGCTCCGCCACCAGTCAGGTAAATTCCGGTCTGGTAAATATCGGCTGCGAGTTCAGGTGGAGTGTTTTCAAGGGCTTTCAGTATGGCCTCTTCCAGTTTAACAATGGATTTATCGAGTGACAAGGCTATTTCAGAATACGACACAAAGACTTGTTTCGGAATTCCTGTCATTAAATCCCTGCCATAAACGGCATAATCTTCAGGCGGATTATCAAGTTCCGTGAGGGCTGAACCCACATTGATCTTTATTTTTTCGGCAGTTCTTTCACCACACAACAAATTGTGCTGGCGTTTCATGTATTCGGATATATCCATATTGAATTCATCGCCGGCCACCCTGATGGATTGGTCACAGACAATGCCTCCGAGCGCAATTACTGCAATCTCGCTTGTACCGCCGCCAATATCAATCACCATATTACCCATTGGTTCCGTCACGTCGATACCTATTCCGACCGCAGCAGCCATAGGCTCATGAATCATGTAGACTTCTTTTCCTCCCGCCCTGTCAGCACTATCCTTTACAGCCCTCTTTTCAACCTCTGTAATGCCTGAAGGTATACAGATAACCATCCGTAACTGGGGTGAAAACGATTTGCCATTCTTGTTGATCTTCTTGATCATTCCCCTGATCATGTGCTCAGCAGCCTGGAAATCCGCAATTACGCCATCTTTCAGGGGCCTGATGGTCTTAATATTGTCGTTTTCCTTTCCAAACATCTGCATAGCTTCGTGACCAATGGCTATGACCTTGCCGGTACTTCTCTCTATAGCAATAATGGATGGTTCATCTACAACTACCTGGTCTTTATGTATAATTAATGTGTTAGCTGTTCCTAAATCTATCGCTAGTTCCTGAGTGAAAAAATTAAACCATCCCATTGTTTTTTATTATTCGTGTTATTTGCCCCCGCAAATTAAAGATAAAATCGACAATAATTATGATTTTTAATTTTTTTTTTAAACAAAATACTTTTAACATTTTCGACTTTTGGCATAAATTTTGAGACTACATGGAAAAATGGAAACTTTATTAGATCAAAAAATAGAAAAGAGGAAACCGGGTAGACCATCTACCAATGACTCAAGACGCAAAGAAATTCTTGAGAAATCCACAGATTGTTTTATTAAATTCGGCTTCAATAAGACTACCCTTGACGAAATCGGCGAAGCCATAGGTTTTAACAAAGCTGCCTTGTACTATTATTTCAAGAACAAGGAAGAACTTTTTCTCCAGGTGGTTAATAATCAACTGACGATAGGGTTGAACAGACTACAGCATGACATCGCTGAAATCGCTGATAGTGAAGCCAAAATACTGAAATATTTCTGGAACAGGACACAGGTTTATACCAATATCATAAAACTGACAAGCCTTTCAAGTGAAAATATACTGGACCTGAACAATACATTTGAGGAAATATATGCTCCATATAAGAAAGCTGAGATAAAATACATCAGTGATATCATCTTAAACATCAATCTGTCAAACAAGGGCACTGCTGAAGTTGAACAATTTGCTGAATTGTTGTTTGATGTCGTGAATTCAATGAGTCTGGCCGCTTTGTTGGTTAAAAACATTTCCAAACAGGGGTCCATCCTTGAATCGCACAACCAGAAAAAAGAAACCGTAATTAAGTATTTGCTTAATTCCTTCAATAATTGCCCATAGTGAGTGATCTCACCTAAGCATACTTTTTGAAAATCCACGGATTTTTAAATCTTATTTGAATAAAAGCAGGTATTTTGAAAATACCTGCTTTTGCTTTTCAGGAGGGTCGTTACCCTGCCAAATCCCGCCATAATTTCAGGGCATACTGTCCGTGTGCTGTTGCTTTTAAAAATAAAAGGAAACGGAGCAGAGCTCCGAGCTAAACCGTTAGATCCCTCTCTGCCTAAGGCAGACTCGGGATTAGTTCGACTTACAATTTTCAATCCGCTTTGCAGTTTGAAAATTGAGTCTCACTAATTTGGCATTGTTCACTGCATTGGCTTAAATTTGTCTGTTGAACATTTCATTATTCATACGAAGAAGCTATAAAAACAGCATCATTACCCTTATTGCACTATGGATCATTGTTACGGGTATCAACCTTAAGAAAGCTTTCCATATTGACGACACATACCATCTTGAATCCGCACAGTGGATAGCAAAACATCCTGACAAACCTATGTCAGGGGACATCGTATGGAAGGACAATCCCGGAAAATTATACAAAGGAAACCATCCGGCACTCTTGTTCTACCTGATAGCATGTGTTGGAGAAACATTCGGCTATTCGGAAATACCCATGCACCTGCTGCTTTCCATCTTCACCTTCTTTGCCCTTTATTTTTTCCTGCAAATACTCAAACTCTTTTCAACTCCCCATAAAGACTTACTGCTTGGAATATTTGCGCTTTGTCCGGCGTTTATAGTGAATCAAAACCTGATGACAGACATCCCAATACTGGCATTGGAGATGGCTTTTTTCTATTCCCTGCTGAAGGCTGACACAGAAAACAATCCATCCCGCTACATTCATGCAGGTCTTGCACTGGGTATAGCCCTATTGATCAAGTTTTCCATCATCCCGCTGGTTTTGGTGATGTGCTTTGCGATTTTACTGAAGAAACATTACCGTTATTTGCTTTGCCTGATGATTCCATTGGGTATGTTAGGCTTATGGTCCTGGTTTAATGTGATAGAATATGGCGGTGTCCAGATACTGGACAGAAAGGTTAATGAACTAACACCTGCAAAAATACTTGAGCAGTCGCTTGTTTTTGCCGGATGCATTGGAGCTGTAGCGCCATTTTCTATTGTTTTATTTTATGGTGCAGTCCGGAAAAAGCCAGTCTTATTGCTTAATATCGTTATATTATTGTCCTTTCTTGTTTTTGCGCTATTGGTATACCACGGTATAATCCCTGAATCAAGTTCTTCAGAAATCCTTAAGCAGCTGTTTATACTGAATGGTGGACTGCTATTCATACTGCTGCTTATTGAAATGGCTGTTTTCAGCTTAAAAATGAAACGTCCTAAACCTGTCGACAACAAAATGCTTATTCTGTATGCCTGGCTATTATCCATCAGTGGTTTTATGATACTGTATGCCCCTTCCATGTCTACAAGGCATATCCTCTTAATCCTTCCGGCTATCCTGCTGATTGGAATTCGCCTTTTTGAAAAGGCAGGCAGGTTGATGAGGATACAAGCGCTAGTCACTACATCCATCTTAGGCATACTATTTGGCATTTCAGACTGGCAATATGCAGATTTTTACAGGCGAATGGCCGGAAAGATAGAACTACCAAATGGCGCAAGAGTTTGGTCCTCAGGGCATTGGGGCTGGCAATGGTATTCGGCAAAAAACAACATGATGCTATACAGCACAGATTCTGCCAGGGTCCGGACCGGTGATTACCTCATATACCCCCTTGATGTTTCAAGACAAGTTATCAATAAGCAACACAAACTCACAGAAATAAAAAGGATATGGGAACCTGCCAGCATGTCCACTTTTTTTTCGGGAAAAGATTTCGGCAGTCTTTATATCGCCTTTCCTCACAGGGGTTCATGGGAACTCAGCATGGAACCCATTGATACCATTATCATCAGTAAAATAGAGATCATAAATGAGCAGGACTCTTTGAACCCGGTCCCATGAGCTGTAACTTATTTTCAGAGTATTTTTGCCAGCACTTCCAGTATCCTTTCCGTGCTCTTTCCATCCCAAAGCGGAGGGATGGCGCCGGTTTTGAACTTACCGCCGATGATATCGTCCATATACTTGCTCAGGTCATCGGGCGTATATGGAACCAGCACATTGCTTCCAATCTCTACCGTGCTTGGGCGTTCAGTATTATTGCGCAATGTCAGGCATGGGACACTCCTGAAAGTGGTTTCTTCCTGTATACCACCACTGTCAGTCACAACAAACTGACATTCAGCCGTTAGTTTCTGGAATGAAAAATAGTCGAGTGGCTCACAGAAAACCAGGTTGTCCAGGTCTTCTATTTGCTGCCACAGGTCAAACTGCTTCAGCTTGAGCACAGTCCGTGGGTGGATAGGGAAAACCAGTTTTATGCGTGAAGTGATACTTTCTATCATTAATATAAGGGTTTGAAGTCCTTCTTTTTCATCCACGTTCGATGGGCGGTGCATGGTCATCAGTGCAAATAATTCCGCCTCTAATGCTAAATCTTCGAGCACATTGCTTTCATTGATTTGCGTTTCAAATTCAACCAGGCTGTCAATCATGGTATTACCCACAAAAAATATATTTTCTTCCGTTTTTCCTTCTGCCTTCAGGTTATTGATGCCACTTTGTTCTGTCACAAAATAATAATCCGTAATCTCGT
>JANWHK010000081.1 GCA_025450395.1 Bacteroidia bacterium
AACTTATGTATGTTTCCACCCGTTCCAACCCCTCTTAATTTGGGCACCCACGTGACATTTTCCTTGATCCACGCGTGAAGTTTATCAAATTCCTCGGGTTTTATCTTTTTCTCCCTGGCGCGCACCGTCCCGATATTAAAACTCTTTGACACCAAAGCCTTGTTCTGTTGTATCAGTGTCAGCTCTGTACTACCTCCTCCCACGTCCACGTGCAGGAACGTATCATTCCCCGGCAACAGGTGCAGGAATGCATTCAGTATCAGCTTGCTTTCCAGGTTGCCATTGATAACATCAATCGTAATGCCGGTTTCCTTCTTTATTAATTTGATGATCTTGTCTGAATTGCGGGCGTCACGCATGGCACTTGTGGCACAGGCCCTGTAAAAATCCACATTGTAAATATCCATCAGCAGACTGAAGGCCTTGACGGCTTTTGTCAGCAGGTCGATTTTCTTTTTGCCTATCTCCTTGGTGCCGAATACATCATCACCCAGCCGGATTGGCAAACGCGTAAACTCCACCTTTTTCCATTCAGGTTTCAACACGTCCAACTCGAGAGGACGTGCAATTAAAAGTCTCACCCCGTTCGACCCGATATCTATAGCTCCGAATTTCATTGATTGTTATACAGCAAGATTGAGCCGCAATAATACAAGTATTTTTTAAAGAAAAAACATGACATATATTATTCTTTCAATAAAATTTCAAGCAGTTCCATACCCTTGGCTGTCAATGTAAAACTATAATCCTTCATCCGGTCGCTGTCATATATAAAACCCGATGATTTACCCATTACAATATCCTTGCATGGCTTGATAATATCCTTTGCTATCAGTGTCTTGATCTCATCAGCTACCGCATACGGATTTGCATGGTTCACTTCCGAAGTGATATTTTCGAATGTTTCCTCAAATACCAATAAGGATATCACCTCTTTTGCCAGGGGATTTAATTCTTCTTCCATTATTTCTTGTTTTTTTTGCCTGCAGGAACATTGGCATGCAAGTATGGGCAATGTTTACATGCACAACCACAGCAATACCCCCTTTTTAAATGATAGTATTCAGTGAAAACGAGCAGGCCTTCTTCGTTGAAATAAAATTCCTCCTTTTCATTCCTGGTTTTCACGGGGCAAAGTTAAAAGATATTTGCTTAAATTTGTGGATTCCAATCCACGACCAATGAAATTAATTTTCTCTTTTGTCCTCATTTGTTTTCAATGCCTGCCATCATATGCCCAATGGAAAAAGTTAGGTTCCCCGACTGCGCAGGACCTTTATGACATACAAATGAGGGGCCCTGTCGGATACATTGCCGGGCAGAACAGTACAGTTCTGAAATCCTCTGACAGCGGCCGTACCTGGAAAAGCCTCGCACTGACCATCCCCACCCATCTAAGGTCCCTGTATTTTATCGATTCATCCATTGGTTTCGTATCAGGTGAAAATGCCAGGATACAAAAGACCAACGACGGTGGAAAAACCTGGTCGCAGAAATATGTGAGAACAGCTGGATATCTTTATGCCATTAGGTTCAGCAACAATTTTGGAATTGCTGTCGGAAAGGATATGCTGGCCGTCCGTTCTGATGATTTTGGCGAGACCTGGCAGGTGGACACCACCTTCAAGTCAAACAAAAGGCTCAATAGCGTGTGTATTCTCCCCAATGGTATATGCTGGGCGGTGGGCGACAGCGGGTACATGATCAAAAAACACTTGTCTGAAAAAAAATGGGAAGTTATAAAATACCCGGGCAAGATCGACCTGAACCATATCTCAAATTTTGGGGACTCTGTACTGATAGTCGCCGGTGGCATGCCTGACAGTACTGTTGTTGGTGTGCATCACAACATTTTCCTGAGAAGCCTTGACAGTGGTAAAACATGGGCCAGCACCACCATGCCTGAAATGAAAACCATCCTGGCGGCATGGTTCAGCAGCAAAGACACCGGATTCCTGGCGGGAAGCAATGGCATTATCAGCAAGTCTTATGACCCCTTCAACAAGAGAGGCCAGCAGTTTCCGGTTCCGCCAACTGCCTCCAACCTCAGCAAGATTTTCTCTTACAACAATGGTGTCGGACTTATTGTCGGTGATGGCGGAATCATACTCAGGACCACCAACAACGGTGGCTTCGGCTTGTCTATTTTATCACCACAGACCAACCCTCATATTCAACTGTATCCCAACCCATGCGGTGGAAATTTCAGTATCATCTCAGATGAAACAATTGTATCGGTATCGGTTTATGATGTCTTTGGTCGCCTCATATCGCAGGAAACTTCAGGAGATATGAACCAAATCCATATCGGTTCAAAAGGCATTTACATGGTTTGCGTTGAACTTGCCAATGGCAGTAAAAGTATCCAAAAACTAATGGTGAACTGAGGTTAATCCACGATAAATGCATAGATATTGCAACCATCGGGGGTAGACGACACAGAACTACCATTGGTACCTTCCACCTTCTTGCCATCACTGCAGGTCGAACCATTTCTTAATTTATTTTTCTGTATCACAAGATACTGTGCGGACAGGTATTTGCCTTCCCGATTTTTGAGGTCCACCTGGTGTTTCCTTCCGTCCATGGTAATATCGAGCAACTGGCCGGAACCGCACGACAATTCACTTCCCGAAATATGCACATCACCCCTATATGCATCATCAATAAAAAGTTGGTAAGTCTCTTCAGGATTGCCGGGCGAAGAACTCTGAAGGCAATAAAAGCCTACTTTTGATGTAGCGTCTTTGTCGCATTTTCTGCAGGAAGAAACGCTGAGCAGCATAGTTATTAATAAGATGGACAATAGTGTTTTCATAATGTATTGGTTGATTTAATTGCAAATTTAGTGGTAATAACTCCATTTCAGTCGAATTATTTTACCAATCCCGAAAAATGAAAATTCCATGACAATAATCCTCTTTTTGCAATTTGTTTTTACTGTTATTTTCTTAGGGTTGAAAATTTTCAACCCCTACATGTTTCCAATTGTAATTTGTAATTTGTAATTTGTAATTTGGTTTCCCTTTCCTTCGTACTTCGTCCCTTGTCCCTCGTACTTACTCTAATATCACCAACTCGCTTATATTGGGGTTAATCCTTGAAAACCTTACACGCATCTTGCTGTACCTTGTATAATCTGCCCCGGGTATTGCTTCTCCCCTTCTTGAAATATCAATATTGTTGACCTCGTAATAATACATGACCTCCCCGTCAAAAGAACTCACCTTTTCCACCACCGTTACCGCATAAAAATATTTCAGGTGTACCTTTTCTGTGACATTCACCAGGACCGAAAACAGCATGGGTGTAAGAAAGAACAATACCGCAAACAACCTCACCGGCTTCTCGGTCACACTGCCCTCCCTGAGGTTGAGTGCGTGTTTAAATGCCTCCCTCCGATACACATTATTGGTGATCAGGTAGCATCCCAACCCAAAAATAATGAAACCGCAGATGACATATATGATATCAAACCTGAGATAATTGACGAACCAATTGTTATAAGCCATCAGCACACCTGAAAAGAATACGCAGATAGCAATGATCAGCCTGTATTTATGCGGGAACTCGTTCTCTGTCCTGACATAATCTTCTATGATCTCCTGCCTTCTGTGCTCCCGGTGTCGCCTGAGTTTTTCCCTTACATTCTGCTTTCTCAGGGGATTGTCCCTGGTTTGTTCCTTTCGCTGGTAATAATTCCGAAGCAACTCATCATACAAAATTTTTTTTGATGGCTCATTGAGGATTGAATAACCTTGCGTAATAATCTTGAAATACTCTTCAGAGTGCTTGTTTTTAGGGTTTTTATCCGGGTGATATAACAAAGCAAGTTCGCGATACTTCCTTTTCACCAGGGAGGCGTCCGCAAACAGTTCCAACTGCATTAACTGGTAATAATTGTGTTCTACCAAAATTCTAATTCAAAATTAAAGCGCTCTATGTTATTAAACTGGTATTTTTATAAAGTATTGTTGAAAAGCAAATGTTTGCCACAAAGTTATAATGAAAAACATCTCAAAACACAAAAAAAGGGATTATTTCTGGTTTTCTTGCTTCCATACAATTCTTTTGGTACGATTTTCGTTTAATCATTATCTGTAAATGAATCGCTTTCTATTAGTCCTCATCGCATGCACTTTTAATTCTGCCTTAAAAGCCCAACTGGTTGCCGACCATCTGAGTTTTGATTTTGGCAATATTGAGCACTTTAATAACGATACGGCTTATTTCACATTCACGAACACCGGTTCCAGGACCATCTACCTTCTCCAAACCCAACCAAAGGATGACTACGCAATCCTGTGTGACACAAAAACAATTGAGGCGGGTGAACAAATGCGCATCGGCATTGTATATTATACCGGGGAAAAAGGCCGGTTCAGCCTTACTGTACCTCTGTATTTCAGCCATTTGACCACAGCAATGGAACTCAATATCAGGGGCAATATCAGGTCCATAACAGAAACGGCATTTACCACCTGCCCTTCTATTGAAAACACCTCACCGCTCAAACCCGGACAATCGCCCTTGAGCATCGTTGTTAAAGATGCCGAAACATCGACCAGGCTTACCGATGCACATGTGAAGATAAGCCGTAAAAATATCAGTTTTAATTGTGTTCCCGGTTTCGCGGATATGGCTTACCAGTGCAAATGCGATTATGGCAGGTTACAGGTAACGGCTGAAAAAAAGGGTTATCTGACCGAAAATATGATGTTTGACTATGACGCCGTGAACAATACCTGCACCATCTATCTTACGAAAAACAATGTACAGGCATGGAAAGACAGTCTTCCTGCCACACCTGCAAACATTCGGGATACAATAGAAGAGCCGATGGTATACATACCGGCAGGACTTGCCGACAGCGGATTCAATTCAAGCAGGTACAAGCCGAACCACCTCATTTTTATCATCGATATAAGCAAAAGCATGAAGGATTCTTCCAAGTTGTATTACCTGAAACAGGCAGTCAGGGAACTTGTGAAGGAAATCAGGCCACAGGATTATATCACACTGATCACATACGCCTACAAAGTGAAGGTGGTATTTGAAAACGTTAGCGGCCGCTACAAAAATGACATCCTTATGGCCATTGACACCCTTAGTGCCAATGGCGGCAGCAATGGAGCCAAAAGCATTATTATGGCTTACGAAATTGCCAACAGGCATTATATTGCAGGTGGAAATAACCAGATATTCCTCGCAACGGATGGCCTTTTCAACAGCAATTCCCTCGGTGAGGAGGACCTGTATAAAATAGTCAGGAAGGAATACGCAAGGAACAAGGTTATTCTTTCTACCATTGGTTTCGGAAAGGATGCCAAATCATTGGCATTCCTCGACAAGCTCGCAAAAAACGGAAGAGGCAATTTTCTAAGCATTGCCATTTTGCCTGAAGATATCAGGATACTGCTGGAAGAAGTCAAAAAACAGTCCGCCAGCCGTTAATGTATTAAAAACTCTTCACATGTTGACAATTATGAAGCCCACAATCACTCAAATTACCGCATTTTATTCTTATTTTGTACTTTTAGCAATACACCAATGAAAACAATATTCGTATTCTGCCTGATAATCTTGTCAAATGCAGCTTTTGCCATGCCACAGGATTCAATAGGCACCAAAACGGTCGATGGACAGAAATTTATCATGCATAAAGTCACCAAAGGTGAAGGTGTGTATGGTATTAGTAAAAAATACGGGGTTTCAGCAGCAGATATCTATGCTGCAAATGAAGGCTCTGAAAAAACCATCAAACTGGGCCAGGTCCTGCTGATACCAAAAGGCAGCGCCGGAACAAAAACCGCCAAGACAAATCCATCCTCAGGTTCAACAACCACTAAAACTGAAAAGGTATACCATACGGTAGCGAGCGGACAAACCCTGTCGGCCATAGCCAAGTTACACCAAACAACGGTCACGAAGATCAAGGAACTGAACAGCCTTAAATCGGATAATATCACCCTGGGACAGAAACTCGTAGTTGGTGAAAAGAAAACCACTGTCGCCACAAACTCTGCAGATAAACCTAAAGAAGATAAGGTCGCGGCAAAAACAGCTGAAGAAAAAGTCGTGGAAATGCTCGATAGAACAGACCCCCCGGTTAATAAAAATGTAGTGGTCAATACAGAAAAAATCAAGGAAAAGACCATGGCCGACCAGGCAGGCATCATCAACACCTATTCAACCGATGATGGTGATGAAATTACAGAAAACGGGCTTGCCGTGATTTCAAGCGAAGGAGAATTAAGCCAGGAAAGGAGTTTCATTTTACATCCTTCCGCCAAGGTAGGAACTATCGTAATGATCACCAACCCCGCCAATAACAATGCTGTATTTGCCAGGGTCATTGGCAATTGCAAGGTCGAAAATGGCTGTGTACTGAAAATGAGCAAAACTGTTGCATTAAAACTTGGCGTTTCAGAAAATATTGTAGTAAAGCTGAGTTACGCCAAATAATTCCGCGAAACCATTAAACATTTCATTTCCAAATATCAACAGGAACTCATCATTTTTTTCTGGTCAGTTCTTTGTTTTTCCTTTAC
>JANWHK010000082.1 GCA_025450395.1 Bacteroidia bacterium
TATAATCTTAAAAATTATAGCGAAATTTGCAGAAAAGAAAATAACTTATGGCCATTAAAATAACTGACGATTGTATCAACTGTGGTGCCTGTGAACCTGAATGTCCCAACAATGCCATCTATGAAAGTGGTGTTGAGTGGCGTATCAAGGACGGTACCAGCGTTGAAGGCACCTTTACGCTTTCAGACAGCACAGTCGTAGGAGTGGATGATAAGTTTGCGCCCATCAGCAATGAAGTATATTTCATTGTACCTGACAAATGCACTGAATGCATGGGTTTTCATGAAGAGCCCCAATGCGCGGCAGTTTGCCCGGTTGATTGTTGTGTGCCCGATCCTGAAAGAGTGGAAACCGAGAAAGTGTTGTTGGACAGGAAATCAAGATTGCATATATAAACCATTACAGTAGTGGACAAAGGAACTTGCCTGCAAACCTATATCCCGCTCAGGAGAGAGCCGCGTTCAGGTGCGGAAATGGTGACAAGCCTGATATTCGGGGAATCTTACAATATTCTTGAAAAGGCCGATGACTGGTTGAGGATAAAGATGGATTTTGACGGGTACGAAGGCTGGATTCATGTCAATGCTTATGTGGAATACCAGGAATTTGAACTTGTAAGCGACGCCTTGTTCCTTGAGGCCGTTGCCAGGCACCAGAAACTAATGATACCATGCGGGGCCAATATTCCCGAATCAGGGATGATACAAATAGATGGCGAAAAATTCACGCTTGAAAAAAAGCTGAAGACCAACCACCATTTGCCTTTGCCCTTAAGGGTGGCCAAGACAGCTCAGACTTTTCTCAACACCCCATATTTATGGGGCGGCAGGACCTTTATGGGGATTGATTGTTCCGGTTTTATGCAGGTGGTATATAAATCATGCGGAATCATGTTGCCGAGGGACACAATCCAGCAAGTGCTGATTGGCGAGCAGGTGGCATATAAAGATATAAAGCCCTGTGACCTGGTGTTTTTCACCACCCCGGCTTCAGAAAAGGTGTCACATGTGGGCTTGATGCTGGACCAGCGCCAGGTGATTCACGCCAGTGGAAAAGTGAAGATTAATGAGCTAAAACCTGAGGGCATGCTGATAGATGGCAAACTGGCTTACCTCACCCATGTCATAAAAAGAATCATTTAGACTTATGGATTGGAGTAAAGACCCAAACTGGAAAAAGAAAAGCAAGGATAAAAAAAAGCAGTTCAGGAGATATCTGGAGAATGTCAATGAAAGTGCTTTGATCAGGCAACTCCCGGCATTGCATGAAGAAGCTTTTGAAAAAATCCATTGCCTGGATTGTGCCAATTGCTGTAAAAACCATAGTCCGACCTTTAAGACCACCGATATTAAACGCATCAGTAAGTTTCTTGCGATAAAGGAGTCTGATTTTATTGAAACCTACCTGAAACTGGATGAGGATAATGATTTTGTGGTGAAACAATCACCCTGTGTGTTCCTGAACAATGATAATACATGCAGGATATATGACGTTAGACCTTCTGACTGCGCAAGATTTCCCTACACGGATGAAGACGTTTTTGTCAAGAGAAAGCAACTGACACTGGTAAATTCAGGCGTTTGCCCGGCAGTGTTTCACATACTCGAAAAGTTGTCGGGTTAACTTTTACCCTATTTCAATCATCAATGGAAATCTTCATCAGGATAAGTTCCTTTCCCTTCCTGATCTTTCCCCAGGTGACAATGGTTTTGTCATCCAGTCTCACATATTCACTTGGGTAAATGAAAATATTCTGTTTCCAGTGGTCAACCATCGGCATCTTGACAGGTTTGCCTTTTCCATCAAAATAAACATAACACAACCTTGATTTTTTGCTACCGTTAAAGCCATAGAAGAAATTGTTGTTATTTCTCTTGGCCATTTTTTTGGGGTTGTAATTCGCATCGTTGTCATTATACAGGTAATAGGTTTTTGAAGTACCCATCAGCATGATATGGCCATTAAAATGATCCGAGTTGACCATCACCTGTGTTTTAGGCACGATAAGCGTATTATTGAGGTCTCCTTCACCGGACAGGTTAAACTCAACGATCTGGTTGTTGTGGTAATAATAGTTGCACGTAGTGGTGCCTGTTTTAGGGTTTGTGGTGCATCTCTCAACGACGTATTGTACCTGGGATAGCATTTTTATACTGCCATCCGCGTAAAAATAGGTGCCCTTCAATAGCAGGTTACTAATGCCATAGCCTTTTTCAACCGCTTTTTGGGCCTTTATCGCGGCTCTTTCGGAAGTGTTGGAACCCACGATTATCTCTGTCAGCGTTTTCTCCTCTATCACATTGAATTTGATGACATCCATCTTCCAGGAGGCGGCGTTTAACTTGATATAGTAGATGCCGTTCACGCTGTAGTTATTCCTCTTTTTTATTTTATCGTCCCTGTAAAATCCTGAAAAAACAATGGTGTTGGATAAATCGTCAATGATCATTCCCTGGCATGAACTCAGGGCCTTGCCCCCTTCTGAAATTTCAATTTCTTCCAGGGCGTCATTGTCTTCAGTAACGCCAAATAACTTGAAGATGATCTGGTCTTTTAGTGACGGGTCTTCCTTAACATCCTCTTTGGACGGAGACCAAAATGCAATGATGGATACCTGGCCTTCATTGGTAACCAGGATTTCCTGTACATTGATAGACCTGTTCTTGTATGGAAATGAGAGTTCCTTGCTCCATATTTTTTTAAGGTCATTGTCATAGAGTGCCATTTCCATCTTTTCATCTTCATATTTTTTTCCGGCAGGCTCCCTGAATACAAGAATTTTGCTTCTGTCGTTGCTGACAATGGTTGAAAGTGATCCGATATTTTTCCTTTTCCTTGCATAACTCTCCATCAGGACTGTTTCTTTCTTTATGGTTTTGTTCTTCCTGTCATGGATGGTCCCATAGACCTTCACTGCATCCTCCTTTTTATTGTAATAACCATATATGCTGGTAATGTTGTCCTCATGGAACAGTCTTTTGACCCAGTCTGCATCCCTGCCGTCTATTTCCGGGTAATCAAGTCTGAAGTGGCTTGTTTTTTTCAGGGTTTTCCCATTGTAAACCGTAAAAAATGAGCCATCCTTTGCCCTGTCGGATATTATGAATTCACTTTCATTGCTCCAGATAAGGGTGCTATAGCTTCTTCTCTTGGCCTCGTCAGGTGGTATATGAGATGCAATCTGGGTTTTTGGTTTCTGCCCGTAACACGCTGTAACCACAAGCGCAAGGGCCATGACTGTGATTTTAAGGATGTTGATTTTCATGTTAGTGTACAATAATAAGGGATTTTTTTTGAATGTTGAATATCTTAACTTTGCCGAATTGAAAATTGATTGCCACGCCCATATTATGCCTGCCTCCTGGCCCGATTTAAAGTATAAATTTGGCTATGGGGGATTCATCTACCTTGAACAGGATGAAAAGACAAAAACGGCGAGGATGCTCAGGGATGACGGCAAGTTTTTCAGGAAAGTAGAAGAGAACTGTTTCAACCCCGAGGCCATATTATGGGATATGTCTGCCAACCATGTAGACAAGATGGTGTTGTGCACTGTTCCCGTACTTTTTAACTACTGGGCAAAACCCAAGGATGCCGCCTGGTGGGCGTCCTTCCTGAATGACCACATTGCAGGTGTGCATGCAGCACATCCTGACAAGTTCATTCCGCTCGGGACATTGCCCATGCAGGATATACCACTGGCCATCCGGGAACTTCAAAGATTAAAATCAATGGGTGTGCCCGGGGTGCAGATCGGGTCGAACATCAATAAGGTCAACCTGGACGATGACAGGTTCCTGCCGTTTTATGAGGCAGCTGAAAGTCTTGGCATAGCCTTGTTCATACATCCCTGGGAAATGATGGGTGAGGAATATATACAGAAATTCTGGCTGCCCTGGCTGGTAGGTATGCCGGCCGAAACCAGCAGAGCTATTTGCAGCATGATATTCGGGGGGATTTTTGACAAATTCCCGAAACTGAGGGTCATGTTTGCACATGCAGGTGGTTCTTTCCCATTTACCCTCGGCAGGATAGCGCATGGATGGGCTGTGAGGCCTGACCTGGTAAACCTGAATGATGTAAGGAATCCAAAGGATTATGTCGGAAAATTCTGGGTGGATGGCATCACGCATGATAGTAAGTCATTCGAATATTTACTGGATCTGTTTGGCGCGGATAAAATTTGTTATGGCACGGATTATCCCTTTCCGCTAGGCGACCTGGAACATGGGAAATTCATTGAAGAAAATGAACATATTTCGGCTGAGGATAAAACAAAAATATTCAGTTCGTCGGTTAAGACTTTTTTAAATCTTAAATAACATCAAACAGGCACAATTCATATCAAGTGCGGCCAATCCAAAGTTTAAGTTTTTGCAGAGTCTTGAAAAATCAAGGACCAGGAAACAACTTCAACTGGCACCTGTGGAAGGTGAAAAGGAAATAGAAATGGCCCTTTTATCCGGCATGGAATTTCATTCTGTTTTTTACATAAGGGAACTGGCCAGCCAGGACCTTATACAGAAACTGTTAAAGGGTCATGCAAATATTGATCTAATTGAATTGGACAAGGACCTGTTTGCAAAAATCAGCTATAGGGAAACCACGGGTGGCATGATTGGCATCATAAAAACGAAAACCTTGACATTGGAGGACATACAGTTGCCTGAAAACCCCTTGATATTAATTGTGGAAGCAGTTGAAAAGCCGGGGAACCTGGGAGCAATATTAAGAACAGCAGACGCTGCAGCCATTGATGCTGTGATCTGTTGTGATCTGCCCACCGATATCTATAACCCCAATATTATCCGCTCAAGTCTCGGAACCGTGTTTACAGTGCCCCTGGCCATTGCCGGAAACAAGGAAACCATGGAATGGTTAAATAAAAAAAGGATCAGGACATTTTGCACCAATTTGAACGAGGCAACAGACTATTATTTGCAGGATTATAAACAATCCTCTGCAATCGTTGTGGGAACTGAAGCAAGTGGGGTTTCTGAGGCTTGGGTGAATTATGCCTATAAGAATGTGAAAATACCGATGCTTGGGAAAATTGACAGCATGAACGTGTCCGTTGCCTCGGCTATTCTTTTGTATGAAGCGAAGAGGCAAAGAGGTTTTTAATAAAAAGGGAAAAGCAAACTGATTACCTGATCAGGGTAATCACACCATTTATGGTATTCATGTTTTCAGGATTTGTTTTCAGCTTGTAATCAAAAATATAGTAATAGGTGCCGGAGGCGCATTCATTCCCCGTATTCATGACCCTCCCATTCCAATTGACCTTCATTGTATTGTCAGCATCCTCCAGGCCCTCATATACCAATACGCCCCACCTGTCAAATATACTCAGGTGATAATAACTTTCGCCTTCTATCAGTATGTCGAATTGGTCATTCTTGTCATCTACATTCCCAGGCGTAAACACATTAAATAACATCAGGTCGGCAAGGTAATCATTGAATATGTTTTTACAGACTGTATCTGCGCATCCGAACGGCAGTGAAGCCCTTAAACAAACGATATAATTTCCAGTATCATAACCATAGTTGTGTGAAGGGTCCTGTTCTGAAGAAAAGTTGTTTTGTCCTGATGCCAATTGTCCAAAATCCCAGTTCAGCATCGCATGTCCGGGAGATGATTTATTGTGGAAAAGGAATACCGGGGCCTTGTTTTTTGTATCCAGGTCAAAGTCGGCCTTTACCCCAATTACAGTGATGGTTTTGAAAGCGCTATCCCTGCATATATTATAGGCGGGTATAGAATATTCAGGGTACAGACTGACAAGGTAAGTTCCATTTTTGAGGTATTTGTGGGTGATCTTGCTGCCGGAAGTGCGGATATAACTTGAATCATCTCCCATTTTCCATCGGTCATAACCATAGGCAGAATCACTTAAACTCGCCAGATCCAGTTTGGTGCCAAGACATATGGTATCGCGGCTTATGATACCGGTCGTGCGATGGGGTAAAATCAAGACAGAGCGGATGCTGTCTTTTTGGTAAAGGGGGTCAGGAAAGACACTGTTGCAAAAGTACACAGCATTCGTTGAAGGATTGTAAAAGGAATCATATCCATATAGTTGGATATTATAACGTCCAGGCTTGGTATAATTGAAACCTGCATTTTGTTTGTTGTCGGTTGAAAAACTGGTCTGTCCCGAATCGCCGAACTCCCAGATAAAACCGCGACAGTTCTTTGATAAATTCATAAACACTGCACCCAGGGAATCGCATCCTATGGTATCCCTTATCTTGAAATAAGGATGTGAACCTACTATTTTCAGGTCAAACCGCACAGTGTCTACGCAGCCCTTAAGCGTTGAAACGGCATGTGTAACAAGAATGGTTTCTGCGGAAGTGTTCAGTGACTTGAACGGGTCCTTCTGCGGATTGCTGAAGGTTCCGGTTCCGAAGTCCCATACATAGCGGGTGATACTGTCATATTTGTAGACTAAGCAGCTCGATGAGTCAAAAAACTGTTTTAACTCTGAACAATAAATCTCCTTTGACGTGTTTTTTACATTGGCCTTCAGGTCCTGTATAAATAATGAACCTGAAAGGGTGTCACTGCATCCTCCGGCTTCATTCACTATCATTTTGTAGGTATGTTTCCCCTTATTCGTGAACAGGTGACAGTGGGCGAACTGGTTGATGATACCGGAGCTGTCCGAAAATTTCCATGAGACTGTATTGAGTCCCTGGTTTGAGTTCCATGGATAGTTTTTAGCAATATCAAATACACTTGGCTTGAAGCAGATAGGTGTATCAGCATCACAGTAATATGGGACAATATTATTGATGTTTATTAGCTTCCCGGCTTTTTTCGCCAGTGCATACGTGGTTTCACAGTTATTCCGGTTGAGCAGGCTTACCCTGATCAGGCGGTTGAACCCGGTTCCCGAATAGATATGAAAAACTGAATCCACCTTGGTTGTATCCCAAAATGTACGGTCATAGTTGCTTCCATCGTCCCACTTGATTCGCAGTGTTTCTCCGCCATAAAAAATACCATCCTTAAAATGCACAGAAAGCCTGAAAGGGTTGCAGTTGCCGTAGAACTTAAAAAATACAGAATCTGTTTTATAGGGTTGTATATCCAGGTAATCACTCATGAAAACGGTGTCATAAATTATTTTGGGATCAAGCCTGATACGGATAGAATCATTTCCTGTATTTTCTCCCCATTCAGTCAATATGGTTTCAAAAATAAATCCTATGTCAAATTTGCCGGAAAGTGACTTATCAAGGGTAATCGGGAATTTTTTCCAGGTCTTGCCGCTGTCAAGTGAAATAAATTTCGGGTCTGAAGGCAATGGATCTTTCCCGAATACGTCCCCCGGGCATAAGAAGGTGCCGTTATTCAACAAGGGGCTGCATACTTTCAGGTTGACATAGCCTGTTATTTCATCCATGCATCCGCTGACAGTATCCTTTACCCATAATGTAACGGGGTTTTGGTTTGTTGATGCAGTATACTGGTGTTTGGTATACCAGTCGAGCGCATACATGCAGTTCGTATAGGTATTGATATTCCTGGCCCTGTGGATGGTGCAGGTATCTGCATAAGGATCTTTGACGGTCCAATGATAAATTGCATTTTTTCTGTCAATGAATCTTGAGTCATCAACAAAAAAGACCTGCCGGTTTGTTAAACACTGGTTATTATCCAGGATTTTCATGGCTGCTATGGGTCCTTTGACAGTGAATTTATGGGTTAGAATGGTGGAGCAGGCACCCCTGACAATAAGACATTTGACGGTGTGCTGTCCGGGTAACAGGCCGCTGGTCTTGGCATTAAACGTGAACGTATTTGAACCTGTAAAGGTGGTGGTTTGATTGTCAAGGCTCCATACCATCTGGTCATTCTGGACAAATTTTACGGATGCAAGGTTCCACGTCCCTGACGCATAACAAACTGACGTGTCCTTCAGTGTCATTTTGGTTGGAAACGAATCAATATAGACGAAATAGACCTGTTCTAATGAATCCATACAGCCATTTTTATCCCGTAGCACCAATTTGGTAGATATGGTTTTATTGCTTGTGAAATCAATGCATTTCGGGGCTGTGAAATATTTATTGGTATCGGTGTAAGTATTGTCCGTAATCCATTTATAGGAAGCGGTATTCGCGTTCACACCCCTGGACCTGTTGCTGATGCATACCCGTTTGGTGAAGCAGTCCTTGAAGATATTAGTGACGCTGAAATCAGCAGTTGACTGTTCTATGATACTGATATAGGAAGTCTGGCTGTTTTTGCAACCATATACATCAATGACTTCCATCTTGACCAGGTATTTGTCCGTGACTTTGTAATGATGGCATAATTCATCTCCAAATCCCGGGGTGTAAGACATGTTGTAGTCTCCGTCTCCCCATACCAATAATCGCCTGATGATGGTCTGGTTCAATGCTGCGGGCCTGCTGCTGTCTTTAAAACATATATTGTTGTTTGTGAAACAACTGTCACTCTTTGGCAGGTAAGAATAGGAAACTTTTGGGAGCCCCACGACTTGGATCTTATGACTGTCTGTAACAGTGGTGTTATTGGTGAAAGTGGCCTGTATCCTTACCGTGAAATAACCCGTGGATTTATAAATATAGTATGGAGATAATGTAGTGGCATTCGACCCGTCCCCGAAGGTCCATTTGGCCGAAGCCAGTGTTAATCCGCCTGGAGGAGTATAGCTGAAACCCGTAATATTTTTAATACATTCAATCGAGGGAGCCTTTATCTGGCCCATGGTATATTGTGAGCCGGCAAACAGGAAATTCAACAAAACAAGAACAAGATATTTGTTTTTTGGCACATTCACAGTTAAGCAAAGATAAGTCTTATTTTGAACTGCCGCTTGGCATTATGCAAGTTTTACCCAAACATGACAATTTTTTACGCGGTCATGACAAATGGAATGGTGTTAAACAAATGCGTTGGCCAGGTTTAACAGGAGTTCCTCATTAAAACTGTTTCCCATAAGCTGCATGCCTATCGGCAAGCCATTTTCAGGGTGTGTGCCATATGGGATGGATAAGGCGGGAATCCCGGCCAGGTTAGCCTGAACTGTATAAAGGTCGGCAAGATACATGGCAACAGGGTTGCTTGATTTTTCGCCAATCTTAAATGCAACTGTGCTTGTCGTAGGTGTGACAATCACATCATAGTCCTTGAATATGTCAAATGTCTTTTGCCTGATCAGTTGCCTTACTTTTTGCGCCTTGGTATAATATGCATCATAATAATCGCTGCTCAGGACAAAAGTACCCAGCATGATCCTGCGTTTAACCTCAGCGCCAAATCCTTCCGTGCGCGATCTCTTGAAGGTGGTTTCGAGGTCTTTGGCGCCAGGACTCCTGTATCCATAAGCGAGCCCGGAGAAACGGCTCAGGTTGCTGCTTGCCTCTGCGGTGGTAAGCACCTGGTAGCAGGGCACCATTTGGTCCAGATAAGGAAAGGCTATGCCTTCCACCTGGTGTCCTTTTTGTTTTAATTCAGCGATAAAAGCCTCGGTGGAGTTTTTTATATGTGGATCCAGACCGGCATGTTCAATGCAGTCCTTGATATAAGCGATGCGCAGCGGCTTCTGTTCCTTCTTCAATTGAATATTGAGGGAAGGTTTCCGGTACATGGTGGCATCGTGTTCATCCACACCGGTGATGATATTCAATAGCAATGACATATCTGAAACCGATGAGGTGAATGGGCCAATCTGGTCAAAACTGCTGGCGAATGCGATCAGGCCCCACCTGCTCACAACGCCATAAGTGGGGTATATGCCATACAGGCCCGTAAATGCGGCAGGTTGTCTTATGGAACCGCCGGTATCACTTCCCAGGGAAGCCAGGCACATGTCAGCCTGAACAGCTACGGCACTTCCACCACTGCTGCCGCCGGGAACCCTTGTTTCATCCTGGGCATTCAGCACCGGTCCGAAACCCGAGTTCTCATTGCTGGCACCCATGGCGAATTCATCACAATTGGTACGACCAATAATGATGACATCTTCTGCGAGCAACCGCTCTATTACAGTAGCTGAGAAAAGGGATTCAAACCCTTTCAGTATTTTTGATGAAGCTGTTGAGGAATGGCCCTTGTAAACAATATTGTCCTTGATGGCTATCACCATGCCTGCCAGTAGCCCGGCCTTGCCCTGTTCCATTTTTTGCTGGATATGGACAGCGGCAGACCTTGCTTCATCAGCATAGACCTCCAGGAAGGCATTTAAATGATTGAATTGTTGAATCCGGGAGAGATAATAATCCACAATTTCCGGCAAAGCTATCTTTGCGCTTGAAACCTGGTCCCTGATCTCAGATAAGGAAGAAAAGCGTTTTTTCATCAAACAGCAACAAACTATTTGCCTTCAGTATCTGAAGGTTTTTCTTTCATGCCTTTTTCAATTTCGCTTTTTACATTGCTTTTGGCGTCATTGAATTCACGGATGCCGTTGCCAAGGCCACGCATAAGTTCCGGAATTTTTTTACCGCCAAACATTAACAAAATGACAGCAAGGATCAGAATGATTTCTGTTGCTCCTAAATTTCCTAAGAAAAGAATTGACATATTTTAAGGTTTTTTATAACCGCAAAGGTAAGTAATTATTGTCATAACAAGCAATTTTTGTGGTTTAAATTAAAGTTTGATAAAAAAAATTTTTATAAGTTTTAATAAATCTTTTCATTTGCATAACGAAATCCAATTAACATGAGCCAGACAATCAGTGATGTATTAAAAGAGTTTACCAATAACCTGGAAAAGTGCACCAATCATACCATACACGAGTTTTCCAACATCAGGGCTGGAAAAGCCTCGCCAGGCATGCTGGAAAGTGTGATGGTTGAGTATTATGGCTCTCCGGTCCCGCTGACTCAGGTTGCCAATGTTTCTTCTCCCGATGCGCGGACCATCATGGTTCAACCCTGGGAAAAACAGATCGTGGCAGATATTGAAAGGGCCATTATCAACAGTAATTTAGGCTTTGCCCCCAATAATGACGGGATTTCCATAAGGATCACCATTCCTTCCCTCACGGAGGAACGCAGGGTGCAACTGGTGAAAATGGTGAAACACGAAGGCGAGAACAGCAAAATCGTGGCCAGGAATTACCGCAAGGATACCAACGAGAAGATCAAGAAACTCCAGAAGGACGGATTAAGTGAAGATGAAGCCAAGGATGCAGAAGCCAAAGTGCAGAAACAGCTGGATGCCATCATTACAAAAATTGACCAGATGATAGTTGAGAAGGAGAAGGAGATTATGACAGTCTGAGAATGTACGATGTACGACATACGACATACGATGTGGGAAACCGTAAAAACCCGTTTTCTGCGAATGTTTTAGAAGGCTAGGGTAATCGTTAACTGTTTGGGAAAAATTCAACAATTGAGTTCTCTGTCAGTTGTTTGTCAAAAATTTCAATAAATGTTTGGAATTTGTTTAGTTTATTTTAACTTTGTTAAACAATAAACCTGAACCATGAAAAAACTCATCCTTTTAAACCTGGCTGTGATTTCCATTTTCATCAGTTACAATTGCAGGAAATCTGAAACTAAACCCAATCCCGGTGAAGTTAAACTCGATCTACCGAGAATACCCTATGAGTATCATATTGTCAAGTCGCCCATTGGCGACCAGGTTCTCAGGTACGAAGACAATAGTATCATAAATAATTTCAAGGCTACTATAGGTCGTGTATTGTTTTATGACAAAGCGTTATCCATCAACAATTCTATTGCATGTGCGTCCTGCCATTTACAGAAAAATGCATTTTCAGATGTAAGTTCCCTGAGTACAGGATTTGAAGAAAAACTAACCATCAGGAATTCAATGGCAATAAGTAATCTCAGGGATGAAATCAATGTCGGTTATTTTTGGGATGCCAGGGAAAAACAGATTGAAAACATGGTATTTGCACCGATTGCCAACCATATCGAGATGGGATTTGAACGCATCGACCTGATTGCGGAAAAAATCAGTAATCTTCCATATTACAAGCCACTGTTTGTCAGTTGTTATGGCGACGATAAAATTACAACCTATCGCATGCGGGAAAGCCTTGCTCAATTCCTTTTTTCAATCGCCGGTTTCAATAGCAAGTTTGATGAAAATTTAATCAGGGGAGTTCCTCAGTTCACGTACCAGGAATATCGCGGGAAAGATATATTCATTAATAATGGCTGCAATAGCTGCCATCTTATCAGTAATTCATTCCCAAGCTCTTATGGTTCAAGCAATACAAAATTTGCCAATATCGGTTTGGAAATAAATGATTTGGATCCGGGAATCAATGGGGAATATAAAATTCCGCGATTGAGGAATATATCCAAAACCGCGCCTTATATGCATGACGGCAGGTTCAAGACGCTTGAGGAAGTGCTGGAACACTATAGCAAGAATATAGAGGATAATCCAAGGTTATCTTCAAAATTAAGAGAGTTTGGTAAACCCAGGAGATTTGAATTTACCGAGCAGGAAAAATCAGACTTGATTGCATTCCTGAAAACCCTGGATGATAATGTGGTGACTACAGATGTGAAATTCTCAACGCCATTTATTGATTAAATTATGCAGAGGAATATATTAACGCTCCTTGTATTTGTTATAGGGACGACGGGTTTATTGTGTGCCGGGAAATCCGGAGATTCACTGAAAAGGAAACAAGGTTTTCATGTACTTGCATCGATCAAGCCAATGGTCAAATGGATGAGCAGAAAGGACAGCATGGAAAATTTCTTTTATTCCAAAGTGCAATTCGAATTGCAATATAATTACAAGGGGCACAACCTTGGAATAGGCATCGACGGCAATCGCAGGAAATTCTCGGATGATGTGAACGGACTCCCAACAGAGACTGACGATTTAAAAGTTTCTTTAGCCCCTTACTACAGTTATAGGTTTTATTCAAATAAACGCTGGAAATATTTCATGGGTGTGGGTTATATATACAACTACGAGGATAGGTTGAACAAGGTCATATCGAAAATCGAGGTAACTACTAAAAGCTATGCATTGATTGAAGAAGGCGCGGATGTGTTTTTCAGGGTAAATTACCGTTTGAACAGGCATTTAAGCCTGGAACTTGAATCGGCTTTCTATTTTACACGTACAAGGACCGAATACAAGGAGGACTATCCGCTTACCCCTTCGATGAATGCTTACAAGTCATATTACCAGAGTAACCGCACGTATGCTTTTCCTTCCAATGTATTTATCAAGTTTTCGTTTTAAATGGTATAGGATGTAAAGCAATTTACAGGCAGTGTATTTTTTTGCCCATGTGACTGAGTCAAGAATTTAAGGTATGACAGTGGGTTGCGCGACAGAAAATGGCGGATAATTGTGCGCAAAAAAATAAAAATTTCAGGAAGTTTTAAGTTTGTTTGGGGGTTATGGGATAAAAAATTGTATTAATAGCATATAAAACTCACATATGAAAAAACTGATGCTTTCGGGCTTCCTAATGATTTTACTTGTGGTCATCAGTTATAATTGCAGGAAGATCCCTGTGCAGCCCGATCTCGGAGGTGTCAGGCTCTATCTTCCGGTTCAGACATATGAATACAATAAAGTCAACACCCCTTCGGGAGTAAAAAATGTATTTTATGAGGATTCTACCATTATAGACAATAACAAAGCCACGATAGGGCGGGTATTGTTCTATGACAAGTCATTGTCAATTAACAATTCAGTTGCCTGCGCTTCCTGCCATTCACAGAAGAATGCCTTTTCAGATATTGTTCCATTCAGTAGAGGGTTTGAAGAGAAGCAAACCTTGAGGAATTCGATGGGAATCAGTAATCTTATAGAAGTTGCAAGCATCGGTTATTTTTGGGATGCGAGGGATACCATGATTGAGGATATGGTATTTGGCCCTATAGCCAATCACATTGAAATGGGTTTTGAACGTATTGATCTTATAGCCGAAAAGGTCGGGAATCTTCCATATTACAGGTCTTTATTCCAAAAATGTTATGGAAATGATAAAATTACTGCTGAACGCATGCGTGAATGTCTTGGACAGTTCCTCTTTTCCATTGTGAGTTACAACAGCAGGTTCGATGCAGGGTTGCTAAATAATTTTTCGGATTTTACATCTTCTGAAAAAGGAGGAATGACGATATTTCTGGATGAATGCAGTGTATGTCACTTCATCACCGATGATGAGGCATTTTTTAAGGGGTGGTGGGGGGGCGGTGGCGGAAACACGATAAAATTTGCAAATATCGGCCTGGATGAGGTGGATGCTGATAAAGGAAGGAATGGCTTGTTTAAGGTCCCGGGTCTAAGGAATATATCCAAAACAGCGCCATATATGCACGATGGCAGGAAAGAAACACTTGAAGAGGTAATAGACTTCTATTCTGGTGGGATTAAGGCCAACCCTAATCTCAGTTGGGAATTGGGTGGAACTAATGGTCCGAGGCCGATTTGGCTGGCAGGGTCAGCCAGAGATGAGCTGATCGCATTTCTCAAGACTCTGGATGACAATGTGCTGACAACAGATAAAAAATTCTCGTCACCATTTAACCCATAAGGCCATGAGGAGACATCTTTATTTACTTGTTTGTACCCTGCTTTTGCCAGGCGTAATGACGGCTGCACATAAGACGGATTCAACCTTCAGAACTTACAGGAAACATGGTTTACATTTGCTTGTATCTTTAAATCCGATCTTAAACCTGAGTAAAAAGGACAATCCTGCAAATTTCTTTTATTCCAAAATTCCTTTCGAATTGCAATACAATTATAAAAGACATACGCTTGGCTTCAGTATAAATGGGAAAAGCAAAAAATCAAAGGATTCTGTCAACGGGCTTCCCAACGAGACCAAACGTTTAAGATTATTTCTGTCACCTTCATACAGTTACCTGGTGTTTCAAAGAAAACACTGGCAGATCTATTCCGGCCTTGCGTATATCTATCAGTATGAGGACACATTCAAAACATTCAAATCTGATGTCGAGGTGATTAGTAAACATTCTATGATCAAGGAAAATGGGTTTTCAATATTCTCCAGGATCCATTATCGTTTTAACAGGAAATTCAGCCTGGCCCTTGAAACTGCTATATATTTAACAAGAACAAGAACGGAATTCGTGGAGAATTATCCACTCACGCCCTCCATGAGTACGCATCATAAATCCCCGTATAATTATCGGTATATCTTTTTCATTCCGTCCAATTTATTTATCAGGTATTCGTTTTAGTGACCAGAGGCACACTTGTATGTTATTCTTTATCAATGCACAATTTCAAGTAAGCAGTGACATTCACCACTGAACTTTTCGCGAAAATAGATGTCTATTCTATCAGGACCTTATAACTTAGTTGTGTGCTGCCATTACTGATCAATATGAAGTAGGCTCCAGCCGGAAGATGCTCTATGTGTATGGCCTGGTTTTCAGTTCCTGCACCAGTCATCAATTCAAGTCCCTGCAAATTTGTTAAGCTGAACGAAAATTCAGGAACCCCGGATATAAAAAGAACTCCCGCGACAGGATTTGGATAGATTATCCCTGGGCGTCCATGTTCAATTTGGTTTGTCGATAAAGGGAAAGCCTTCTTGTTTCCACAAAGTACACCGTCCTTGATATAATATTCCAGGTATTCCTTATCTCTCTGCTCTGAATAAGGTCCACCCTCACTATAATACCATCTTTTCAGAACGCCTAAACCTTTATAGACCAAGGTCTCCTTTACTTCGTGGTATGGTTCTCCACTAAAAGAATAATACCTCCAATTGACCAGGCTGCCGCATGCGTCTGAATAGGTGCTGTCCCAGGATTGGATCGTGTACATCCAAATCTTATTTTCAATGGTTGTATCACCCTCCACATAGTTTTTAAAAAAGGGGCTGTTAAGGTAGCCAATTGAAACTGTCAAAGTGTCTTCACCGAATATCTTCCCCTGCATAGTGGGTACCATTGTCCGGACATAATATGTTAATTGAAGGCTGTCTGTCCCAATTTCCGTCCTTTTCATGACCTTCATAAACCTGTACTCGGGTGCCCCAGTCCTGTATTTGACAATTCCCAATTCGTCTCCCACATGAAGGTCATATACTTCAGCAACCGTTAACGCTTGAGAGTTAACTCTGTCGATGTTGATCAAGACAAATAAAAGAAGTATCAGTTTTTTCACAATTTTAAACAAAGTTAGTGTATTTATTTGAAGAGTTACGTTATTTAAAAAGTAATTTCTACGTTTTATATATTTCGGTCACTTTTTCCAAAAGAATGAGAACCTATTTCTTTATATATTTTTTGGAGAGTTGAATATAATCTAATCATCTTGATTGGAGATTGATTTATAGCCTAGTTTTTCGAAAGTGTTCGCAAGCATTAACTTCAGCATTCTTTTCCCTTTTGATGATTTAAAATATAATTCCCGATATTTTGCATCTTCTATAAATACATAGTATTCAAGGAAAATTAATTTGAAGGGTCTCCTGTTTTTCGTGCTTAAATTTCTTCCATTATTATGATCTTCAATTCTTTTGAGAATGTTCTTTGTATATCCAACATAAAGTTGGTGGTCCAATTCGCTAAAAAGCACATAAACGCAATAAGGTAGCGTTACAAAATCATTCATGGCACTAATTTAGTCATAAAAGTTGAAGATGCAAGTGGTCCCGTGTTAGAGATTTGCGCTGCGCTTCAATCACAACACGGGTCACACCCCGTGTCGTAAAAGCCCAAGGATTATAATTAAAAAAGCCCGACATTTCGTTTGGGCTTTTTCTGACACGGGGTGGCCTCACCAGGAATCGAACCTGGATTTAGGGCTTCGGAAACCCTCGTTCTATCCATTTAACTATGAGGCCGTTTACAGGCTGCAATATTAGTCAAATTCTGAGATTTTTCCGTGGTATTTCTTTGCATTTGCGGAAAAATGCTTCGATAAAGGAATTGTCATTTTTTTGTCATAAAATCATACTTTTGGTACATTTTGCCCCTTGAGTGCGTCTAAATCAATGAATGTGATAATTAGTTTTTAGTAATCTGATGTCCCATTTCATACGCTGATGCAAGAGAGCTGTTGTTCAATAACAACGGCTTTTTTGTTTTTTAAAAAGTTTGCCTGAAAATTGTCTGATTACCTTAGTTTTGTAATTGTATTATGAAACCAAGCAACCTTGTCACCTGTCCCAATTGCAAGCATGAATTCAGTATTGAAAGCGCGCTTACCGCGGATATAGAAAAAGAAATAGCGGATAAATTAAGGAAGGAATACAACGAGAAATGGCAGACCGAGAAAAAGAAGGGTGAAGAAAACATCCGCTTGCAAAAAGAACAGATAGAAGCAGACCGGAAACGATTGATGGAAGAACAGAACCTTGCATTCGACAAGAAGCGGAAAGAACTGGAAGAGCAAGTGAAATCAAGGCTGGTAAAGGAAAATGAGTTGCAGATTGAATTCTATAAAAAGCAGAATGAAGAGAACGAGGAAAAATTGAAATCCATGCGGAAAATGGAAGTTGAGAAAATGGAAATTTTGCAGCGCATGAAAGACCTTGAAAACCAGCATGAACTCAATACCAGGAAACTTTTGATAGAAAAGGAGAATGAACTAAAGGAAAAAATAGGAAAGGAAGCGGACCAGAAGAACGAACTCAAGCTGAAAGAATTGCAGAAAAAACTCGAGGACCAAAGTAAACTGGTTGAGGAGATGAAACGAAAATCTGAGCAGGGCAGTATGCAGTTGCAGGGCGAGGTGCAGGAACTGGCCCTCGAGGAAATGCTGAAGCAGGTGTTCCCTTTTGATGATATCCGCGAGATAGGCAAGGGTGTAAAGGGTGCGGACCTGATACAGACCGTAAAAAATACGTTGGGCCAACCTTGTGGTTCAATTGTATGGGAAAGTAAACGCACCAAGGATTTCCAGCCATTGTGGATTGAAAAATTCAAGGCGGATTTCAGGCAGACCGGCGGCGATGTGGGAGTAATAGTCACTCAGGCCATGCCAAAGGATATGGAAGGTTTTGGGTTGAAAGAAGGTATCTATATTTGCCAGTATAATGAAGCGCGCAGCCTTGGCATCATACTCAGGCAGACCCTTGTAAAGATAAGTGAAGCCAATGCATCCCAGGAGAACAAGGGCGAAAAAATGACCATGCTTTACAATTATTTGACGGGCAATGAATTCAGGCACCAGATAGAAGCAATCTCGGAAGGATTTGTGAGCCTCAAGAATGAAATCACGCGCGAAAAGGTCGCTATGGAGCGCTTGTGGAAGGAGCGCGAGAAGCATATTGAGAAAGTGCTGATCAATACGGTTGGTATGTATGGAAGCATCAAGGGTATTGCAGGGAGCGCCGTTGCCAATATTAAAAGCCTGGAAATGGATGGAAACCTGGCCCTGCCTGAAGAATGATCCGCTCCATCAATATCGTTGAATTTTTGAGCTCTGATATTCCTTTGCTGGATGTCAGGTCGCCAGGGGAATATAAGGAAAGCCATATCATCGATGCTTTTAACCTGCCCTTGCTCAATGACCAACACAGGGAACTCATAGGCAAATGTTATAAACAGAAAGGACAGGATGCGGCTATAGCGCTTGGGTATGAATTGGTCAACCCGATCAGCCACACATTTATTAAACAGGCGGAGACCATCAGTACGGGCAAAAATGTCAGGATGTATTGTGCAAGGGGGGGCCTTCGCAGCCAGAAAATGGCGGAATTCCTAAGTGCGAACGGATATGAAGTACTGGTGCTGAAAGGAGGATATAAAGCCTACAGAAATTATATCCTTCATGAAATAAAAAAGTTCAGGAATATCATCATACTCAGCGGTTATACCGGTAGCGGTAAAACTGAAATCCTGCAGGAACTGGGTCATTTGGGTTGCCAGGTGCTGGACCTTGAGGCATTGGCAAACCATAAGGGAAGCGCATTCGGGTCACTTGGAAACAAACCACAGCCGGGAAGTGGATATTTCCATAACCTGATCTTCGAAGCGTTGAGACATTATTCGCCTGAAATTCCATTGTGGGTTGAAAATGAAAGTGTGACGATAGGAAAAGTTTATTTACCAAAGGAGTTATGGGAAAACATGGTGTTGGCCAGAGGTTATGAGATTGAATTGCCCATATCGGAAAGAGTGAGGTTTATTCTACGGAATTATGGCGGGTATGAAACACAAAACCTGGTGGATTGTATTCAGGCGCTTTCCAGGCGGCTAGGTGATGAAGCCTGCAGGGAACTTTGTGAGCTCACCAGGGAAAACCAGCTGGAAACTGTGGTAGAGCGCCTTTTCAAATATTACGACAAGGCCTATCAGAATGGCAGGAATAAAAAGAATTGTCAGGAATTCGTCAAAATTTCCTTCGAAACACTGGATCCGAAAAAAATTGCAGGGTTTTTGCTTTCTGAAACCGGGAAAAATTCAATCAATAAAACCTAAATTTGTGACTTCAATGAAAAACGCATTCATACTCTTTTTTTTAACCATTCTTTCTTTTCAGCAGCTAAATGCTCAGAAATCGGTGACCAAACTCTGGTATATCGCAGATGCAAAAATTGCCTGTACGTATAACAACACTATTACTTCCTGCCTGAAGATCAGGTCACATTCTGACAGTTCGTGGAAGGATTTTCCTTATGAGATAGAAGGATTTATTTTTGAGCCCGGTGTTGAAACCCGCATTGAGCTTATTGAAACTGAAATCCTGTACCCGGAAGACAATGGACCAAAATACACCTACAAACTTGTGAAAGTGCTGGAAACCAAAATTACCGTTTTGAAGGATAAACGTTTGCTGGGTGGAAATAAATGGAAGATCATCAATATTGAAAGCAACAGGACCATATTGCCTTCAAAAAGGGCCAACGCGTACTTGGTGTTTGAGATTGACAGCAATAGGATCAGTGGTTTTGGCGGGTGCAACCAGTTTGGCGGGAACACTTTGATAGAGGACGGGGACCTGACTTTTGGCCTCATCAATTCGACCATGCTCAGCTGCCTCAATGACGAAGTTGAAAGGCAGGTGAAAGAAGCCTTGGTTGGAAAGGCTGCATATTATGTAAGGAACAATATGCTTTTCATTGTCTGTGAGAACCATACGATATTGCACCTGAGACCGGAAAAGAAACTTGATTCCATCCTGGCGGTGATCAATTCTCCGGCTAAAGCCTCTGATGGCAATATTTATACATTCCTGAAAAACGGGGAGTGTTTTGTCAAGTTGGATTTTCTTCCCGAGGCCAATAAAAAGCCACTGATGTTTAAAAAAGCCGTCATGAGCGTGGAGGAGAAAAAGACTATGAAGCATAAGTTGGTCAATGTGTTTCCTGAAAGTAATATTGTGTCGCTTCATATCCTGAAAAAAATTGATAAGAAAACCGGGTTGAATCATGCAGTGGTGATATTCAGGGATGGCACACAAAAGACTGTACTGATACATCATGTCATCTAGGTTACTCGATTTTTCTAAAAGTGGCGGTTGTGGCTGTAAGATAGAGCCTGAAAAATTAAAAACAATATTACATCACCATGAGACGCTAAAGGACAGTCGTCTGCTGGTGGATTTTGACAGCAGTGATGATGCAGCCATCATCGAGCTGGACAATGGTCAATGCATCATCAGCAGTACAGACTTTTTCCTGCCTGTGGTGAATGATGCTTACAATTATGGCCGTATTGCCGCGGCCAATGCCCTCAGTGATATTTATGCCATGGGCGGTACCCCAATACTTGCCTTGTCGATATTGGGATGGCCTGTAGACAAAATTCCGCTTGAAGAAGCACAGCTTGTATTGAAGGGAGCCCGGGAAATATGTAAGGAAGCTGGTATTTCAATCGCAGGGGGCCACAGCATTGACAGTTCAGAACCGGTTTTTGGGCTTTGTGTCACCGGACTGGTGGACAAAAAACATATCAAAAGAAACAATACCTGCAAACCGGGGGATTATCTCTATATGACCAAACCACTGGGACTTGGACTGTTATCGAATGCGTTGAAACACGGAACCTTATCGGAAGATGGCTACAAGGTACTTTTGGAACATGCCACACATTTGAATACAATTGGAGCAGAACTCGGAAAAATGCCTGAAGTTACTGCCATGACCGATATTACCGGGTTTGGCTTCCTGGGCCATTTATATGAAATGCTCGGAAAGGACAAGGGAGCAGACCTGCAACTGGATAAAATTCCTGTGATTGAGGAGGCAAGACAGATTGCCTTGAAAATGCAGTATCCCAATATCACCACTAACAATTATAATTTTATTAAGGACAAAACTTCCGGTTTGAATGGACTGGAGTTCCTCTGGTTATGTGATCCACAGACCAGTGGAGGACTATTGTTTACTTCAAGTGTAAAATTAGATGTTAAAGACGCTGTTTGGATAGGGAATGTTACCGATGGGGCATTGATTCAGTTATCTTAAAATGGTAAAAATACAGCCCATGGTTCTTGTCTTCACAGACCATTCATAACGGTTTGTTCAGAGCAAGAAATGTATACTTAAATATACAATTAATTTAGACTTTATTGATTTTGAAGAAAAAATGGACACTATTGTCGGAATTGGGGGTATCATTTTTAATTTATTTAACTGATTTTTATGGAATTGTTAAAAAAAGTTCGTAATTTTGGGATAAATTGTGTTTAAATTTAATAATTTGACAAACTTTCAATCATTTAAATTCCCAAACTTTGCAAAAACCGAATAGTATGATATGGAGAAAACTGGATGGAACCGAAATCTTAACCCCTATTAAAGAGGAGGTTGAACGAACGATATTGAAAGAAAAAGCCAAGGGTAGCCGGTTAAAGGTTTGTATCGGTACAGATAGCCAGGTAAAAATGAATATTGTGGAATTTGCTACCGCTATCGTATTTGTCCGCGAAAAAAGCGGCGGTTTTATGTATTTCAACAATTTCCTGACTAAAAATCATTTTTCCCTTAAGGAGCGGATGTTACACGAGGTCAGTAAATCAATTGAGATAGCTTATGAACTTTGTCCCTTATTTGATGCGCACAA
>JANWHK010000083.1 GCA_025450395.1 Bacteroidia bacterium
CCCAAAGTTGGGATTCCATCGGAGGCTATTTGATTTTTGAATGGCATTTCACATGTTCTTCATCAGCCCCCGCGGATTTTAGATGGCTTAAACAAAAAATTACTTTAATTTTGCCAAAAAATCCAAGTTATGGAAAACGCAGTAAAACCCGGTAATCAAATCACCAAGATCATCATAGGACTCATTATCATTGTACTTGTGGTCATATTTTCATTGCAGAACAGTGAGGCCACACTTGTCAGGTTCTTGGTATGGGAAGGCAATGCCCCGCTTGTACTCCTGTTCCTGATGTGTTTTGTTCTGGGATTGTGTTTCTCGCTGATGGCTATCTGGCCTATCAATTCAAATTCCAAACGCAAGTCAAAGCTGATAGCTGAATTGAATGCGCGTATTGAAGTGTTGGAATCCAGGTTAAAAGACAAACAGTAATCTTAAAAGTGCAGATGAAATATGATGTTGCCATTGTAGGAGCAGGGATAGTGGGTCTTGCCACGGCATTACAATTGAAAAAACAAAAACCGGAACTGAACATTGTTGTTCTTGAAAAGGAAAACAGGGTAGCGGCCCACCAAACGGGTAATAACAGCGGTGTGATACACAGTGGAATCTATTACAAACCCGGAAGTCTGAAGGCAAAAAACTGTATGGATGGTTACCATTTACTGATAGAATTTTGCAAAACACATAACGTGCCCTTTGAATTATGCGGCAAAATCATTGTAGCGACTTCCGAAAGTGAATTAGGTGCCTTGGACAATATCTACCAGCGGGGAGTCGAGAATGGCCTCACAGGTTTGAAATATATCGATAGAGACGAGATCAGGGCCCTTGAGCCCCATACGGCCGGTGTCAGGGGTATTGTGGTGCCACAGACAGGCATAGTGGATTACAAGGTCGTGGCTGAAACATATGCAGAAGTCTTCAGGCAGTCAGGCGGGGTGTTAAAATTAAATACCAAAGTGACAGGCGTGAAAAGTGCAGGCGAAAAAATTATGATCCGCACATCTTCAGGTGATGTGGAAACCAGGCTGGTCATTAATTGTGCCGGTCTTTATTGCGACAAGGTCGCCGCCTTTACCATTCCCGACCTGCAAGTCAGGATCATTCCGTTTAGGGGTGAATATTATACAGTGAAAAAAGAGAAAAGAAATCTTGTGAAAAATCTCATATACCCGGTGCCCGATCCGAATTTCCCTTTTTTAGGCGTGCATTTCACACGCAGGATAGACGGGGAAATAGAGGCAGGTCCGAATGCGGTGCTGGCATTCCAGCGCGAAGGGTATAAGAAATCACAGATCAATATTGCTGAACTTTTTGAATCACTTACCTGGGGTGGTTTTATACAAGTGGCCAGAAAATACTGGCGCACCGGCTTTGGGGAGTTCTACCGTTCATTCAGCAAACCTGCCTTTACGCATGCACTGCAAAAATTATTGCCCGAGATACAGGCATCCGACCTTGTCAAGGGTGGGGCAGGAGTGCGTGCCCAGGCTTGTGACAGGCAAGGCGGACTTATAGATGATTTTTATATCAAGGAACTGCCGGGACAGATACATGTGTTGAACGCCCCAAGTCCTGCAGCTACAAGTTCACTGGCCATTGGTAATACCATTGCCGACCTGGCTTTGAATCAGGTGTAATCCATGCCTTTATAGCCACAACCTTCAGGTAGTGTGGGCTTTATAAACACCCCTGCAACATAAGCCACAGGGGTGTTTCACAGGAGGAGAAGCAGGCGTGTTCCGCCAAGGTATCCTATTGTATCGTTGTTCTTAGGCTTGAAACAAGTATGACACTGATTTCATTGCAGTTTTTTTCCAGCCGCTCGAACTGCCTTTGACCGAGGTAATCCGTGTCCCTGAGTATGGAAAGCCAATATTGCGTTTCATTCACCTCCTTCAGGGCCATTTTCATCTTGTGACGGAAACTTACCTTGCTGCGGGCGTAATCGGCCTCGCGTATAACAGCACCTATGGCAGTCCCGCTTCTCAACACCAGTTTACTCAATACATCCTCCCTTTGCCCGGTCTCCAAAAATTGCGACAGTTTTGTAATGCTGATAGCAAGGGTATAGCTTTTGTTTTTCAGAACAGAATGCGGCGTCATGATACAAATTGCCTTTAAACACTTGAAGCCCCGGGATTATTCCTGCTCCTCCGGTTTAGAACCGATCAACAGGAGTTCATTGACCACTATTTCCGTCGAATAACGTTTTACACCCTCCTTGTCGGTGTAGTTGCGGGTTACCAGCTTGCCCTCGATGGCCACCTCCTTTCCCTTGTCCAAAAACTTGCTGGCCACCAATGCGATCTTGCCCCAGGCAACGATGTTATGCCATTGGGTTTCACTCACCTTTTCACCTTTGTCATTTTTGTAGGTTTCGGTCGTGGCGATGCTGAATCGCGCCATGTTGGTTCCGCTTGTAAAGGTCTTCGTCTCAGGCTGTGCGCCGAGGTGACCGATCAGCAATACTCTGTTTCTTAATGAATTCATAAATATTAATTTTTAAATGTTGAGACAAAACTAAAGTCCACCAGGTTGACCATTATGGTCGCATTAATATTCAGGGTATGGGAATTAACAAGTGGGATGATTCCGCAACAGTTGGGTTCGGAAAGTTGTGCATGAGAACAATTTGTGGTTTTCTTTTGTAATGAATTGAATTTAAGCAAATTAGTTTTAATTGAAATGAAAATAGTAAAATAAACATTGGAAATGTCAAATTTTGAAATAACATTTGTTAGGCAAAAATCAGCATTCGATAATATAATATGCACAAATACAGTTGTTTATAATAATCAATCTGAAAATCAATGAGGTAAGGCAAATAAAAAAACATTTTTAATCTCTTTGTAAAAATGATTTGTGTATTTTAATAAAAGAGTATAAATATTTAGGATTTAATGCAATTTCTTAAGATGAGAAAATTATAATTTGCTTATTATTTTATATAATCATATAAAAATATATAAATATTTGCAAAATATACCTATTGCGATAAAATTGTATTGAATACCAATAATGGTTTCCCGAAAAATAAGTAAATTTTTGTACCTACAAAATATGACTACTCAAAAATAATCAAACAACAAATTTAAACATTTAATTATCATGAAAACATTATGGATGAAACGACTAGGATTTTCGCTTATTGCAACATTGCTGATGAGTTGTGGTTTAGAACCCAATCACTCAATGAGGGTAAAAAACACATTTACAGAAACATTTGCTGATGTAACTTTAAACTCTACAAGCTATGGTAGAATAGAGGTTGGAGCGACAACCGATTACAAACACATTGAGAAGGGTAATTTTAAAATTTCAGGATCAACAGAAAGCGGGAGACCTTTCACCGGGAGCGGAAAAGTAACTGGCGGTGGTAAGCATAAGTGGACCATGACAATTACATCTTCCGGCGATGTTTCTTTTCATGAGGATAAGTAAAGATTCTGGAATGGCCAATTATAGCCTGATAATTTTTTAAAAAATGAAACTTGCAAATCAACTTTCGTATATCGGCCTGGTTCTTTTGTTCATGCTGGCTTCCTGCTCAATTGAAAAAAGAATTTATAGGCCTGGTTACCACATTGAGTGGAAAAACCGGAGACAGAATTCCGACTATCAGGTTGTAGCTAAAAAAGACAAAGTCAAACAGCCGAAACAAAATCATATCGCCACCATTAAACAATCTGAAAAGGCAGGCAACACGACCGGCAATATATTTACGGTAAATGATGGTACCAATTCGACATTGTTAGGCAATGCAAATATACCAATTCTCACCACTCCTTCTCAACAGAAAGGTTTTAATAAAGGAACAAAACATAATATTATACCAGGTAATTTTAGTACGGCAACGAATGTCAAAAATGAAGGTAAATATCGAACAATTTCAAGTTATAATGAAGGTGGGAGAGGCTTTAGTATTACTTCGTTTGTTTCAGGCATCGTCGGACTGTTTTTTGGAGCATTGATTTTTGGTACAATTGCTGTTGTATTTGGAATCATTGGATTAAACAAGGATCTTAAGGGTTTAGCCATAGCTGGATTAATCCTTGGAATTATTGAAGTGATTCTTGGCCTCATAGTAATCGCCATTCTTCTTTAAATTTAAACAGAAAAATTTTATCTTTTATTCATACAGATGAAAATGAATCAGGAATGGAAACTGGCCCGCCTTGTCCACTATTGTAGACAATTATACTGATCAGGGGTAAACTCCTGTTCCGGAAAAGCTCGTTTTGCAGTCTGGAAAGCCCTTTATTCCACTGAAATGTTGGAAAAAATAGAGTACAGGACTTTCAGGTGAGAGACTAAGATCATCAGCAGCACAAGCAGAAGCATAACACTTATTACTTTGGTCTTCATACCTTATTAGACGCAAAAATATAAAAAAGGCTGCATCTTAAGGGCTTTTTTATACGAACAACCTGTTTTTATCGTTTTTGGCGTGTTTTTGTGGGGAGAACATGCTTTTCATGACCCGGATATTTGTAAATATCAGGAATTTCGGCTTATGTTTGTTCCAGTTAAAACAGGTTCAGGTACAATCATTATGGCTTATAACGAAAAAACCGGTGGCCGCACCATGGACTTCACCAATCGCCCGATGAAGGGATACGTGCTGGTGGACGATACAGGCATGAAGACCCAAAAGGATTTTGACTATTGGATAGGACTTGCCCTGGACTTCAACAAAAAAGCCAAGTCTTCAAAGAAAAAGAAGAAATGATAAAAATGGAACAAACCCACTTCGACCTGTCATTTGAAAAACAGGATTTTTCCGAAAATCATCTTCCGAAAGGAGATTATGAAAACTGCAGTTTTGTCAATTGTGTTTTTTCGGAAACCGACCTCTCCGATGTCAACTTTTCAGAATGTGAGTTCAGGGATTGTAACCTCAGCATGGCAAACATGAACAACACGGCATTCAGGAACATCAGGTTCAAGGCTTGTAAACTCCTGGGCATACATTTTGAAAAATGCAATGAGTTTCTTTTTTCTGTGGATTTTGATTCTTGCAGCCTGAACCATTCCTCGTTTTACCAACTCAAATCGAAGAAGACAGGCTTTAGAAACTGCGGCCTGGTAGAAGTCGATTTTACCGAATCCGATTTGACAGCTTCTGTTTTTGATAACTGTGACCTGAGTGGTGCCACATTCCAAAACACCATACTGGAAAAGGTCGATTTTCGCACCTCACATCATTATTCCATTGACCCTGCAATCAACCGTGTTAAAAAAGCAAAATTCTCAATGGCCGGAATTATCGGGCTTTTGGATAAACATGATATTGAAATAGAATAGAGGATTTAAACAACAGGAATTCGTCAAAATACCGTTAAGGCTTATACGGTTTTACCAATTGTTTAAATGGTTTGGTTTTTAGAAAAATAATACATAGGTTTGTTGAACTTAAACATAACAAACATGAAACACTCCAAAATCTTTCTAAACTTTTATGTCATTACTTTTGCCTTCTTATGCTTGTCAGGATGCAAGACAAAAGAAGAGCCACAACCACAGCCTGTTGTTGTAAAAACACCCGTTGTTACAACAGCCGATGTAACGGTATTTACCCAGGTTACAGCCACCTGCGGAGGAAATGTCACTTCTGACGGCGGGGGCGCAGTAACTGAGCGGGGTGTATGTTGGAGTACTTCACCAAATCCTACAGTTACAGGTTCGCACCAGGCCATTGGCACCGGAACAGGAGTTTTCAGCCAGGTGATTGCCGGATTGGATCTTGGAACAAAATATTATATAAAAGCTTATGCCACCAACAGTTCAGGAACAGGATATGGCGAGGAAAAATCATTTACCACAGACGCTACACTGGCATTGGGCATACCTTATGCAGGCGGTATCATATTTTACCTGGATTCCACCGGAAAGCATGGAATTGTTTGTGCCTTGGCTGATATGTCTTTCAAGACCAAATGGGGATGCCCAACCAAGAAGATAAGCGGGGCATTGCCAAAAGAAGTAGGCAAGGGAGCCTCCAATACCCTGGCAATACTGGCAGCATGTTCTGATGTTTCAAACGCGGCCGATTTATGCGCCAAATACGTTTCCGGAGGGTATAGTGATTGGTTTTTACCTTCAGAAGAAGAAGTATATTTGATGTATCTCAACTTACATACAAAAAACCTGGGTAATTTTATTGTGACCTATTATTGGTGCTCAACTCAATCACCTGTAGATGATGACCTAGCCATGATGGTGATGTTCATAGACGGAGGAAGAGGTAACGGAGGAAAGAACAATATTATGCCAGTCCGAGCGGCCAGGGCCTTCTGAAATATGAAAACAAAAACTCATGACAGGTTCTGTACAATTGAATGTCCTGATAAGGAATTTATTCATCAGAAATGCATTTCAGGAGTTTTCAATTGGATCAAAAAAGCAGCACTTACTATATTTATTGCCTTGTCGGCAACTTATTCAAATGCACAATGGCAACAAACAAATGGCCCTTACGGTGCTAATGTTGGATGTTTAGCGACAAGCGGGCCAAATATTTTCGCCGGAACTAATGACGGAGGTGTATTTTTGTCAACGAACAATGGCAGCAGTTGGAAAAGTGTCAGCAATGGTTTGACGGGTATTAATGTCCAATCATTGATCATTGACGGCACAAATATTTATGCAGGAACTTCAGATGGGGTGTTTTTATCAACTGACAATGGAAGCAGTTGGACGTCGGTGAATAACGGTTTGCCGAATTCAAGTATCCAGTCATTAGCGATTAGTGGTACAAATATTTTTGCTGGAACATTTGATCGCGGCGTGTATTTATCAAGCAACAATGGAAGTAGCTGGACGTCGGTGAATAACGGTTTGGCAGGCCCTAATGTTAGAGCATTCGCTATAATTGGTACAAATGTTTTTGCCGGGACTTCGGATGGTATTTCTTTGTCAACTAACAATGGACATGACTGGACCACAGTGAATAATGGTCTGACAGAATTAAATGTCTTTTCATTGGCAGTTAGCGGAACAAATATTTTTGCAGGAATTAATGACGGAGGTGTGTTTTTATCATCCAATAATGGAAGTAGCTGGACGGCGGTGAATAATGGTTTGATTGGTACTGCCGTTAGGTCAATATTAATAAGCGGGACAAATATTTTTGCAGGAGTTGATGGTTCTGGTATGTTCTTGTCATCCAACAATGGAAACAGCTGGAAGACGGTGAATGCAGGTTTGACAAACTCGAATATACGCGCATTAACCCTCAGCGGAACAAATATTTTTGCAGGAACTTATGCTAATGGTGGGGTGTTTTTATCAAGCAACAATGGAAGTAGCTGGACTCAAATGAATAGTGGTTTAACAAACTCATATGTTAATACATTAGCCATTAATGGAACAGGTATTTTTTGCGGGACTTATGGTCTTGGTGTTTTATTGTCTACCGATGGAGGAAATAGCTGGACGGCGAAGAATAATGGTCTGGCAAACCTTAATATCCATGCAATAGCTGTCGTCAAAACAAATATTTTTGTTGGAACTTCCAGTTCCGGGGTGTTTTTGTCAAGCAATAATGGAGATAACTGGGATGAAGTCAATACCGGTTTAATGAACTATCATGTCTATTCACTCGCATTCAGGGATACAAATATTTTTGTTGGAACTTATGGACATGGCGTTTTTTTATCAACTGATAATGGAAGCAGTTGGACGCGGATTATTAATGGTTTGATGGACCTTGATGTCTTCTCATTAGCCATCAGCGATTCAAATATTTTTGCAGGAACTGATGGTGGAGTTTTTCTTTCCTCTGACAATGGAAGCAGTTGGATGTGGGTTAGTGCCGGTTTGACAAACTATAATGTCAGGTCATTAGCCATTAGTGGTGCAAATATTTTTGCAGGAACACACCAAGGTGTGTTTCTATCATCTGATAATGGAAGTAATTGGACGAATGTTAGCAATGGTTTGACAAACACTGATATTAAATCACTAGCCATCAGCGGTGCAAATATTTTTGCGGGCACCAATGGTGGAGGCGTGTTTTTATCAAGCAACAATGGCAACAGTTGGCATCCTGTTAATAAGGGGATAATAAATCCCATTGTACAATCATTAGTCATTAGCGGTACAGATATATATGTGGCAACCGGTGGCAGTGGCGTTTTTAAACGTACTATAAGTGAAATGAATACAGGGTTAATAAAAGCAAGCCTGGATAATTTGGATTCCAGGATTTATCCAAATCCCACTTCGGGTAAGTTTACCATTGGTGAAAAGGATAAAATCAATTCGCTGTTGGTGTATAATTCACTGGGAGAAATAGTTTATTGTATTCCGGATTTTAAACAACAAGCCTCAAATGAAATAGACCTTCCGGGTTTAAGTAAGGGCATCTATTTTGTGACAATCTACGAAGAAGAAAAAGTGCTTACCGGCAAAATTTTGATAGAATGAATAGCATTCAAGGTTTGTGTTAACTGATATCAATCATGTTTTGAATCAAAAAGGGCGATCAGGCACCTTTCCTGGGAATAATGCGTATTTTTGCGTAATTATATAATTACACAAAAAATGAGAATAACCCTTTTAACCGGCCTGATCTTGCTTTCAGTCAATTTAGCAAACGCACAAGCAACAAGAACAGTTGCCATTGCTGCCGGTGTAACCAGCCCTACAGGTAGATTTGCCGAAACAAAACAAAATGACAGTTTATCGGGCTATGC
>JANWHK010000084.1 GCA_025450395.1 Bacteroidia bacterium
AAAAAAGGAGGATTGGCTAAAATTCCGAAATTGTCATCAACCAGGCAACGCTCCCGGATACTGACGAGTTTATGCCTGAAGTTGTGGTTCTTGGTAAAATACTGTTTGAGCAAAGCCCTTTCGGATAATGAGAAAGCTGGCATATCTGATAAATCAATCCGCCCGACCTGTAATTGTAATAATGAGGGCAGGTAAGTATGATCAAATTTGCCATCATTCGGAGTATTATGATTCCTTGCATCTGTTCCAACCGTATTAGTAACCGCAGAATCAGGCCAGGTCGGATTTCCCATGTCACCGTAATAACAATCCGCTGCCCATGCACCCTCATGGCTGGTGCCATTTGAAGTCACGTGTCCGTCAGGAGGAGGATATGTAAATTCATAAAAATCCCCGGAATAAGGTACCGCCAGGTTACCCACCAGGACCACGCTTTTTACATTGCCTGGATCCGCATTATACCGTCCGACAATATAGGCTTTGATCTGTGGCACGGTGGTGGCAGAATCAAACCATTTAAGTTCAGTTTGCCAGCCGTCACCAGTAAGGTCATTCCTGAAGATTCGCATGGCAGTATCAAGGAAGCTCTTGTGTAAACTATCCGCAATGATGAGTATCTTGCCCCTGTTGGTTAGAGCCGGGACCCTGTGACCTGCATTGATAAAGCCATATACAGTCCAGCCGTCAGGACCCATATCCTTTTCAAATTTGTATTCAAAATGGTCCCCGGTCGTAATTGTATCATTGAAGGTAGTGTCTGAATCCCTCAGTATTTTGTATTGGGTTCCCCAGGTAAAATCAGCTTTAAGTTTCCTGAATACCCTCTGTGTATCCACAGCCGGAGCTCTTTGCACCCACTTGAATTCCAATATGGATTGGGTGGAATTGTATGTCCTGGATTTACATGATACTTCCAGATTATAATTCCTGACTTGGGAATTAAGATATGGATAACATACAAATGACAAAAACAAAAGGATGTAATGGTGGGCTCTTGTCAATTTTTTCAAAAAAATAACACAAAAATAGGCAAGAAAGCCAATTTAAGCAAATTGTATTTAACGTGAGACCGCATCCATGCTATATTTTGGACAATATTATGGAGGTTTTTAAAGCTTTTTTGCTTCTAATGTTTTGAAAGTCAGACAATGTAGTCAAAAAGCGCCAGTCTTGTATAAAATATCCAAAGCCAATAAGAAACCTGCAGTTTTTCAAGCAGCTATCCTTGCAAACATGGAAACATGGTCCTGATATTCAAACTGGATAAAATGTATAAATAGTGAATATCTTAGGCATTAATTCCATTTAAATTTTAGTAAGTTTGTCGTTTAAATTTTTAAGATATGGAAATTACAGGAAGAATTATTCAGAAGTTGGATCTGCAGACAGGAACCAGCGCAAAGGGAGCATGGCAAAAACAGGATTTCATTATAGAAACTAATGACAAATTTCCAAAGAAAGTATGTATTACAGGATGGGCAGAAAAAGTGGACGAACTGAACAGGTACAATATCAATGATGCGGTAAGATTGTCAGTGAATGTTGAAAGCCGCGAATTCAACGGCAAATGGTATACGGATGTCAAGTTCTGGAAAATAGAACCTGCCGGTGAAGCAGGTACTTCTTCAAGCCAGGAAAACCCAAGGGAATCAGTGTCACAAGCTCCGGCCATTGAAGAATTCAATGATTTTGGAAGCGAAACAAGTGATGACCTGCCATTTTAATGCCGTTGAAATCAATGGATAAAAAAAGTAAGAAATTCTTATACGATTATCTCAACAACACTTCCCCTACAGGTTTTGAAACCTCAGGCCAGAAAATATGGCTGGAATACCTGAAACCCTATATTGACGAGTATATCTCAGATGCTTACGGCTCGGTTGCCGGGATTATCAATCCGGGCAAGAAATATAAAGTGGTGATAGAGGCTCACGCTGACGAAATCTCGTGGTTTGTAAAATATATTACAGATGACGGATATTTATATGTGGCCAGAAACGGTGGGTCCGACCACCTCATAGCACCTTCCATGCGAGTCAATATCCTTACGGATAAGGGTATCGTGAAAGGCATATTCGGTTGGCCAGCCATTCATGTTCGTACCGGCGAAAAGGAAGTCACCCCAAGTACCGATAATATCTTTATTGATGTGGGCTGTTCCAAAAAAGAGGAAGTCGCAAAACTGGGCATCCATGTTGGTTCTGTCGCTGTTTTCGAAGATGAGCTGATGGAACTGAATGATAAATATTATACAGGCAGGGCTCTTGACAACAGGATCGGTGGTTTTATGATCGCTGAAGTGGCCCGGAAGATCAGTGAGCATAAAAAAAGCCTGCCTTTCAGCCTATATATTGTCAATGCAGTGCAGGAAGAGATTGGATTGAGGGGCGCCGAGATGATATCCAGGAAAATAAAACCGGATGTGGCCATTATTACAGATGTATGCCATGACACAACTTCGCCTTTATACGATAAAAAGAAGCAGGGTGACCAGAGATGTGGTCATGGACCGGTACTTACTTATGGACCAGCTGTACAGAATAATTTACTCAGAATGATCATACAGGTGGCGGAAAAGAACAAGATACCCTTTCAAAGGGCTGCAGCCAGCAGAAGCACGGGCACTGACACAGAAAGTTTTGCCTATAGTGGTGAAGGCGTACCATCAGCTCTTATTTCACTTCCGCTCAAATACATGCATACCACTGTTGAAACAGTTAATAAGCGCGATATTGACCAGGTAATAGACCTCATGTACCATTTTGTCATTAACTTAAAGACCGGTCATGACTTCCGTTATATCAAATAAATGCGTGATATCAATAGACTGCAAGTTTTTAAATAGGTAAAATGCCTAAATTCATTCAATACATCGGTTCCAAAACGGGCATATTCCTCCTCTTGCTTTTATCCCGTATGCCGATGTGGTTTTTATTCCTTATCTCGGATTTCCTATATATCGTATTTTACAAATTAATTAAATACAGGGTTAAGGTTGTAAGGACTAACCTCAAGAATTCATTCCCTGAAAAAACGGAATCCGAACTCAAATCCATAGAAAAGAAGTTTTACAGATACCTGGCTGACCTCGTCATGGAAACTGTGAAAGGGTTTACCATTGGCAAAAAAGAACTCATGAAAAGAATGCGTTTCATCGATGTTGATTTATGCGATGAAATGCATGATAAGAGGCAAAGCGCTATCGTAGTGATGGGCCACAGCGGTAATTGGGAATGGGTATCCAGGGTCGGACCCTTATGGTTGAAAAACAATCTTTTTGTAGCCTATAAACCTTTGACCAATCCTTATTTTGACAAGCTCATGTTCAACGCCAGGACAGAGTTTGGTGTACGCCAGGTGCCCATGAGCCAGACCGCTAAGGTCATATTGCAGCAAACTGAACCTTTTTTCCTTATTCTTGCCGCCGACCAATCACCTTCTGACAAAAAAACCAGTATGTGGGTCAATTTCCTGAACCAGGAAACAGCGGTGCTGCCGGGGGTTGAAAAGTTAACTTTAAAGTATAATTTGCCTATATTATTTCATGGTGTAAAACGAATAAAGCGAGGCTATTATGAATGTCGAACTAGATGTATTGTTGAAATGGACAAAAAATACCAGCCCGGGGAAATTACAGCCATTCACACCCGCGTTTTGGAGGAGTGGATCCATGAACAACCGGAGGTATGGTTGTGGAGTCATAAGCGCTGGAAAATGAAAAATGACTAAAAGAGTAACTTTATTTTATTTTTTGAATTAAGCACTTGCACACTTCAAAAACATACTTATATTTGCAACCTATGGCAATGAGCAAAAAATCCTTATTTGAACCTTTCGAAGTTGATTTAAGTATAGTATGTAAAGCATTAGGGCACCCTGCCAGGATCAAAATCTTAAAAATCCTTTTGGCCAAGAATGACCAGACCTGCCAGGAAATAGTCGATAAGCTTCCCTTAAGCCAGTCAACGGTCTCACAGCATCTCAGCGAATTAAGGAATGCCCAGTTAATAAAGGGTGTCAACCACAAGACAAGCGTTATTTATAGTGTGGATAAGGAATACCTGGCTAAATCCCAGAAAATGTTGGGTGAGTTGTTTTATGCACACATCCTGAACGTCAAACAAACCACCTTATTTTAACCCAAATTACGCAATTTAATTGCGTTTAGTTGGGTTTACCCTGATGTAGTGTTACCAACACTTACATCAAAAAGCATGAATGCTTTTAAGGGGTTAATTCATTAATTTTACTTTCAAGTTCATTCAGCCCTTTCATGGTGGATTGACTGGTTTGCTTAATGCTTTCGATATGTGAAAGCAGGTTTCTTTTTATTTTCTCAGCATTGTGCTCGAGTTCGCCTCTAAGCATATCGCCTTTATCCAATAATAGCCAGTCAGCACTGATCTCGGGAAAGTGTTTCAGTATATTGATGACCAGGTCCAGGCTGGCTTTGTTCCTTCCGGAGGTGATATGCGAAAGGACCGCGTTGGAGATATGGAGCTTATTGGCGAAGTCGATTCGACTGAGTCCTGAGCGGTTATACACCTGTAAAATCTTGGTTTCTATCATGTTAGCAATTGTAAATAAGTGGTTTACAAATGTAAACATAGTTCTTTACAATTGTAAACTATACCCTTTACAGTTGTAAACAAGTTGTTTTACATCTGTAAATTACACTATATATGATTGTTTACTAATGAATTACAATAATAAGGCCATTCATTAACCCTCTCATTTGTCCTTAAATGTCCATTAATTGGCAATTTCATATCATTAAATGCCGTTTTTTATATCTCCAATTGGATATTTCAGAGGAAAATCAAGCAAGACAAGTATATCAAGTATTTATTTATATTAATTGTATATATAATTGATATTTAATAATATATATTAATTGTTTAAAGGTGATAATTGCCTTTTACAGGGGCAATGACTGCTAATAAGCCTAAGTTTTTTGTGGTTGCGGATATATTTTTTTAATAAGAATAGAAATGCATAGATTAATTATATGCTTATATTATTTTCATTAATCAAACATTGGTTAAAATATTTGCCATAATTTTAACCATTTCAGCTGTTTAATTTTTGAAGATCGATGTAGAAGAATTTTGCATTTTTCATTGCACACCCCATTTTGCAGATAAGTTTTGCTTTTAAGCTGTATTATGCTTTATAGTTTTTGATTCAAGCTCAATCAACCGGTACTTCTTCCTGAAGATATTTTACCGGCCTGATCTTTAATCTCCTGTCAAGCAGGAAAAATACCGGTATGAAAGCTAGCACCCCGCTTATCAGGAAACATATGCTGAAATTAGCAGGATTGTTGTTGTACAGTAATCCTGTTACAGAAGAACCCGCAATGATACCTATTTCGAGAAAAATAAATAATGTACCCACAGCCTTGCCTTTATATCCCGGAAGGGATAAGTCAGCCGCCCATGCGAATATAGAAGGTGATATAAGTCCGAATCCAACACCAAACAGGACTGAAGAAAGGGAATACATGTAGATTTCGTGGGTGAACGCCAGGACAATCATGCTCATGCACAGGATAAGACTGCCAAGCAAGGCAATGCGTTTCCTGCCGAATTGGTCGCTCCAGCGTCCGGCCATAAATCTTACCACCAGCGATGAAAGAATATATATTGCCATATACATGCCCTTGTTTTTAATGCCGATATTTGTTGTGAAATCGGCTATCAATGCGAGTATGGCACCCGATGAAAATACGACCAGAAACAATATAAAGCCAGGTAAAAGCACACGTCTCTCAAGGAGTTCATGTTTTCTGATCATTAGCATTTTGAGAGAAAAACTGCTTTTGTGAGGAATCGATTCCTTGAGCGTCGAAAAAAGGATATAGGCGATGACACCCAGGGAAGCCGCTATCATGAACATGATATCAAGTCCGAACATATTTGTGCATTTGCTGCCTATCACCCAGCCAAAAGCATTGCCGATATTATTGAATATGCCTACAATTCCCATTGCTTCTCCCCTCTTTTGCAAAGGCACTATATCATCCGCGTAAGCTGTAAAACCCGTTGGTGTAAAACCTGCACATATGCCATGAAAAGCCCGGTTGATAAAAAACAGGTAAACAAAGGGAATAAAAAGATAAAATGTGCAAGCGAGTGCAGTGACAATCGCACCGATACACATCACGAAAACCCTTCCGACCTTATCGGATAATTTTCCGCTTATAGGCCTGGTGACAAGAGCTATAATGGCAAATGAAGGTATGATGAGCCAACTGTATTGCTGACCTTCAATCTGTTTCAATAAAACAGGAAGGTCAGGAATGACCATTGAAAAACTGCTAAAAAAGAATAAACATGCAATGCATAACTTCCAAAAACTCGCAGGATAGGATTTTAAGAATTTCAATCTTTTTAATCATCTAGTTTTAAGACGGCCATGAACGCCGACTGCGGTATTTCTACACTACCAACCGATCGCATCCGCTTCTTGCCCTCTTTTTGTTTTTCCAATAATTTCCTTTTCCTGCTGATATCACCACCGTAACATTTAGCCGTTACATCCTTGCGCAACGCACTCAGGGATTCACGTGCAATGACCTTTGCACCTATTGAAGCCTGTATCGCTATATCAAATTGCTGGCGCGGGATCAGTTCCCGCAATTTCTTGCATATCTTTTTGCCCAGGTCGTAGGCTCTGTCACGGTGAATGATGGATGACAATGCATCCACTACTTCCTTGTTCAGCATGATGTCCATTTTTACCAAATGTGAAAGCTTATATTCCGTTGGATGATAATCAAATGAAGCATAACCTTTACTAATAGACTTTAGTTTATCGTAAAAATCAAATACAACTTCTGCCAACGGCATTTCGAAAGACAACTCTACCCTATTGGTAGTCAGGTATACCTGGTTCTTGATGGTGCCCCTTTTATCCATGCAAAGCGCGATGACAGGTCCCACAAATTCAGATGCTGTAATGATATTGGCATGGATATAGGGCTCTTCAACATAATCTATATAATTCGGGTCAGGCAAATCACTTGGATTGTTCACTTCGATCAATTCACCTTTATTCGTATAGGCTTTGTAAGACACATTCGGAACTGTCGTAATAACGGTCATTCCAAATTCCCTTTCCAACCTTTCCTGTATGATCTCCATGTGCAGCATTCCAAGGAATCCGCACCTGAAACCAAAACCCAGGGCTGCTGAGCTTTCCGGTTCAAAGACCAGGGAAGCATCATTTAGCTGCAGTTTGGACATACTGTCCCTCAGTTCTTCGTAGTCTTCGGTATCCACCGGGTATATGCCTGCAAAAACCATGGGTTTTACATCCTCAAATCCCCTGATAGCTTCAGCGGTAGGCTTGACAACACTTGTAATGGTATCGCCAACCTTTACTTCCTTTGCCACCTTGATGCCGGTAATGATATATCCCACATCCCCTGCCAGTACTTCAGGCCTTGGTTCCATTTCGAGTTTCAACGCACCGACTTCGTCCGCAAAATACTCGCTGTCGGTATTCATAAATTTCACTTTTTCACCTTTCCTGATCCTGCCGTCCATCACCTTGTAATAAGCGATGATGCCCCTGAAAGAGTTAAAAACAGAGTCAAATATCAAGGCCTTGAGAGGTGCATTCAAATCTCCTTTTGGATGTGGAACGCGTTTGACAATGGCTGCGAGAATATCCATGACTCCCATACCGGTCTTTCCGCTGGCAGGAATAATGCCTTCCCTTGGGCAACCGATAAGTTCTACTATCTGGTCTTTCACTTCCTCAGGCATGGCACCGGGAAGATCCATCTTATTTAATACCGGAATAATCTCCAGGTTGTGTTCTATGGCCAGGTAAAGGTTACTGATGGTCTGGGCCTGTATACCCTGTGATGCATCCACTATCAGCAATGCGCCTTCGCAGGCGGCAATACTTCTGCTGACCTCGTAGCTGAAATCCACGTGACCAGGCGTATCTATCAGGTTCAGAATATAGGGTTGGCCATCCTGCATATAGTTCATCTGGATGGCATGGCTCTTGATGGTGATTCCCCTCTCCCTTTCCAAATCCATATTATCCAGTACCTGCGCCATCATGTCGCGTTTTGAAATGGTATTGGTATATTCAAGCAATCTGTCTGCTAAAGTACTTTTTCCATGATCGATGTGGGCAATAATACAGAAATTGCGTATGTGCTGCATAAAATTAAGGGTGCGAAGGTAGTCATTTATACGGAAAAATTTACGATATGCGACATACGATTTACGATTGGGATGGACGAATTATTATTTAAGATGTATATGCAATGTTTTGGAACCGCCGAAGATAAAAAAAGGGCGAACACCATGAATGCCCGCCCTACCCACACAATAAGTTTGTCATGCTGCGATACATTGGTATTTTACCGCATACCGTTACCGGTTCACAGTTTTACCATTGATCTCAGCAATGATTGTCGTTAAATAAAATAATAATACTGGCTGTCGTTTTCCTTTGCCTTTGGACACAGCCGGGCCTTATGGATAATGGCTTCAGTCCTTGGTGCATAAGGTGCATAAATGATACTCCCACCGCTAAAGATGAATTTTGAAAGGATCCCGTTCAGCGGGAATGCCAGATTTGATAATAGATTTTTTGTTTTCATTTTGTGTAATTATGTATTTGTATTTGTGTATAATGAAAGGTCAAGAAATATACGTTTATTGTTGAATTTTAGATTGATCACACGATCAACACTTTTTTATCTGATACTATTAGTTTTTAATAATCTTTGTTTTTGATATACCGTCTGCCCGGGCCACTTCAAGGAAGTATACACCATTTTCCAGTGATGAAACATCCAGGGTGAATGAATGACCTGAAACATTATTCATTTCCATGACTGTCTGTCCCATGGCATTCATTAATACGATGCTCACCATGTCTGTTTCTTCTGAATCAAGCTTAATATTCAAAATGTTGTTGACCGGGTTGGGATAAAATGAAACCTTGTCAGCGGTCTTATGATTGAAGTTTACCGGAACAATCGCGGAATATGTGCTTGCCCCATTGATATCTGTCTGTTTCAACCTGTAGTATTGCAGGCCATTTACCGGAGTCGCATCAGCGGTTTGGTAGTTCAATACCATGTTTGAATTCTTTGCACCTTCCAGGGTGGCAATGGATGACCATACTTTGCCATCCACTGATTTTTCAACAGTGAAATAATCATTGTTTGTTTCCGTAATGGTGGACCAGTTGATATTGATTTTGCCGGCTGCACTTTTAGCCTTAAAATCCAGTAATTCTATTGGCAAAGGATTTAATCCCAACGGGGATGAAAATGTCACTGCTGTGATAAGTCCTGAAGCCCTGACTGAAGTCGTTAGGTTTCCAACTGTTCTGGTACCTGTAGCAGCACCATTGATGGACAACCAGTTGGAACCGTTAAAGACCGCGACAGCCAGATCAGAGGAATCAGTGATACCACCACTTCTCTGGGCTGCATCATATGCAATTGTAATTTTGCTGGTTTGGGAAACGTTTGCCCTGGTAAATACCCAATATTCCTTGCTGCTCAATATACCTGAACCGCTCAGTGTACCCACCGGTGCCGTTGCTGTATAATAGGCCGTTGCATATTGTGTATTGGAACTACTGCTGAAATCAGAAATACCGATTGGAGCATAAACTGATGCATTACCGATCGGGAATGTGAAAGCATCATTTCCAACTTTTCTTACAGGACCATTCACGTGGCTTTCATTATCCGCACCGGATACAGTTGCATTGTCACTGATAATGATTAGGTCATCAAATGTGCTTTCAACGATACCATTGGTAAATGTCATGACACCTGATACAGTCACCAATAAAATACCGTTACTGGTCAGTGATAAAACACCGGATTTGTTGATCTCGAAATTCTGTGTATTTATTCTACCTGTGTTAGCCGAATGCGTATTTGTAATTGAACCACCATTCACCGTGGTTTTGGTAGAAACTGTGTATGTAAAAGCGCGTGTATCAAATGTACCACCGTTTATGGTAATGTTCTTAATCGTGCGGTTAGCAGTTAATTGCGGTTGATTGGGAGCTCCGGAATTGATGATTACATCATCGCCATTCTGTGGCCTGCTACTTGAAGAGGAAGTAGACCAGTTGCTTTTAGTATCATAATTGCTATTTGTCGAGCCCACCCAAGTCCAGGTAGAAGCTGAAAAAATACAATTAAAACTAAACGTGAGGGCTAAGAATAATAAAGTTCTTTTCGAAGTCATTGTATTTTGTGTAATGTGTGTAAGTCATCTGCTCGTGAAAATATTAGGATTAATTACTCTCTGAGTATTTATACCTTTTATTTTCGCCAACAAAGATACGGAAGGAAATTTATCCACACAAAAAATTGACACAAAAAAACTATTATTTCTAATAAATTCGAACTATTTCATTGATAATCAATGATAAATAAATATGGGAATTTTAGAATTTCTCCACACTTGGACAGGAAATTAGCCTATAAAAGGCTTTTTGTAAAGGGTTAGAATAGAATAATGCTGTCCAAAACATTGTACAATGACCCCTTATGAGGAAAAATGTAAAAATACCTACTCGATGGTTCGGGTCGATCATTTCTTCATTTTTGACATCTTGTTTTGACGCCGTACATTCTTTAGTTTCAGTGCATTAAGCACACACACATATAATTTTATCAGTGAACACCCTATTTCAGGTGTCCAATAATTTTTCAAAAATAGATAAAATACCTATATTTTAAGTATTTATACCTAAAAAAAATCAGAGCCTATCATTACTGATAAACCCTGATTGATTGTTTTCTTTAGTATTCGGGTAAATTAGTTCTTTAGTATTTTTGAGATGTTGGCACCATTATCATGGTGAACTTCAATTGTATATATACCTTTTTCAAACGATGTCATATCCAGGCTATATAGGTTTCCGGATTGGTTGTTTAGCTCCATCACCTTCATACCCAAGCTGTTAAATATTGTTATAGAGGTATTGCTGCTGGATTCACTCAAGGTGATGTTAACCATGCCTTCGATAGGATTCGGGTATAAGGTTATACTGTTTGACAAAGCTCCTGAAAGATTAACACTTACAATATCTGAAGTTGTGCTGTTGCCATTGATATCTGTTTGTATCAACCTGTAATACTGTATGCCATTGACCGGAGCCTTGTCCATAAAGGTATAATTGTTTACCTGGGTTGAATTTTCAACACCATCCACTATTCCTATCACTGACCAGCTTTTACCATCCAGGCATTTCTGTACTGTAAAGAAGTCATTGCCGATTTCAGAACTTGTTGACCAGCTCACTTTCACTTGTTTTTCCAATGGCATTGCCTGAAAGCTTAACAAGGAAACAGGTAAGGCACTTTGTATTGAAGTTGATGCAAGGGTAAACGGGCTGAATTCAGACACTCTGGCCGAGCTTGTTACAACTCCGGCGATTGTATTACCTGCAACATTGCCCCCAAGGTCCCTCCATGCTGTGTCATCCCATCTTGCAACCCTTAATTGATGGGTTGCAAAAACGCCTCCGCTCCTTGTTGCTGTAATATAACTCAAGCCCACAAATGCAATTGTAGTTGGTGTTCCGCTGGTAGCCCCCCTGTCAAGAGCCCAATATTCAACATCACTGATGTGGTCTAAGGTCGTATCCTTTGCTGCATGGTTATAAGGCGCAGAAGCATGATCGTATTGTGCAGTGAAATAATCCTGAGACCTTGCATTTTGAAAACCGGAGATAATTATCGGGGCATAATAAACGCCATTACCAATGGGGAAGACAAAAGGGTTAATTGTATTGGTATCTGCGATTTGTTTTCTACAAGGACCGGCCACGTGGCTGCTGTTATCCGCCCCACTTACTGAAGCATAAGGTGAAAATGTAAGCATGGCTGTTGGACTGGTTTTAAGTATACCATTGACAAATAAGACTGATCCGGTTCCGACAATGTTGATGTTGTGGTCCAGGATATGGGTTCCGCTATGGTCTACTATAAAATTATCAAGGTAAAAGGTTCCGGGATCAATTATATCACCACCTTCATATATATAATCATTGGCAACGGTCAAATCGAAGTTGTTCAGGTCTAATATGCCTGAGGTTATGATAAAATCGTCAGGTACATACATATTGGTAACTGAAATGTTAATATTACCTCCACAGAGCGTAATATTGTCGTTCACAATTAATTTGTTACCGGCGATATTAAGTGTTCCTCCGGATACATTAAGATCAGCACACTCAAGTGTTGCTGTGTTGGCGTTTACGGTACCTCCACAGATGGTAATTGTATTGTTTGCATCTATCAATGAAGTTCCGGCATTCACTGTTCCAGCACAAAAAACAATACTGTCAGTGACTTTCAGCGAGGAAGTATTGGCATTCAATACACCACCACTCATTAAAAGGTCGCCATTGATGACCCAAGTACCATCACCAGCCTCAAACAGGCCATTGCTAAGTATCAGGTCCTGACCTACAATAACAGTACCTGTCGAAGTTTTAGTAAATGTGCCACCGCTGATTATAAAGTTGGTGACTGTAAAGGTCCCTGTAGTTTTGGTAAATGTACCACTGCTAAGGGTTAACAGAGGGGATGAGATGCTGGATGTTGCGCCAACCAATGTGCCGCCTTTAATGTTGATTGAGGTCGTTGCACTCAGAGTGCTTCCGGCATTAAAAGTACCACCACTGATATCCATGACATTTCCGCAATAGATACTTGAAGTACTTCCGCCACCATTGACAGTGCCTGAACTTATCGCAATATCACCGAAAACATCTACATCACCGGTATTGACATTTAAAATGCCGCCATTGATTAAAAGTTCACCATTGATATTGAGCAGGCCAGAACCTACATTAAATGTGCCACCTGAAATAGTCATTGAATTGTCGCAGGTTAAATCAAAACCATTCATTGTAAGAGCTCCACCTGATATATAAAACGTGGAAATAGCATTTGCCGCGGTTACGTCGGCAGCTAAAATAGGGTAATAGGTGCTTCCGGAGTTGATAATAACAGTGTCATTAGCGGTTGGGACAGTAGCTGGAGACCAGTTTGCAGTATTGGTCCACGTATTACTTGTACCTCCGACCCATGTACAGGTCAGTGAGTATACAGAGTTACAGCAAAATAGTATTGCCGTTAAAGCGAGTGTTGTAATTTTTATTTTCATATTATTCTATTTTATGTAATTAAAATGTAATTTGATTTTCATTTTTTCAGGGCGTATTTAATATCTGAAAGATAATAAATTTGTCAGTTCATTAATCGTATGTTTTGACACCACAAAGATGATATGATTTGTTTTCATACAAGTTACACCTTTCTATCAATAGATTATAAAATTCACACAATTTGAATACCGGGATTAATACCTCTTACAAGCATGGAAATACCTAAGCCTGTGCTTAAAAGCATAACGAGAAACGAATTTAAGAAGGAAAATAAAAGGCTATAAAGTTAAAAGAGCGAACACCGTATTTCAGATGTCCACTCTATTTACACAAATACACAAAATGTCCTTGTGTTACATGTTTAGTTTTCTTTTTTATTCTACAAGCTTATCTAATCGATAAACAATGAAGATGGTTTTCAAGTTCCTGATCACGATCAGGATAACTTAGTTTTTAAGTATTTTAGAGAAGTTGACACCACTCTCATGACGAACTTCAATTGTATAAATACCGGTTTCAAATTTCGTCATATCCAGGACAAACATTTTTCCTGACTGGTTCTGCAATTCCATTACCTTCATGCCCATGTTGTTGAATACTGTGATAGTTGCATCTGAAACCATTTCGCTCAGGTTCACATTCACGATATTATTTGCAGGATTAGGAAATAAAGTTACTGTTGCAGGAACTATATCACCATTGATTAAATTGACAGTAACAATATTTGAAGTAGTGCTCAGTCCATTGATATCTGTTTGTATCAACCTGTAAAATTGTAATCCATTGACGGGCGCACGGTCTATAGAACTATAGTTGGTGAACTGGGTTGAATTTTCAATTCCATTAACAATACCGATTACTGACCAGCTTTTGCCATCCAGGCTTTTTTGAACAGTAAAAAAGTCATTATCAATTTCAGAAGATGTTGACCAGTTAATCTTCACTTGTTTGTCTGCTGCTACCGCATTAAAGTTCAATAAAGAAACCGGCAGCGGGTTTAAACCTGTGGAAGAGCCTATAGTGAAAGGGCTGAAACTTGTTACCCTGGCAGAAGAAGTAAATGTTCCGGCTGTATTATTGCCTGTGGCACTCGTGTAACCATGATCTACCCATTTTGTGCCATCCCATCTTGCAATCCTTAATTGGCTTGCAACATCAACCAGTCCACTCCTGTCATTTTCGTTAAAACTTAACCTTACAAATACATCCGTACTAGGCGTTCCAGCTGTTGCATCCCTGTCAAGAACCCAATATTCGGCATCACTTATATGATTTAAAGTTGTATCCTTTGAAGCATGGTTATAAGGAGCTGAAACCTTATCATATTGTGCAGTAAAATAATCCTGGCTGCGCGCCTGGGCGAAATTTGTAATTCCAATAGGTGCAAAAACAGAACCATTTCCAATTGGAAATTCAAATGTGGTGTTTCCGCTGCCAGCTACAAGTCTTCTTACCGGACCACTGACGTGGGTGCTGTTACTTGCGCCGGATGCTGTTGCATTATTGTCAAATATAAGCATGGCAGTTGAACTGGTATTAAGGATACCGCTGATAAATACAGCAGAACTCAATACATTCAAATTATAAGGTAATGTACTTGTACCGGCAAAATCAATGATCAGGTTGTCAACCGATATTTTGCCTGCATTAAGAACTGTAAATGGACTTGCGTCGTATATAAACTCATCATTTACAGTTAGGTCATTGGAGTTGAGATCCAATGAACCTGAAATTAAGAACAGGTCATCAGGAATCACCGCCTCAAATGCAAAAACGTTTAAAAGACCTCCGTCTATAACGACATTGTCATTGATAATGATCCTGTTACCATTGATATTCATGTACCCGTCAAACAGGTAAAGATTATCTGCATTGATCCTGGAATCATCAGAATGAAAAGCGCCGTCATAAATCGTTATGTCATTGATGGACGTGAAATTGAAATCCACTGTAAACATCCAACCGCCATTCATGATAAAATCGTTGACAGTGGTGTTGGCCGTTAAAACAGGGTAAACATTTGCTCCGGCATTGATAACGATTAAGTCATCCCCGCCCGGAGTAGCAATGGGATCAGTTGTTGACCAGTTGGACTTGTCAGTCCAGTCAGAAGTGTTTGCGTTACCCGTCCACGTCCATGTAGCGCTGGCAGAGTAAATTGAATTGACGCAGCAAAAGATTGCCGCTAAAACGGATGTTGTAATTTTTAAATTCATATTTTTTGTGTTTGTTGTGTAATCAAAGGGGGATTCTAACAGGGAGATGTAGCTGGAGGTCCTTACAAATTAATTTTTAAGTACCTTGGAGAAGCTGACGCCTGTTTCGTGACGGACTTCTATGGTATA
>JANWHK010000085.1 GCA_025450395.1 Bacteroidia bacterium
CATATTCACTCCATGGGGAAATGCTGGCCTTCAGCAGTCATATTTATTATCCGGATAAGAACCGCATGGAAATTCATTATATCGGAATGGATTATGAAGCCAACCGGAAATACCAGTTGTATTTCAACATCCTGTTTGAAGGGATCCGTGTCGCGATTGACAAAAAACACAAAAAAATAGAAATGGGGCGCACCGCCAGGGAGGCCAAGGCCAATGCAGGAGCGCACGCAGTGGAGAACTTCAACTATATCTGGATAAAACCGGGCATCACCCGCCTTGCCGTAAATTTTTTGGGCAAATGGTTTGAGAACAAAATTGGTGACGACTGGCAGAAGCGGCATCCATTTAAGGCAGGTCCGAATAATGTGGCAGTTCAGGTATAAATTCGAAAATATTGGCTTCCCTGTTCAGCTGCATAAAAACATGAAGCAGGCCATTGGTGATGAAAATATAACTTATGCCAAGTGTTTTCTGGTAAATTCCCGCCTGTTTAATTGTTTCCTGTGAAATTTTCACGTTGGGTGATTTGCACTCCACCAACAAGATCATTTCTCCTGTCCGGCTTGCAACACATATATCAAATCTCTTTTTCAAGCCATTGTATACCAGGGACTTCTCAACCGAAATTAGCCCTTTTGGATACCCTTTTTCCTCGATGAGGTACCATATAACATGTTGCCTAACCCATTCTTCAGGGGTTACCCTGACATACCTTTTGCGGATAATGTCGAAAATTAGTGCATTACCTTCTTCTTTTTTTGTGTTAAAATTGTAGGCTTTAAAATTTATATTCAAACACTGCGAACATAAAACATAATGGCCAATAACACCACTATAAAATTCGACCAGATTATTGGTGACATCAACAAGCGGAAATTCACCCCTGTTTATCTCCTCGAGGGTGAGGAAACCTTTTATATAGATGAAATCACTAAGGAATTGGAAGATAAGGTGTTGAAACCTGAAGAGAAGAGCTTTAACCAGACCATCGCCTATGGGAAGGACATCTCGCCGCTGGATATTAAAATGGCAGCCAAAAGATACCCCATGATGTCTGAGCACCAGTTGATCATTATCAAGGAAGCACAGAACGTCACTGACATCGAGTTATTCGAGGATTACCTGGAAAATCCGATGCTCACCACCATACTCGTATTCTGTTACAAAGGTAAAAAAGTGGATAAACGCAAAAAAGTCGGAAAACTTTTCAGCAAATACACACACTTCACATCTGAGAGGCTAAGGGATTATGAAGTGATACCCTGGATTGAAAAATATGTGAGGGCAAAAGGAAGGAATATTGATGCCAAAGCGGTACAACTGATAGCTGATTTCCTGGGCAATGACCTTGGAAAAATAGCCAATGAAATTGACAAGATGCTGATAAACGTGAAACAGGAAGTCGCCATTATAACCGAACAGCATATTGAACATAACATAGGCATCAGTAAGGATTACAATATATTTGAGTTACAGAAGGCTATCGGACAGAAGAATTTTAACAAGGCCATTCAGATTACAAATTATTTTGCGGCCAATACCAAACAGCATTCCATTATTCCTATTATCGCCAATCTTTTCTCTTTTTTTTCGAAGATATATACCTACCACAACATAAAAAACAAGCCTAAAAAAGAGGTTGCCCTGACTTTGGGCATACATGAATTTTTTGTTGACGAATACCGGCAGGCCAGCACGAATTTTCACCCTGCCCTTATTGAACAGATTTTTGGCTTCCTGAAATATTATGACCTTAGATCAAAAGGCGTGAATGATACCGGGACAGATGAAGGTCAGCTGATGATTGAAATGGTGGTCAGAATATTGCGGATTGCAGAGATTCCTACCCAATTAAAGATTGTTTAAAACCTGTTGTTTTACGGTTTGTACCTGGCAAAATATATTGGATATGTTACCTTACTTTATTGATAATAAATACTTTGCAATAAATTAAAAACCTGTTGATTATGCGTGCTTTTACGTCGGTTATCAAAATTTTAGCCAATAATTAAATATTTATTTTATAATTATCCTTTTTTGGGTTAATTTTACACCTTTAAAAACAAAAAATATATATTGTTAATCATGAAAAAGAATTTACTTATTTTTACTCTGATTATGCCTTTCCTGGCATTTTCACAAAAGCCGAATCCCAATAAATTTGGCAATTCAACCGCAGGTGGACCGGAAAAAATCAGTCCTAAACAGATTGCCAGCGATTTTCACACTTTTGATTCACTGGTTCAGACTTCCACTGCCAAAAACAATGCAGGCAATAAAAGAAAGACTATCCCTTATTACAATTTCGTTAAAGTGGGTTCTACCTGGTACGACCTGCAAACCAATGCCAGTATGGGAAGAAGGATCATTGTATATCCTGGTGGCAAAGTATCTGCGGTATGGACAACATCAACAGATGCTGCCTATACACTACGTGGAACAGGTTATAACCATTATGACCTTACAAACTGGGGAACTGTTGCAAATCCAACACCAAGGATTGAAACCGTAAGACTGGGATGGCCTTCAATAGGTATCAACGGAACAAAGGAATGGGTGATGGGCCACGATGCTACCAATGGTGGTTTCCTGATGTCTACCAATACTTCCGTTGGAAGTACCACATGGACCAGCGGTTCTCAAATACTCGACCAGCCACTCAGGAGGCCAATATGGGGACGTATCGCTAACAGCGGTGATTATTTCCATTGTATCGCCAGTTACGCTGACTCAGCCATGGCGGGTGAGCCCAGGGCTCCAAGGATCAATGGTGTATTTGCACCTATGACCTATAGCCGTTCAACTGATGGCGGTGTGAACTGGGATATACAGCATAGCTTGTTGCCAGGTTATGATGATACAAGATTTACAGTTGGTGGAGGAGATGAGTACTCTATTGACGTAAAAGATTCCATCGTTGCCATTCTTATGGGAGACCATTTGAAAGACGTGACACTTTGGAAATCAACAGACAATGGGCTGACTTTTACAAAAACCATCATTGATTCATTCAAATATGCTCCATACTCAGCCAAGAACCTGATGCTTGACACCCCTTTTGTATGCGACGGTTCTGTGAATGTACTGATTGACAATGCCGGCATGGTTCACGCCTTCTGGGGCGCCAGCAGGGTACTGGATGAAGATACAACTGATGAAACCTATAGCTTCTTTCCAGGAACAGCTTTATTATCGTATTGGAATGAAAATACGAAAACAAAAGCATTCATCGCCGGTGGAGCACAGTTCGACAGGAACCAAAATAGCCTGCTTGATTTTTCTGCAGGAAACATCAATATCCTTGCAAACGGCCAGGTGCCACAGGCGCTTAAAAACGCCGGTATTTCATCTGTTGCCAGGTTGGGTAACACGTCAGTATTGCACATGCCTTCAGCCGGTATTGACGCCAACGGAAACATATTCGTAACTTTCTCCTACCCACTTGAAGAGGACGTAGACCCTAACAATGTCAATTTGAGGGATATCATGATCGTTCATTCGACTGATGGTGGTAACAATTGGGAGGCTGCCCAGGACATTACCCAGATAGAGGGTTTTGAAGAGGAATTTGCCAGCGTTGCTAAAACTGTAGACGGTTTCGTCCATGTATTATTCCAGAAAGATGCTACAGCGGGTACCAACCTGCAGAACAACAGTACCATTGACAATAACCATCCGGCCGACGTCAATGAAATGATGTATGCTGCTATTCCAGTATCAAAAATACTTGACAACAGTATCAAGACTATCATTGGCACTACAGGTGTTGACAGGTTTGATGCCAATAAGGAAGTGTTTGTGGTGTCACAGAATTTCCCGAACCCTTTCGACAATTCATCTGAGGTGATTATCTGGTTAAACACAACATCAGATGTGAGTATCGAAATCACCAATATTTCAGGCCAGGTCATCAGCACCCAATCATACACTGATCTTGGAGCCGGCAACCACGCTTTAATGATGAATGGTGAAGGTTTGACATCCGGTGTATACTTCTATACCGTAAAGACAGCTACACACGCTGTAACAAGGAAAATGATTGTCAATAACTAAGGAGACATTTTAATATACTAAAAAGACCCGTGGAGCTCCATGGGTCTTTTTTTATTAATTCATATTGCCTAACATTGTACAGCAAATGGCATACAAGGCTTTAATATTCGATCTTGGCAATGTGATCTTTGAAGTTTCATTTGAACTCAGCTTTAGGTATTGGGCAGAAGTTTCAGGTCAACCTGTAAATTCTATCAGGGAAAAGTTCATATTCGATGAGGATTATGAAGGATTTGAAAAAAATGCGATTGACCCCGTTCAATTTCGCAGTCGCATCACCAAAAAACTTGGTATGCAAATTAGTGATGAAGAATTTGACGCAGGCTGGAACAATCTTTACAAGGATGTGTACCCCGGCATGGATGAATTTTTAGGCCGGATGGGAAAGCGTTACAGGCTGGTGGCCTTAACCAATACCAACATCATACATGAAACGGTCTGGAAACCCATGTTTAAGGATATCCTTAGGCATTTTGAACACGTGTATTGTTCGCCTGCGATGGAATGCCGCAAACCGGAAAAGGAAATCTACCAAAAGGTCCTGCATGACATGCATCTGGATTCTTCTGAAGTCCTGTTCATGGATGACAACAAGGACAATATTCTTGGCGCGCAAAATGCAGGAATAGATTCCATTTTGGTTGTATCGTCAGAACAGATGATGCGGGATGTGGAGGGAAGATTGGGGTTGTAGTAGTATTTAATTTCGGTAATTATAACTTAGTTATTTCGCACTATCTAGAAGTTCCTGAGTAATAAAATATGTTTTTTCCATGTAGTCATCACTGATTTTGTTTCTAGAATAAGCGTTTGGGTCCATTGCAGATTTGTGTGCAAAATCGATAAATTGCAGAGTGAAAATAGTTGTTTTATTTATGTTCTTAAATCGGATAAGGAATGAATCAGGATTATTGAAGACGTCTTCTGCAACTGCAAATGTTTTTTGCGTAACTAGTTCAAAATCATACGAACTTGAGTCTTCAACCAAAATATCCTTCACAATTTTATTATTTTTTAAACCAATAAGATTAGCGGATTCACTCGTTTGATTTATAAATATAAATTTTGTTTTTTTATCATTCGGATAAACTGTTGTCCTTCCACATGTCATCATTAAAAAAGCCATTAAGCATGCAATAATTACCTTGTCCATAACAATTTTCTAAAATAACTCGTCTAAAAATAAATATTCTTAAAACTAAAAGCCCTCCGTCGCTGAAGCTATGGAGGGCGAAGGTGGGCAATACTGGGCTCGAACCAGCGACCCCTACCTTGTCGAGGTAGTGCTCTAAACCAACTGAGCTAATTGCCCTTAAGGGGTGCAAATATATGTACTGCCATTGAAATTTCAATACTGTTTATCAAGAAGTTTAACTGTGTTTTTTATTTTTCAAAACAAGAATAGCACTCATAAAATAAGCCCGGTGTCTATGCGCAGACAATATTCTGGTTAGTCAAACGTATTGCCATCACTCATCTCACCGCTTTTATAGCCTTTTGTAAACCAATACATGCGCTGTTTTGAGGTTCCATGCGTAAAGGCATCCGGGACGACACGGCCCTGCACTTTTTCCTGTATGGCATCATCCCCTACTGCACTGGCTGCACTCAATGCCTCCTCAATATCCCCTGGTTCCAGGGCATCATTTATTGCCTGGTTGTGATGGGCCCATACGCCTGCATAAAAATCAGCCTGAAGTTCCAGTGCCACAGATAATTTATTCGCTTCGGTCGCATTCAGGTCCGACATCCTGTTTTGCACTTTACCCGAAGTCCCTAACAGATTTTGCACGTGGTGACCGACCTCGTGCGCAAGAACATAGGCCAGCGCGAAGTCACCGCCCTCAGCCCCGAATTTCGTTTGCAGCTCCTTCATAAAAGAAAGGTCTATATATATCTTTTGGTCAGCAGGACAATAAAATGGACCGCTGGAAGAGCTTGCATTACCGCAGCCTGAATTGGTAGCACCGCTGAAAAGGACAAGGGTCGGTTCTTTATACTGCCTGCCATTTTCCGCAAAGAGTTTTTTCCAGATATCCTCATTGTCCGCCAGGGCCACCGAAACAAACTTGGCCATCTCGTCCTCTTCAGGATCTGTAGGGACAGCAGTTTGGGTTCCTGATTGCTGCTGCAACTCGTTTAGCAGATTGGCAGAGTCTCCGCCAAGAAACATGTTGACGACTATAACGATTAAGCCAATGACCCCGCCGCCGAGGGCAAGCTTGCCGCCGCTTAATCCCCTGCGGTCATCCACATTGTCGCTTCCCCTTCTTCCCATCCATTTCATATGCTGATTTTTTTAGAGATACAAAATTACGGATATTCAGAGACATAGATGCTATGCTTTTCAGGCAAGATACAGAGCGAATATATTTCCACTCGTGCAAATGAAATACCTTATCCCTTTATCCAGCGGATACAATTTCCCCTGTCATCAACAATAAAGTAGATTCCATTGTTCCATATACTGACATTTATTTCGCAAGTACCGTGCACAATCCTACTGTATATAACCGCACCCCTGTAATCCATTACCTGTATGTAAGTGCTTTCAGCTGAAAAAACATTAAGGACATCGATGCTGGGGTTTGGGTATACGTGAAACCCGGAAGTTGTATTGATTGTTTTTATATTCGTAATTATTGGTTTATCAGTTATTTTCCAAACCTCATGTCCCCTGTAATCAAAGTTCGCAGCAAAATAAAGCGTGTCATTGAAAATATAAAATCCATTGAAAAACTCCATGGGATTATTAGTCGTTGCCCCTGCAGGAACTAATTTGGCAGTACCAGTTGCGGTACCATCCGTATACCATAATTCGCTCCCGTTACTACCATCATCGGCAATGAAATACAATTTGCCTTTATACGCCGAAAAGCTATTGGGTCCGGAACCCTCATTCACAGCGGGCCTAAGGTCTTTTACCATTTTTGTTCCAGGAACAGTTCCATCAGTGACCCACAGCTCTCCACCGGCTGAAGCGCTACCCATTGCACTCAAATACATCTTGCCGTTCAAGACCGTCATGTATCCAGGAGTTCCACTTCCTGTCGGATCAAAATCCATAAATAGTTTAGTCCCGACAGTGGTGCCATCCGTCACCCAAAGTTCAGTGCCTGTCACACCATCATTGGCCTTGAAATAAAGTTTGCCGTTGTATTCAACAAATTGGTTAGGGGTGCCTGCTCCTGTGCTGTTGATCTCCTTCAGCAACTTCGTCCCCGTAGGTGTGCCATCGCTGCACCAAAGCTCCGTATTGGCATTCGTTTCCTCCGCAGAGAAAATCAGCAGGTTGTTAAATACGATAAACCTGTCCGGACTACTGTAGCCTGAAATACCTGTGCCAGTATTTATATTCTTCAGGAGTTGCGTACCGGTAGTTGTGCCATCAGTTACCCAAAGCTCCCTTCCATTTACCCCATCATTGGCCGAGAAGTATATCTTGTTATTGTATACAGTAAAACCAGCGGGTATGGAGGAGCCTGATGCGTTGATATTCTTCAGCATCATTGTTCCCGTGCTTGTGCCATCCGTGACCCATGGTTCAAGGCCGCTTCCATCATTCGCGGAGAAAATCATCAGGTTGCCAAGCACGGTGAAAGCACCGGGGTTGGATCCTGTATTCTTGCTTGGATTTATCTCCTTTAATTGAAAAGTGCCATTAGCTGTTCCGTCGGACACGAACAGTTCATAATTGGATGATGTATCTGCAGCGCGGAAGTACATCTTGCCATTGAAGTTGGCCATAAAAGAAGCGGAACTGCTGCCGTTGCGTTTAATATCCTTCACTAGCACGGTGCCGGATTCCGTACCATCCGTAGACCATAACTCTTCTCCATTGGCTGAATCCGTTGCCCGGAAATAGAGCTTGTTGGCATATACGTTAAAATAGGCTGGCAAGGTAGTCACGGACTTACCGATATCCTTCAATATCCTAACTGCTGGTTGACCTGGCACCTGAATGAAGGCGCAGCAGGTCAGCAAATAAAATAACTTTTTCATAACAATTTTTTACAAATATACAAAATATAAGAGTATCAAGCGCCAAACAGAAATGTACAATATATAATAAGTAAAAAGTAATAAGTAAGGGGTAAAATAAGATTTCATTTAACGTATGCAAATGAAAAAAGGGTTTCATTCTGAAATGACTGAAACCCTTGTCTTTATTAACTTTAATTATTCATAAATGAGAAGTAGGCCCCGTAGTATAGTCCCGTACTTTATACGGGACACACTACGGGGCAACAAAAACAAAATCCCACACTTGGGGTGCGGGATGTGTTTTTGTAAGTGGGGGCTACTGGGTTCGAACCAGTGACCCTCCCGCAACTAATGCGGGATGCTCTGAACCAGCTGAGCTACCCTCTTACTGCTCTTCCAACCTTTAATTTCCTTTTCACGTTTCATTGCATCTGATTTTGTTTCAAACAATTCAATATACTTTACAACCCAATCACCTACACCTCCTGTAAATCCTTTATGATTTGAATTATGCTTTTTCAACCTCTCTGTTATTTCATCGCAAGTATGACCGATGTAATACTTCCTTTTAATATCAGAATACAAAATATAACAACAACACATTTTTGACTAAAAAAAATCCTGCAGGACTTGCAGGATTTTATGTGGGGGCTACTGGGTTCGAACCAGTGACCCTCTGCTTGTAAGGCAGATGCTCTGAACCAGCTGAGCTAAGCCCCCTTGTTTATTTCTGCTACTTTCGTCCAGTGACCCTCCCGTCCGCCTAAGGCTGACGGGATACTCTGAACCAGCTGAGCTAAGCCCCCTTTTCTTTTTTAAGGACTGCAAAAATAGATATTTTTCAGACTCCAGCAAAACTATTTTTGAAAAAATGTGAAAAAAATGGTTTTGAGCCTAAGACAATAGGTTCCTATTGACTTTCGTTTCTGCGATTTGCAGATGGCCACATTCCACCCGAAGCGGCGGAATTCGCCATGACGCGGTACTTAGAAAATTGGGATTAGCAGGGTTTGGAAACCAACAGCGGTGCAATGCATCCGGCTTTCCCACCGATTACCGATTACTGATCACCGATTACCATTTCCCCCCAATCGTATGTCGTATGTCGTATATCGTAAATTCCTAGTCGTTAACGTACGTAATCTCCGCATCGCTCCACAACTCCTCAATACCGTAGAATTCCCTTTTATCTTCCTTGAATACATGCACCACCACGTCAAAATAGTCGAGCAATATCCACTCCGACATCTCTGAACCCTCAATATGCCACGGTTTCTCATTGGCCATCACCCTGCTGAATTCCTCTACACTATCCGCTATGGCATTCACCTGCTTATCACTTACCGCATGGCAAACTATGAAATAATCGGCCATAGAAGTTTTAAGCTTTCTTAAATCCATTACAGCAATCTTATTGGCCTTTTTTTCTAACATGCCATTCACGATGGCGTCCTTCAAATCTATTTTGGCAATCTTCTTTTTTGGCATTAACCTTGTACTTTAAAAATGTAATTTATATTTTGTTTGCAAAAGTAAAACCAAATACCCAAATAATAGGCCAAAATATCATTTATTTTAACCAGGTGAATTCCACCAATAAATTTGCCATGGAATTGATCAGGCAGAAAATGGCAGAAAACGGCACTGTAGTTTTGGCAGAATACCAGTCAGAGGGTAAGGGGCAGTTTGGCAGGGAGTGGATGAGCAATGCTTACGAAAACCTGATGTTCTCCATTATCCTCAAACATGTAACAAATGCTCCGCCCAATCCGTTTATCATCAATAAAACAATTACCGTTTCCATGCACCAGTGCCTCAGCAAACTTTTACCGGACTCGCAAATCAAGATCAAATGGCCCAATGATATATACGTGGACATGCGGAAGATCAGCGGCATACTCGTCGAAAACAATTTTTCCGGTCATCACCTCAATTACAGCATTATCGGCATAGGGTTAAATGTAAACCAGGACTTTGAATCTATCAAAGACCTAAAAGCCACTTCCCTCAAGTCAAAAACAGGCGAATTATCAGACAGGCCCGGACTATTGAAACAAATACTCGAGCAGTTTGAAACGAATTATCTCCAGATGAACACTAACAGCGATACAATTGAAAAACTCTTTAACGAGAATCTACTTGGCTATCGCGAGACCAGTGAATTTGACATTCATGACACTATAGAGAAGGCCCGGATCGTTGAATGTGACAAGAGCGGGCGCCTCATACTGGAAATCAACGCGGAACATAAACCCTTCCTTCATGGTGAAATAAAACAGCTCATCCATGCTTAAATCGGTTGTAGACATTGGCAATACCAGGATCAAAGGTGCAATCTTCAATGCAAAGGGTGAGACTGTGGAAACCGCGGTGTTCAATTCTCCGGAAGAAGTCATGCAATGGCTTGCCAGTCAGCAGGTAGACAAGGTGATGGTTTCATCCGTGGGCAGCCGGAGTTTACCCGAAACAAAAGGAATCGAGGTACTGACATTGAACCACCGGACCAGGACGCCTTTTACCAATCAATACAAGACTCCTGAAACCCTTGGCGTCGACAGGATTGCCGCAATGGCAGCAGCCTGTATGTTATACCCGGACATGGCAGTGCTGGTGTTTGATATCGGAACCTGCATGACCATAGACCTGATGCATCCCGATAAAACCTATAGGGGTGGAAATATCTCACCTGGACTCGACATGAGATTAAAGGCCATGCAAACCATGACCGACAAACTGCCATATTCTTCCCTAAATGAAGCTACTGACACACCCGGAACCAGCACATTGAATGCATTGGCGAACGGTGCCTTGTGGGGCATGAGGTATGAGATAGAAGGTTATATCACACACTTTAAGACCCTTTATCCCGACCTCATTGTCGTACTTTGCGGTGGTGATATTTCCCATTTTGATAAACAATTAAAATTCAAGATATTTGCGGCGCCGGATTTTGTGCTGCAAGGTTTGTACCATCTCCTCTTATTAAATGAAAATTAAACTATTTGTATCGGTTATCATTGCTTTGTCCGTTTTCGATGTTGCGGTAGCCCAGAATAACACCAGTTCGCCTTATTCCTCCAGGGGTTATGGCGAGATGGAACCATTCATCAACGCGTTCAGCAGGGGCATGGGCGGGGTCAGCAACGGCATTAGGACCAAGCGGACCATTTCACTTTCCAATCCGGCTTCACTCGGGGCATTGAACCAGGTATCACTCGATTTTGGTTTCAGGGGCGACCACAGCACCATTTATAATGCTACCGCTACTAAGACTTCCTATAATGGCAATTTCAATTATTTCTCGCTGGGCTTTCCTGTTTTAAGAAAACCTGAGTTAAAATCCGACACATCGTCCAAAACGAAAGCACAGAACAGACTCTACAAAGAATACCATACGGTTTGGAGTTCTGCCATCGGCTTAACCCCATTTTCCAATATCAATGCTTTCTATTACAGGATACAGGACACCAGTTATGGGCAAATCGCCAACTATTACTCAAAGTCAGGCGGACTGAACCGCTTGTTTTTCATGAACGCTGTCAATATCACCAGGAATTTGTCAATAGGGCTTAACTCGTCACTGATCTTTGGACAGATTCGTTCCAATGACGTGTTCTATATCCTGGATTCCGGAGTTACAAGGGCAACATTTCATGACAAGAATGACCAGGTATCGGGTTTCAGGTTTGACCTGGGATTACAGGCTGAACGGAACAGGGACACCATAGTCCGTTTCGACTCCATCATGGAAAACGGCAAAAGGATTCTGAAAAAATTCATATACCCGGTGAGGTTTGTGTACGGGGCGACCCTTAGTAACCAGTCCAGCATGAAGTACAATAGATACAGGCTGAGCCAGAACAGGAGCAATTATTACACTTCTGCTCCTATTGATACCATCATCAACGAAAGCAACGTGAAAGGCAAGACCTATATGCCCATGAGTTTTTCAGCAGGCTTTAGCGTCACGTTCAATAACAAATGGATGATAGCCGCGGATTACCGAACGGATCTCTGGAAGTCAATGAAAACTTCTCTATTAATCCAGGATGTTTATTCAAACAGTTCCCATTTAAATATTGGTTTCGCTTACCGTCCCGATGTTGATATTGAACACATGAACCTGCAAAGACTTGGCGGACGCAGGTATAAGCCCAACATGGAATACAGGCTAGGTCTGAGGTTGTCGAACACAGGTTACCTTTTCAAGGACAATACCGGCGCCATTTCACCGTTAAAGGAATATGGCATCAGTTTTGGAATAGGTATTCCAAAATTAAGGGATGACTGGAACGGTAAAAAAGTACTTATAAAATCAATGATCAATATCACCGGCGAATATATACACAGGGGCACAACGAAAAATGACATGATAGCAGAAGACCTCTACCGCCTGACCATTGGTTTCACGATTTCAGACATCTGGTTTAAACAAAAGAAATTCTATTGATGCTGTAATATCCATTACCATGAATGACAAGCAAAAAATTGTAACAATCATTCTTGCATTGATCTGCAATTTTACATTCCTGCTTACTGCCCAAACCCGGCAAGCCCCTGTTGACGGAGCGAAAAATCTTCCTGAATGTATCAAGTCACATGGAGCAGATTCACTTGAGACAAGAAGAAACATGGCTTATTTCCAGGAAAACTGGAAAAAAAAACACTATGTGAGTGCCTATGCAAACTGGACTTACGTCTTTAACAATGCTCCTTGTTCCTATAAAAGCCTTTACCAACTTGGCCCTCAATTATTGTATTTTATGATCAACAATGCAAGGAGCGAATCTGAAAGATCAAAGTTAATAGACACCTTGTTCCTTATATTTCCTGCAAGGATCAAATATTTCGGAGAAGAAGCGTTTGTTAAAGGCTCCTGGGCCTATTACTTATCAAAACACCAGCCTGAAAAAGTGCCGGAGATCATGGGTATGTATAATTATTATTTCACGTATCAGAAAACAAGGATTGATGGGAATTATGTCAGGGATTATTTGAGAAATGCCATTAACGCACAAAAAAATGAGCAGTTCACCGGGGAACAGTTATGTGCTTTATACAAGGTCCTCAGGGATACTGCACGATCCTATGAAACAAGAACCATGTCCGATACCACTGAATACAAATTTTATTGGACAAGGGTCATAGCAGACCTTGACCAATTGATGACGCTTTACCCGAAATGCAGTGCTAACGACTTTAATTTTCAACGCGGGGGTATGACAGAACCCAAAACAAGAATATTGCTTTTTGTCAATCCATTCAAATATTTAAAAACACCTGATCATTTACAATACATAAAACCATCATGAAGATTATTGGCGTTTTTGTACTCCTTTTATTAATTTCCCTGACATCCTGCAGTGACTATGCCGAAAAAAATGTTGCAAAGATCATGCGTGCCGACACCATGATATTTACACAGGAAGGCACCAATGTGACCATCAATTATACCGACTCGGGGATGTTGAAGGCCACTTTGTTTGCGCCCCAGCTGATAGGTTATAAAAAAGAAGGCAATGACATCGTGCGGATGCCTAAAGGGATCAAGGCCGAATTCTATAACGATGAAGGTCAGAAGGAAAGCTACCTGACTGCAGACAAGGGAATTTCATACCAGACAAAAAAGATCACGGAAGTGACCCAGAATGTAGTTGTAAAGAACAACAAGGGCGAAAGACTTAATACAGAAAAACTGATATGGGACCAGAAAAAACAGATCATCTATACTGATAAGTTTGTAAAAATAACCACCCCGACGGAAGTCCTGACAGGCGAGGGCATGGAAGGCAAACAGGACTTCAGCGACTGGAAAATCAGGAAACCAAGAGGCAGGTTCAACCTTGCCAGCGACTCCACACAACAAAAATAAACATGGAAAACAAATCCTTATTATCAAAACAGATCTTTATCATATTATGGCTTTTAGGTGCCGCCATTGCGGCCATAGAAGTTTACGCCCAATATCTGCAAAGCGGACTTTCAAGCTGGCGGATTTATTTCTTTGCGGCCATATTCATTTCCTGCATAGTGATGTATTTTAAGAGGAAAAAGCAAAGACTGCAATGATGTACAAGTTACAAATTACAAGTGACAATTTGATTTACGATGTAGGAGTCCTTTGTAAATTGTAATTTGTAACTTGTAATTTGTAACTTGTAATTTGTAACTTGTAATTTACTTCGTCCATATCCTTCTCCAAAGCTGTCCGAAGGCTTTTGAGAAATCACCTTCCTTGAAATGCGGCCTGATGGTGGTCAACTTAAATTTGCCGTCTTCTTTCCTGATCTCGTAATAAAAGACAAATGCTTCTTTGGGAACAGTTTTTTGGTAACTGGCCCTGCCCCATTTTACAATATAGACCGTCAGGGTCTGGCTATCTTTTTTTTCAAGGAAATACAAGCCCTGGCTGAACCATTTGAGTGTTTCAAGTTCCTTGCTTTCAAATTCCTTTCCCAGGTGCAGGTTGCGTTTATAGTGCACAAAATCAATCCATTTATCCTTCTGCAAAATTGAATACTCACCGATGAACAGGTTGCTGTCATTATAAGCCATACCCGCCCACAGCGCATTGTTGAAGAAAGTTGGTGAAGTGCTCAGGTGATTATAACTGATCTGTTGCTCCCTGAATGCTCTTTCAAATGTATTATTCACATACCATTTAATACCAAAGGTCAGCAGCATATAGGCTGAACTGAGGTAAATGGAGCGCCAGGCCCATTTGTGCCTGTTCGGATTTTCGCGTTTAAGGCAGAGGCAATAGATGAGTATGGCCATGAAAGGCAAGGTATACAGGGGGTCAATAACAGAAATGTTATTAAATCCAATGAGTTTATTCGTGAACGGCAAAAGGAGCTGGGTGCCATAGGTTGTGAAAGAATCGAGAATGGCATGGGTTGACAGGCAGAGGAACCAAAGCCAGTACCAGGAAGTGTATTCCACCTTGCGCTTATTCAACCACCAGCACAGCCATGCAAACGGGAAAGCCAATACAACATGAGATAATAGTGCATGCGAATAGCTACGGTGTATCAGTATTTCTGAAAGGTCATCTTTCAGGTACATGGTGGCTAAAATATCCAGGTCAGGTAATGTACCTGCGATGGCGCCTGCAAGTTGCGCCCTGTTGCCAATCCTTCTGCCAAGAACCACTTCACCGACAGCGGCTCCGAGTACAATCTGGGTTAGTGAATCCATAATAGAGTATCAATGGCAAAAATAAGGACGTTTTCACAAAGAAGGTTCAAAATCAGGAAAAGTTTTATCTGTCCTTGGTCAGACTTTGCAAGTAACGGTTCCTGTAAACCTTTATTATTTTCCTGAGCTCCGAAGCATCAATATTCAATTCATCAATATTTATCGATTCATTGTAACCTTCATCTTCTTCGCTTTCAAAATCAGTATCTTCTGTCTCATCCGGGTCTTCCTCACCTGACATTTCTTCAAGTCCCTCCGGATTGGCCTCATTCCACTCCTCCAGCATTTTATTGACATCATCCATACTGACGTCGCTCTTCAACTCTTCAATGGCAACATCCTGATCTACCCTTTTATATTCCAGGCTGCTCGTTTCGCTTGTCCCCCCTAAGGTCATAACATGAGCGTCCTTAATCCTGTTCCAGGGGACAAACCCGTATATCGCTGAAAATATGCCCTTGTTGTCGAATCTCAATTGATCACCTTTCCTGTGTTTCCTGATTTCCTCCCATCCGAAAATCAAGCCAATGCAAACGGAAGCGCAACCCCATAAATTTTGTTCGTATAATAACCAAAGCCCTAAAATGCAGAAAAATGCAGTAAAAATCAAGCCAATACCAAACTTGGTACGTGAAAATCGAATACCAAGCGAGGTCGGATAAATATCTGAATAGTCAATATCGTCTGCGCGTTTTAACCTGCCTTCCAATTCCTGAAGGATTTCTCTTTGATATGGTGTTCGGAACTCTATTCTTTCAATCCAACCACCTTCCTTAAAAAGTATGACCTCCTTTAATGCCTCTTTTTTTAACTCATTGACATTCCTCACCCTCGCAAAAGCCCAGATTCGCCAATGCGTCACTGCCACAGAACGGTAGAGGAGCGGAACAAGCAACAACAATATTGAACCAACAATGGCCGTTGGAGTATCCACAGAATCCATATTCCAGATATAAATGACCCCAATTATACATAAGAGGGCGAGATACATCGGCACGGCAATTAAAAATTGTTCGCCACGCTTCATAGCCTTCTCCACTGAAACATTATCTTTTTTCATTTTTTCATTACTCATTGTTCATTATTAATTGTTCATTATTCATTATCAATTATCAATTGGCCCAAGTGTCCTCCCCTTCCATTCAACCTTTTTAAACCTCGAATAAACTAAAGCCCCAAATATATAAGCCTGGTAAAACGGCATCAGCAATATCATTGAAAGCTTAAATTCAACGACTTTCCGGATCTTGCGACCGTAATAAATGTCAGCCAGGTACTTGATAATGATCAGTCCGGCGGCGTATTCCCCATGTGGCAAAAAAGCCAGGAAACACAGGCTGTAAAAAGCCGGTAAATGCAATAAAACGATGGCCTGAACCAACTGGTTGTAAGGGAACAGGTAGGCCTTTCTTTTGCTGAGCCACCTGCTTCTCTGCTGCATAAAACCTTTCATATCCCCGCATGCGGCAGTCATCACAACCGTATCTTTTTGTACAATGTACCTGGTTTTATCCATGTCCAGCCTGGCAAACTGCTGCATCAAAAGATCATCATCACCGGACAACAAGCCGGCGTGCGCCCCATATCCACCGATATGATCAAATACATCCTTCCTGAACATCAGGTTGGCACCGTTACATGTACATGGCTGCTGTTCATTCAGCATCACCGCACTAATGCCAACGATGGCTGCCGACTCAGCCTGTTGCAGTTTCTGGAAGATACCTGAGCTATTCAATTGTATCAATCCGCATAACATATTCAGGTCGCTGTTCACAAATTCAATCAGCATATTGCGAAGCCAGTCCTTGCCCATTGTACAATCGGCATCCGTTGTAATCATGATGTTACTACCGGCATGCCTGATCCCGGCCAGCAAGGCCTGTTTTTTCCCGGGCAATTCACTTTTTATAATTTTCAGGTTGAATTTATTTTCAAAAGTTTTTGCTGTCTCAACCGTTTTGTCATCCGAAAAATCATCTATCACTATCACTTCAAGTTTACCAAAATCGAAGTCCTGGTTTTGTATGCTTAAAAGGCAATTCCCTATATGCTTTTCTTCATTGCGTGCCGGGATCAGTATGAACACTTTCGGCAATTCCCATGCTGCCGGAGCCACTTCATGAATTTTAAAACGACTCCCTATATACCTTAAGAAAAGTACATAAATGAGTATAAAAGCCAATGATATGATAAAGATAGCTGCCATTATCTTTTCAGTTTTGCAAGCAATAGTATGACGGCCCCGATACACATGGGTATGGCGATATTAAAAAGGTAGATGAACATTCCCGGAATGTATTCCATGCCAGTGGCAGAATCCATGGTGCCTGAAAATACAAGCGCCGGAACGGACATCCTGATGACGATATCGGTCAGTATAAAATTAGGTGAGACGGTCTGCATAAAAAAGATACAGGCTACCGTCACAAGTCCATAAAACATTGACGCAGCAACAGGCAGGTCAAAATGATGGGCCATCAGGGCATAAGGTATGACAAAAGAGGTATAGCGGATGAAGGACATGCCCAATATCATTGCAAGGTCTCTTGTCTTTAAAAGATGCAAGGCGGATTCAAGGGTTTGGATAAGCTTGAACTTCTTTAACACGTCGAACCGGGGCAAATAAAAATATCCAACTATCAGCAATATGAGCAAAGCGACGAATAAACCCAGCACATACAAAGGAAACGGGATAGGCTGTATGTACACAAAGGCCATGATACCAAATACAAGGGTCACGATTAACTGGCTGAAACTGCCCGCGACCGACAATATACCTGCGCTTAGCTTGTTCTTGTCTGAAATATATGCCAGTCGACCCAGGTACTCCCCTGTCCTGTAAGGCAACAATTGTGATACAGCCACACCGGAAAGTATGGATTTGAAAGCCGTCCTGAAATGTAGCGGCTCGAGTTTTTTTAAGAGGTATTGCCATTTCCAGGTTTCTATGGTCCAGTTGAATACCGAAAAACAGGTCAGCATAATATACCAGTACCAGTCCAGGTCCTGTAACTGGGTTTTAAAATGCACAAATGAGAACGAGGAATTCCTGTAGAATTTTTTATACAGCACTACTGCAATAAAAAATGGCACTATCCACTTGATGGTGCGAAAAACCGGTTGCCAATACGTATTTTTTATTATCTTTGTTTTGTTTTGCAAAGGCTAGAAATTGGTGATTTTGATAAAATTGTACTGGGTATTGACCCGGGTACAAATATAATGGGTTATGGCGTAGTTGGCTTAAAGGGTAAGGAATTTAATTTGGTCAGCATCGGTATTATCAAGCTGGATAAGCTGGAGGACCATGCTCTGAAACTCAAGCATATCTTTGAAAGGGTGACTGGTCTTATCGACAGTTACACACCGGATGAGCTGGCAATTGAAGCCCCGTTTTATGGCAAGAATGTACAATCCATGCTCAAGCTGGGCAGGGCCCAGGGTGTAGCAATAGCTGCGGCACTGATGCGTGAGATACCCATTTTTGAATACCAGCCACGCAAGATCAAGTTGAGCATTACAGGGAGCGGAAACTCTACGAAGGAACAGGTAGCGGAGATGTTGCAGCGACTACTGAATTTCCAGGACATGCCGACCCACCTGGATGCGACGGATGGACTCGCAGCGGCGATGTGCCATATTTTCCAGCAAAACAATCCGCGCGGATTCGGCGCCAAGAGCGGAATCAAGAAAGCGGGCTCAGGCGGTTGGGAGAAATTTGTTTCGGAGAATAAGGACAGGGTAAAATGAAGTACGAAGGACGAGGTACGAGGGACGAAGGACAATCTACGAATTACAAGTTACAATTTACAATTGTGGTACTTTATTAGAACACTAACCAATCACTAAAAACCGATTGCCGGCTGTCCACTGATTACCGTTTACTGATTACCGATTACCGGCTCCTCACCTGTTCCCACTTGGTTCTCACTTGCTTCCCACCGGTCTCCACCGATTACGGTTCTCCCCTCACGGGTATCTTTGCAGTGTTTTGACTCTGTCCTTAAATAAAATATTGGATAACATGATATTCAAACCTAGGTTTAGCGCTAAGTGGTTAAAATCTCCTTTCACAGGCAACCCGTTAAAATTAAGTTGCATATTAAGGCAGATATCCCTTTTATAGAGATTGCGTTCTGCTATCACGCCAAAGGACGGAAAGAACCCTAAAGAACTGTAGGAATCTGTCTGGTACCTTTCCGTAGATGCACTCAACGGAGTATAATCATAAATTTTCTTTTTTTCTGAATAAAAACGTGCCAATACGAATCCGGTCCTCAGAAACACTTTCCAGTGCTTTTTATCCATAAGCTTATAATTTAATAAAAGGGGATAAGCAAATACCCAGGTACTGTGTTCCATTCCAATTGATCTGTGGATTGTATCATTCGTTTCCGGGTATTTTTCAATGTATCCCGTACTTATGACTTCTATACCTGTATTAAAACCAAACTTTTTCCAGCGGAAGTTAAGTTCAATGTAAATCCCGCCCTCTTTAATGAATGGGGACTCAATTGTATTGCCATTTTTCGGTCTCGGAATGAATTGCTTGATCAGGGTATTTCCAAACCCAAATGAGAAAAACTGCCTGGAAGTATCCTGCACATTGGCCATGCATTTAAGCGTGACCATGCACAACAACAAGATTAACAATTTTCTACAACACATCTTTGATTTTACAATAATAACCTAATTACTCAATAACCTACCTGTTCCCAATTGGTTCTCACTGGCTCCTATTGGTCTCCCCCTAAATCCTAGCTCCTATATCCTAGCCCCTTTCCCTGTTATCTCTTCAGTGTTTTCATCGCATCTTTATAGAGTATATTACCCACCATGATGTTCAAGCCCAGGCTGAAACTTAGCCGGTTGCTGCTATTGGTATTTAAAACAGGTTTCCCTGAAAGTTCACTTGTATAAGCCAATTTAGTACTGAGGTATATATCCTGTTTGAGTAGATTCCTTTCTATATTTACCCCTGCAGACCACGACCAGATGGTTTTACGGTAGTAATCCCAGCGCTCCTTTTCAGCATAAGCAGGATAAGCTGGATAATTATATTCCAGGTGGATATCATCTCTAAGTATCGCATAAACCAATCCTGAACGCATAAATATCTTCCAATGTCCCCGGTTTAGCAGCAGATAATCCAGGTAAATGGGGAATGCAACGATACGTGAAGTGTGTTTTATTCCCAATAAGCGATGGGTATCTTTTGACTCAGGGTAGCTTACATAAAAATTCCGGTTCAAAATGGTAATCCCCCAACTGAATCCCCAATTATATTCCCTGAAATTCAAAACGACCGAATAACCGGCGTGTGGCATTTTTGACTGTATCTCAGTTCCATTACCTTCATTATTAAAAAAGTACTTTACAAAATGACGGTCAAACCCTATCGAAAAAAAATGTTTGGAAGTATCCTGCGCGCCTGATTCGATTTTAAGAATGACCACAAACAAACATAAGATTAAAAACTTTCTACAACACATGATTAATAAGCTAAAACAATACAAATCTAACGCATTGAAGCTTATTCGGGGGTATAAATAAAATAAAAAATGACAGTCCGCTGACGAATTTCAGGCGATTTTAGTTCGCTATGATGATCTTTAAACTGATTACCAGCTCCCCACCGGTTCCCACTTGGTTCTCACTGGCTTCCCACCGGTCTCCACCGGTTCTCCCCCTAATTAACAACCAACTTCTTGCCAAGCTTCAGCGTGGAAGTGGCTGACAGCCTGTTCATCTTGCACAATTTAGAAACTGTGGTCTTGTGTTTGCGGGCAATGGCACTAAGTGTGTCACCTTGCCTGATGACGTGGTACTTGCTTTTCTTAACGCTTTTATAATGCGACTCGGAATGTTCGCCATCTTTATGTTTTTTGACAAGTTTGCTGTTGGCAAACATCGCACTGTCTATCTGTACTTCATTGTTCAGCAGGGAGAACTTGTCGAACGCGATGAATTTGGATGGATCTATTGGTTGACCCATAAACCTGATCTCAAAGTGCAGGTGCGATCCAAAACTATGACCGGTATTTCCACCCAGTCCTACCATTTCTCCGGCTTTAACGAATTGTCCGGGTACTACTTCCACTTTTGATAAATGGCCATATAAGGTTTCGAGTCCGTTGTGGTGCCTAACTACTACCATATTTCCATAACCGTAATAGAACCGAGACATCCGCACAACACCATCAAAAGCAGAAACAACAGTATCACCGGTTTCAAGATCCAGGTCAACGCCTTGATGCTGCCTGCCTTTCCTGTGTCCATAACTGGAGGTCACGATATTGGCCACCGGCATCACAAATCCGAGTGAATCACTTGCCAGGCAAAGATTCACAGGACAGTTAAAACTTTTATAATCGTATATATAAGGATTCAGGATCTCTGTATCCCAGGTGTTGATGTATATATCCCATGCGGCACTGAATGAAGAATCGAAAACTTCGGTAAACTTGATAGGTTCGGGATACGAATCCGTGTCGCTGATATTAATAAGGTTGGTAAGGTGATGGGCATCAATGTAGCCGGTGCTGATAAAAAACAGGCCTATGCCGAGTAATAGTTTATAAAGTCCTGATCTTGTCAATTGCATTTTTTTTGTCTATTTGCAAAGTTAAAGATAATTCCTCAGGATTCCTGAATTTTTTTTCGGATCTCAACCAAGCCACTACCTTTATCTCTATAACTTCATCGTATATTGTATCATTGAAATCAAATATATGTACTTCAATACTAAAGCCTTTGCCCTCTATAGTTGGATTATTACCTATGCTCAACATGCCGCCGAATTCTTTTTTCCACACTACACATTTAACTGCATAGATTCCATTCGCAGGAATCAGCTTGAAAGCATTGTCTACCACTATATTAGCTGTAGGAAAACCGAGTTTCCTGCCAAGTTGCATTCCCTTTACCACCTTGCCCCTAAAGGAATAACATCTCCCGATGTAGCGGTTCGCAGTTTCAACATCGCCTGAGGTCAGGGCATTCCTTATCTTGGTACTGCTGATAGTGATATGGTTAATGTCTTCCGCGCCTATTTCCTTTACCTCGTAATGATAAAGTGCCGAATACTTTTTCAGCAGCTTGATATCGCCTTCCCGGTTGCGGCCAAAACGGTGGTCGTAACCAATAATAGCAGTATGTACGTTAAACTTATTGACAAGTATGTCCGTGATGAAATCCTCCGGTAAAATATTGCTGAATTCCTTGGTAAAAGGCAGGACTACGACATTGTCCACCCCACAATCCGAGAGTATTTCCAGTTTTTCTTCAAGGGTTTGAAGAAGCTTGAGGTTATTATCATCCGGAAACAGCAATAAACGCGGGTGGGGCCAAAAGGTCAGCAATACGCTTTCACCCTTTATGGCCTCTGCTTCATTCTTAAGCTGCTCAAGTATTTTCTGGTGCCCGAGATGTACACCATCAAATGTGCCCTGGGTAAAAACAGTCAGTTTAAAATCGGGCAGATTGTCTAAAGAATCGAAAACTCTCATAAATTAGAAACCGCAAAGTTGCTGAAATTCTTCGATTTTAAATGCATTTTTTAAACTAAATTCTCCTATTTCAGTTCGCTTGAGTTCCGTCAGGTGCGCTCCACTTCCCAGGTGCTTTCCAAAATCCTGGGCCAGGGTTCGAATATAGGTCCCTTTGCTGCACCTCACTTCAAAAATAAGGTTTGGCAATTGTGTCGATACCTTGAAATCATATATATTTACCTTGCGGCTTTTCATCTCCACTTCCTCTCCCTTCCTCGCAAATTCATAAGCCCTTGTCCCGTTGATCTTGATGGCGCTATAAGCTGGCGGCACCTGGTTTATTTCTCCGGTAAATGACTTTACGGCTTCCTCGATATCTTTTTCCGAAATGTGGTCGTAGGCATATTCAGCATCAAATTCAGTTTCCAGGTCGAATGAAGGCGTGGTTTTTCCAAGGTTAAAAATCCCGGTATAAACTTTCTCCATGTCCTGTATCTTTTCAATCATCTTGGTGCATTTACCGGTGCATAATACCAGCAAACCGGTAGCTAGCGGATCCAATGTACCCGCATGACCCACTTTTGCGGCCTTTGTAACATACCTTACCTTTTTAACGAGCTTGAATGAACTCCAATGCTCCGGTTTATCGAATAAGAGTATGGCACCTTTCCTTATTTTATCCAGGTCAAAGCTAGCCGTATCAACAAGAAAATCCCTCAGTTCAATCACTTCATCACTGTTTGCTGAAACTTCCATTCTGAATAATTTTCTGGTTAAATACGATGGTATAGAAATAAATGCCTGTGTTGAATTCGGTGATATTGATCAATGCCGTCTGCTGGCCTTTCACCTGGTTTTCTGTCAATGTGAAAACAAGCCTGCCTGTTGCATCCCTTATCTCAACGGCAACATCTCCATCGCCTGAAATGGCGAAAGGAATGTTGAGTACCTCTGATACCGGGTTAGGGTATGCCAGGGTTTCCCGGACAGGATTTACAGGGTTATTGACACCTACAGTCGGGTCATTCATATTGAGTTTGGATATCCATGTGCCGACCACATTGGTATTTTTGCCGTAAGAACCTACAAGCCAGAATTCATTGGCATTGTTGTACCTCCTCTGTATACAGGTATAATCACCCCAGCGTTCAGCCGTATCCGGAATAAAACTGTTGATGATGCCTTCCCCTTTTTTGGCCATTAAAAGGTCGGAATATTCCCCGTTGTTGTCGTGATAGACTATCGAGGTACCGGGGAAAATCGTCTCGCCGGAATGTGAAAACGTGATCAGGCTTTGTTTGCCATACACCGCATTGCCGGCATGCACGATGGTAGGATAAGCGATATCAAGACTATCATAAGAAATGATATTTCCAGTGACTGTTGGCAAGGCTTTCCCGGGGTCTTGAATGATGCCGTGATAGACCGAGGAACGGCCATTGACCGTATTGTTGGACGTTTGCACATATTGTATCTTGTTATTGACATAAAATGCACCCAGTACACGCGCATCATTGGTCTGCAGCCTGAAACCAGCCTGTTTTTGAGGGGCAACCGGTGGCAGTCCGTATTTTTTGTTTGTTTTTAACACCTTATGAGAATACTGCGCATTGCCACTGCTGTGGTTCTTGCTGATATTATGCAGGAAAACCGTATCATTGGAAGCATCACCAGGTCGAACCGATAAAAAGCACAAACCTTCACTGCCCGGCTGATAAGCATCCTGTACCGGACATATATTCCAGATGGATTTGCCCTTATAAGTGATATTGCTCCACAAGTTATATTGTAAGGTATCGCCGTTAAATCCCCTCGATTTAGGCATCTGCCATATCACGGACTGAGTGAAACCATCACGCCAGTCTGTATTGTCCTTTAATATATTGACCGTTATAAACAGGTCCTCCCCATTGATGGCTATCATCGGGTAATCGGTCCAGAATAAACCACCATAAGGATTGCCGTTCAACTGGTAGACATTCCATCCATCCAGCGGGTTGCTGGTTTTGCTGTAACATACAATGATCCTGGTATCTGTACTCTCACTTCCTTCCAGATACACCAGTATAAAGCGGTTAGAAACAGGATCAAACAGCACTTTAGGGTCATAACTCCGGTCAAGCAGGCCCACCCCATTTCCGGGTTTAGTGTTCTTGGCATCTGTCGGGAAAAATTCAAGGCTCCAGTTTTTCTTGAACAGGCCATTCGTATTATATATCCTGATATTGGTATTCAGCACACTGACCACAAAACTGTCATTATTCACGGCCAGGTTATTGTCATTGGGAGTTCCTACGTTGACTGCTCCGGCAAAACCGGAAACCAGGAGAGGTGCCAGTGCAGCCCGTTTATGGCCCATGGCCGGATAAGGGTTACCCTGTAATTTCTCCCTTTCCATATTGGCGCGGTGCTTGATAAGGGGGTCAATCCCCGCAGGAACAGGATAAGACGGGGTAATATTGTATATCCCGCTTTGCATTTTTGAGATACTGTCCGGCTCAAACACGTTGTGCAGAGGAACAGAACCCTTAGTCAGCTTTACCTTGTCCTGGCCCATCATGATCATGCAGCAGAAGACAGGCAAAAGGACTATAATTTTTCTCATGCTTCAAAAATAACATAAGAAATTGAATTTTTCTGCGTTAATATCTTAAATCAAGCCGGAATACAATTGAAAGTAAACTAACGAATCAAAGCTTTAGACTACTTTAGATACCGAACCAGATAGGTTTAAGAAATTTACTTACTAGGTTCATGGAAACGCCACTCAAGTGCGCTGTATTCCATAACCTAACGGTTCGGTATAACTGATTTCACAACCATTTTTCTTCGAAAAATAGTCTGTAATCAGTAACTATGTTTAAAACTAGTTTTGTTTTGATTATGACTTATAGTTTACTTTGCAATTGATATTCAAACCCATGCGCCCATTCAAAATATTGCTTCTACTGTTCTGTGTTTTTAGCTTTCATAAAGGATTTTCACAAAAAACAGCAGCAAACGAGGATAAGATAAAACTCTACAACACGGCATTGGAACTCTATGACAAGGAATTGTACAATGCCGCCATCTCAAATTTCAAGGATTACCTGCCTTATGCCACGGATGCCGTCAACGTAAGCGACGTGGAATATTATATTGCCAGTTGCAAATTGAAATTGATGCATAACAATGCACTGTCAAACATGCTGGATTTCATTGAACGTTACCCTACCAGCAGGAAAGTCAACAATGCCAACCTGGCTGTCGGGGATTATTATTTCAACATCTCAAAATACAAGAGTGCCCTGACTTATTATAAAAAAGTGGAGACCTATGGTTTGGGCAAGGACGAAAATCAAAAGCTGGCATTCCGCAAAGGTTATTGTTATTTTAAGTCGGGCAAATTCAAGGAAGCCAGGGAAACCCTTTACCCGCTTACCAATACGGATAACCCATACCAGGACCAGGCCACGTATTATTACGGTTATGTTTCGTATATGGAAAAAGATTACAGGCCGGCCCTTGCAGCCTTCAGGAAAGTGGAGAACAAGGAAGGAATGGGGGCAGTAAAACTCTACATCGCAGAGATCTATTATTTGCAGGATGACCACCAAAAAGCGATAGACTATGCCCTTGGAAAGGATTTCGGCGAACTGAACAACAAGAGGGATATGTTGCTGGGCAAATGTTATTACAGGTTGGGGGATTATGAAAAAGCACAGGCCTATTTCGAAAGCAGTCGTTACAAGATCGCAGAACTGACCAATGCCGAGGCTTATGAGATCGGTTATACCTATTATATCAATAAAAACTGTACCATGAGTTCGCAGCTCTTTGAAAAGATAGCCAATACCGGTGATGCCATGGCTCAAAGTGCAAGTTACCACCTTGGGGATTGTTTCCTGAAGACCGGTAAAAAGCAAAATGCATTCAACGCGTTCTATGAAGCTCAAAGAACTGAATTTGACAAGGGTATTCAGGAGGAGGCCATGTTCACTTATGCCAAACTCGCGCAGGAACTCGAATACCCAAATAAAGCCATTGCCGCTTACCAGAAATTCAACGAACAGTTTCCGAAGTCAGACCACAAGAACGAGGCAAGGAAAAATCTTGCCACACTCCTGTATTCGTCCAATGATTACAAGACGGCCGTGACGGTGATGGAAGACATGACCATATCCGATGACCCGACCAGGGAATTATTCCAGAAGATCATGTTCCTGAGGGCACAGGAATTATTCCTTCAGAACGATTATAACGCCGCATCTGAAATGTTCAAGAAATCACTTACCATCAAGATTGACAATGGTATTGTCGGGCAATGTTATTTCTGGCTGGGAGAGATAGAATACAAACAAAAGAAAAATGACAATGCCAGGATGTATTACCAGAAATTCATGGACAATGCCGAGTCAAGAAAGACCAAATATTATCCCGATGCAATATATGGTATCGCCTATACTTACTACAACCAGCAAAAATATGCGGAGGCTGCCAATTATTTCAACAAGTACAAGACCACCATCGGTTATACTTTGCCTGAAGCGATGTTCCACGATGCGACACTAAGACTGGGTGATTGTTATTTTGCGCTTTCAAATTACAATGCTGCCCTGGATGCCTATACTTATATTATCAGCAATAAGAAAAACGGTGCGGATTACGCCATGTTCCAGCAAGGCATGATATATGGTTTACAGGATAAACCGACCAACAAGATCAATATTCTAAAGAAAATATCCAGGGATTTCCCTATGTCGCCGTATATTCCGGATGCCATATTCCAAACCGCAGAAGCGTACAACCTTTCAATGGAGAATTATGTTGAAGCGGAGCGGAATTACAAGTACCTGATTGAGGACTATCCAAACAGTCCGCTTGTAAAAACAGCACACGAAAAACTCGGCAGTATCTATTATACACAGGGAGATTATCCAAAGGCCATAGCAGAATATAAATTCATCGCCGCGAATTATCCCGGAACCCCCGAAGCACAGAAGGCCATCAAGAATGCCGAAATTGTCTATAAAAAACAAGGCAATATAAAGGAATATCTCGACTGGGTCAAGACCATCCCAAATGTCAACATTTCGACCAGCAAGGAAGATTCATTGTATTATGATGCGGCGGTCAGGAAATACAATGCAGGAAATTGCAGCGGCGCGACCAAGGATTTTGAGGAATACCTGAACAATTTTGGTAGTGGTTTTTTCGTGTTGAACGCCCATTATTACATCAGCCTTTGTTACCTGGACATGAACCAGGCAAACAAGGCCATCCCGCATTTAAAATACCTTGCGGATTACCAGAATTCAGAATTCAAGGAAGAAGCCTTGCTCAAGCTGAGTGCCATTTACCGCGAAAACAAGGACTGTGAAACCGGGCTTCATTATTTTGAAGAGCTTGAAAAATACAGCAGCAACCAGAACACTTCCAAATTCGCTATCATCAGCCAAATGGTTTGCCTCAATAAATCCAACAACAGGGAAAAGGCCAAAAACAAGGCTGAACAATTATTGAAATACGATCCCCTGACCAATGAGGAAAAAGGCGAATCGAATAATACGATTGCCCGTTTTTACCTGAACGACAGCATGTACAAAGTGGCCAAGGCTTATTTTTATAAAACCCTGAAAAACCAGCAGGATGAATACGCCGCAGAAGCCAAGTATTACGAAGCTTACATATATTTTATGCAGGACAGCCTGGATAAATGCAAAAAGAGCATTGACCAGTTCTCCAACCAATTCTCAAATTATGACTACTGGCTGGATATGACCTTTATTTTGCTTGCTGATTTTTACCTGAAAAAAGGTGATATGTTCCAGGCCAAGGCAACACTGAACAGCATCCTGGAAGATTCAAAGGACCCACAAATAAAGGATATTGCCCGCCGGAAACTCGATGCCCTTGAACCTGCAAAAAAGAAGAGCGAGAATGATGAAGGCGATTAAACATTCATAATCCCATACATTCATATTTTAGGATAAACACCTAACAAAAATGTCTTTTGAAATCGAATTAAAACTTGAACCTGAAAAGGTTTTTGATGAAGCATTTATCCATTCACGGATTCTGCAATCCCTCAAAATAAATGACGGGGACATCCAGGCCATAAAATACCTGAAACGCTCCATCGATGCAAGGAAAAAACCTGTGATGTATATCCTGAAGGTCAAGGTATACCTTATCGGCGAGGACATTGAACAGGAAACCCAGGGATTTGACATCCAAGCCCAATCCTTAAGAAAGAAAGTCGCCATTATCGGTTTTGGGCCTGCAGGCATGTTTGCCGCATTGCAGCTGCTGGAAATGGGCATCAAACCCATCGTGATAGAACGGGGCAAGACTGTAAAAGAAAGGCGCAGGGACCTCGCGGCGATGAACAAGGAACTGGTGGTGAACCCCGAGAGCAATTATTGTTTTGGTGAAGGCGGGGCCGGAA
>JANWHK010000086.1 GCA_025450395.1 Bacteroidia bacterium
CGATCCCGCTCATGATGGATGTGCCATTTATCAGGGCCAGTCCTTCGCGCAAATGAACGGTTATGGGCTGGATTCCCAATTCTTTATAGACATCCATGGTCGGGCGAAGCTCTCCTTTGTAGGTCACTTCCCCTTCGCCGATCAGGTTCAATGCCAGGTGGGCCAATTGCACTAAATCTCCACTGGCTCCGACACCACCATGCTCAAAAACCTGGGGATAAACGTTGTGATTAATTAATTCCCTTAATAATTCAACCACTTCGGGATGAATGCCTGAATATCCCTGCATCAGGGAATTAAGCCTGCATATCATGCCCGATTTTACCTTGGTATCGGATAATTTTTTGCCTGCCCCTGCACAATGGCTGCGTATCAGGTTATACTGCAGGTCGATCAGGTTCTGTTCACTTATCTTGTACTGGGCCATCGGACCAAAGCCCGTGTTGATCCCATAGATCAATTTGTCTTTTGAAAATACCTTCAGGAATTCATGGCTTTCATTAACCTTCACCAATGCTGCCTTGTCCAGTTCAATCTTTTCGTCACTGAACAATATCTTGTTAAAATCATCCAGGCTGAGTTCCTTTGCTCCAATATATATCATCTTAAATTCTCTGTTATTTTACCTTTGTCCAGAAAAATATTTTCCTGTACTTACCAATTTTTGCAATAATTTTTAGCTTGTCAGGTCCTTCAAGTTCAACCTCACATTTTGCCTCTTTCTTATTCCTCGGATTATGGATAATACCTTCCCATTTTCCATCCTTGAATTTTACATCTTTTAAAACATGGACATTCTCAGGAATGCCTATCCCGTTGTAAACCCCGTTTGATTTTGTTATTTCTACGATTTTACCTTCCTCCGCCACCCATTTGCCTGTAAAATCATCTGTTGATTGCTGTGCAAATAAAAGGGTACCTGAATAACACAATAAGACCAGCAATATTTTAAGTCCTTTTTTAAGTTGTCCGTTCATCCTGTATTATTTTTTACCTCTCAGATATTTATTAAAGCTAGCGCCTCCTCAGTCCCATTGATTGAAACCAGACAATCTTAATGATGGTGGAAAATTAATTCTAAATAACAACATATAAAAATATTATTTCCTGTTATTTCTTTTTACATTTTAAAAGCGTTTGCGCCACACCTATTCTGTCTATTTGCTCCGCAACTTCAAAATTGGCAGCCTCCACACATCTTAAAAACACTTCTGAATCGTACATTTGGCTGTTCCCGTTTGCAATGGCTGTAAAGTACAAGGACGTTTGCTGCAGGGAAAATGCACCGGCTTCAAACTCCTGTTTATCCCAAAAAGGTTCCAGGATGTATATAAAACCATCATCGTCAACCGCATCATGGCAACGCGTGAGTATGGAAATGATTTCCTTTTCAGAAAAACAATCCAGGAACTGGCTCATCCAGATGGCATCATAACCTTTTGGAAGCGCTTGGTTTTCATCCAGCAGGTTTGTTTCGAAAAACGTGATGCGATCCGAAAGACCTTGCTCCTCAATATTTTTCTTTGCCATTCCTACCTGTCCCGGAAGGTCAACAATGGTCACCTTCACTTCGCTGTTGTATTTTACGCATGCCGTGGCCCATTTACCTGTATTGCCTCCAATGTCAAGCACTTTTTTCGGGTTGTTCTTGAATATAAGCGGCAAGGCCAGCTGGAATGCATTGTCAGAATAAAAATGGTCAAAATCAAACCAGCTCTTTTTGATGGTTTCAGGCAAAATTGACAAGCCTTCATAAATGGTATTCCAATCACCTAATTCCTTTAAACCTTCAGGTTTTTCGTTATATATCGATTCTTCCAGGTGGAACAGGGCTTTATAACACACATCGTGTGAAAAATCGAGATTCACCTTTGTCAATTCATCGTTTAAAATAAAATAACCCGTTTTGGTCAGCGTGTATTTATCGTCATTCCTGATGACCAAACCAATACCCAATCCCGACTCTAAAAGTACCCTGATGCCATAAATGGGCATTTTTATTTTTGCCCCGATTTCCTCAAGGGTCAATCCTTTGTTTCTTGATTCTAAAATAACCTTCAGGATGCCGGAATTGCGAAGTATCCTTGATGCCTGAAAAACCATGGGAGCGAACGCAATCCATTGCGCGTCATTGATTGCCTGGAGTGCTGTTTTGGTGTCTTTTTTGAAAAAATCCATTTTTGTTTTTGTAGGTTATGAATATGTTGATTTGTTTTTTACGGGATAGGCATACAAATTAATAAACAAATTAAATAGAACTTCATATTCACCGTCCATATTTGTTATTTTATTATTTACGTAATTCAGGAATTTATCTTTTTCGATTTGTGAATATTCCGAGCCGTATCTTGTTGAGTTTTCTGATAAATCCGCGGCAATGTAATTGACAGGCCAGAGTTTGTAATCCCTGTATATCTGCTGGTCTATAAGGCGTGTCAATTCCTTGGTTTTGTCATTTTCAGTTGTATTGTTTTCAAATTTCAAATCACTGCCAAGTATAGGTTTGCCAAAGGCAAGATGTATTCTTCCCTTGTGATTGACCACACCTGCAATAATGCTGTTGATGTCTTCGTCGGGTGCCTTCTTGTACTGTATATGCATGGAAGACAAGTATTTTTCCTTTATTTTTATGTCATCACAGGGTTCATACTCATAAGAGATGGTCAATGGCACGATCCTGAGTTGGGAAAAACTTTCCGAAAAATCCCCATTGCCACTTATGTTCAACATTTTCAATAAGCCTGTTTGGGTGATATCATTGCCATCCTTGGTTCTGCCGCTTCTCTGGGCAATCCATACCGACACCTTCTTTTTAACAATGGCCTGGCGGATATAGGCTGATAACCTTTTTGAAATATTGTACAATTCCCTGCTGGTACCTTCACGCTGAACCGTGAACATCCTGTTTAATTTTCCCAGGTCCGTGATAAAACCGGCATCCATTAAATTATTACCAAAAGTGATTTCGGATGTTTCAAAATCGTTCTCAACCAGCAATATCTGCAATATGGCTGAATCCAGCAATATATCCCTGTGATTGGCTATGTAAAGATAGGACTCATGTTTATCAAGGTTTTCAATGCCGCTGTAAGTAAGGCCATCCGACGAACGGGCAACAATGGTGCGAATGGCAGGGTGCATGAATTCAACCTGGAAATCCTTGACGTTTCCTATCTTATTTGTTTTCCCTGATAATTCTTCAGCACCCATTTCCGGCCATAAATATTTACTCAGCTTTCCAAACAAAGGATGCTGTTTCATTTTATCCAGCACATCACGAACTTCTGAATCGTGATATGGCCGCATATCATCAAAATTCATTTCTTCTGTGTTTTGATCTGAATGATTCATTTTTAATTATTTATCGACCCCAAAATTTAAGCCCACAAATATATTTCAATTAAATATATTTAGATAATTATTTGGAATAATTATTTGGAGTCTCATTCTTAAACATTTAATCAAGGCTTTTGGGGCTGTTTCAATGAAATTATGGACGTGTATCACCTGCTTAATAGACTATAAATGAATGTTTTTTCAGACTTAACCCTTTCTTTTCTTCCTGGTCTTCTTCGCAGGTTTCACAACAGGGATCAATTTTTCTTTCTGCGGCGCCAGCACAACCCTTGGCTTTTTTCTGTCAAGAAAGTCTTCCAAAACCGGTTTTTCATTGATCTTCCAATCCAGTTCCGGCAGGTATTTTTCGCCTTCAGGAAAATCCTTTATCGGGTAGATCTTGCCTTCAGGTTGCCCGTAATGCCTGATGCCACTTACCTTTCCTGAATCCATGAGTATCACCAGCTTACTGCACTGTTCCTTGTTAACGCCAGTATATTCAGCACTATCCGTTTCGTTGTTCCGTATATAATACACAATCTCCGCGTTGCCTTCCACCACTACCTTTTTCAATTTATTGCTGTCAAAATGGTTAATCATTGTTTTGCCTGAAATCTGGTTAAAATAACCGGGTTTCACCTCGCTGGCCAGGAAAGCCCTTTCAAGTACAGTAAGGGATTGTATCTTCTTGTTCTTCATCCTGATGAACATTGTGTCACCGGTAATCTGGTTTTTCCCGTTCCAGAGTATGGGGGCATAAAACAAGCTGATGCTTGAATCATTGAAATTGTAAAGCAGGGAATCGCATTTGCCCTGGAATTCTGTTTGAAGAAGTGATGTATGGTAATAGGCTTTTAATATCTTTTTCAGGCTGTCATTTTTAAAATAGAAAGTATCCGCCATTACGTACATGGTATCATCTGAATCCATTTTAACCGCCATAGGCCGGGTGGAAATAACTGTCTCTTTTGTTTTCTGGTAAAATGTGCCGTTCTGTCCATAAACCTCCACATTTTCAGAAGTATCCGTTAATTTCAGGTTACCTATACCCCTGCCTATTCCTGCTTTTTTGTCATACAGAATACTATCTGCAGAAATGGTATTTGATTCGCTGTAAATAGTCGCATTTTTGCTGAATTCCGCTTTCTCTGTATGGGTGTTATACCAACCATACCGGCACAGTATGGTATTTTCATCACTCACTATTTTTGTAGGACCATAAAAATAAGCTGTCTTGCTTGTCGCATCATAATCCAGGGTATCGCTCTCTATGGTGTACTTCGGGTTGGTCAGTTTCACATTTTTCTTGAAATTGAAAATATTCGAGCGCCTGTTATAATATCCATACTGGCTTTTCAGTGTATTGCTGTCACTCAGGATATCCGCGCCGTTGGTATAATAACCTACCTGGTTTTGTGTATTGTATTGGATAGAAGTGGTGAGCAATGTCATTTGCTTGTCATTCAGGACCACATTCTTGCCTGTGATAGTGGCAGTCTTGGTCTTTTCGATGTATTTCAGGTATTCCCCGCCTGAAAGCGTAAAAGTATCAGGCTGGTAAATATAGATATGACCGAAGCCCTCAACGATGCCGAGATCAATCTTGCGTATAGCGCTGTCACATTGTATGAAAACACCATCGTGCTTGATAATGACATTTTCAACAATTGTCTGATACTGCCCATCCTTGTCCGAGCCCATGCTCAATCTTTCTCCACCGATGATCTCAACTTTGCTTTGTGATCGCACGGAGTAAACACTTAAAAGAATCAATGTTATAAATAAGGCTTTACGTTTCACAATCTGGTGCAATATCCTAAATAAATTTCTATTTCCTTACCTTTGTCAAAATTAATGCCATGCTTGTAGCATTTGAAAATTATATAAAGAAAAACAAGCTGTTCTCTAAACAGGATAAGTTACTTCTGGCTGTAAGCGGGGGTGAAGACAGTGTCTGCCTGTTCCACTTGCTGGTAAAAAATAATTACCGTTTTTCTGTTGCACATTGTAATTTTCAGTTACGGGGCAAAGAAAGCAAGAAGGATGAAGAATTTGTAAAAACACTGGCTAAAAACTATCACGTTCCTTTTTTCAGCATCCGTTTCGATACAAAGAAAGAAGCCAGGAAATTAAAGGCAGGCGCCCAGGAAACGGCCCGCAAACTGCGTTATGACTGGTTTCGCGAATTACTTGAAAAATACAAGTTTGACAAATTGATAACGGCGCATCACCAGGGAGACAATTCAGAAACGATGGTCATCAACCTCCTGCGTTCTACCGGGATATCAGGTTTACATGGCATTCCGGTGAACCAGCATCAGATCGCAAGACCGTTAATGTTCACTAACCGTGAGAAGATCAGCCGTTTTATCCACAAACACCGCATCGCATTCAGGCTGGATAAAAGCAATTTATCTGATCACTACCTTCGCAATGCGGTCAGGCACCATGTCATGCCGGCACTTAAAAAGATTGAGCCCGATATTGATGAGGTATTGTCAGCGGTATCCGGACAAGTGATGGAGTTTGAACAACTGGCCTATGAACTGATCGATAAGGAATGGAACAATACTGTACAGGTTGTTGAGAGAGGGTTTAAGCTACCTTTTGAAGCCTTGCACAACATTCGGAATATGGAGGCCTTCCTGTATTATAAACTCAAGGATTATGGGTTCAACAAAACCCAGGTCGAAATGCTCTCGGACATTGAAAATGCCCAGGTCGGTAAAAAAATAGAATCCCCTGATTGGGAATTGACCCGCGAAAGAAATGGTTATGCCTTGCTCAAAAAAGAGGAAATTGTTGCCGGCCAAACAGAAATCACTTCCGGCACTAAAAGCCTTGACGTGAACGGACTGGCCATAGTGTTTAAAAAAATTTCCCCACTCAAGGTGGATTATAAACAAAGCGGCACTTTGTTTATGGATATCAGTGCGAACCCATTTCCCCTCAATATCCGGCCATGGAAAAAAGGTGACAGGATGCAACCTTTAGGCATGAAGGGGTCTAAGAAAATAAGTGATATTCTAACCGATAAAAAAGTGGAGCATTCTATTCGTCAACAACAGCTTGTGATAGTGGACAAGGAAGGCAATGTCCTGTCATTATTGCCTGACATGATCAGTGAGACCTGTAAAGTAGACAGTGAAACCGTGAAGGTTTTGTCCATTCATATTAAAACGCCGTTATTTGCAAAATAAAAATATACTCACAATATACATGAAAAAAACCCTTACCCTATTCATCCTTTTATCTTTCTTTTCCCTCAAAAACCTGCATTCCGAATGCGTTCTTGTCCCGTTGTCACTACAGGACAGGGTATCCGCATCCACATTGATTGTCGAGGCCATGGTGAGTTCAAAAGTGAGTTACTGGAATACCGGCCAGACCATGATCTATACATCTACCACCTTAACGGTCAGCAAAGTCTATAAAGGTGCGGAACTGTTGCAGGACAAATCTGTAAATATTGTAACACTTGGCGGAATGGTTGGCATGAAAGCCATAAAGGTGGAGCCTGAACTGGAGACTGCAGCAGGTGAGATCGGCATCTTCATGCTGATAAATAAAAATGGCGAATGGGTAGCAGAAAGCGGACCACAGGGCTTTATCCGGATTGATAAACATACTGCAGAGGCACATGATGTGTTTTACTCCTACCCCGCGTTCAGCATCGGCAATAGCATTAAAAGCCTTACAGGCATTGAACCTGTTCCTGTCAATGAGCTGCTGACCAAGATAATACTTTCCAATAAAAGGGCTGCCCCGACCATCACTTCCATATCGCCTACCAGCATGACTTCCGGAACATCCAGTGTTTTGACCATCAAGGGCAGCAACTTTGAAACAACGATAGATACCAACAGTGTGCAATTCAGGGATGCTGATAATGGAGGCCTGCTTTTTACCAAGGCCTTAAAAAGGGATTATATCTCCTGGAGCGATACCATGATCAAGCTGATTGTAAGGACCAAGGCAGGTACGGGAAAAATAAGAGTGGTGGTGGGAGGCAACGGGGTTGCAACTTCAACAGATACCTTGAAAATCACCTTTGCACACCTGAATGTAGTGAGCGGAGACACGATAGGTTTTGAAACCCAGCAAATAGGCATGAACCTCAGCAATGGCATTACATGGAAAATGAACAAGCGCTTTTTTGATTCCTCCGGAGCCAGGGGTGCTTTTTGCAGAAGTCTTGAAAGATGGCGTTGCGGCACATTCATCAACTGGGATACGCTTGGCAGGGTAAATTTCAGCACCGTTAAACCAGATGGTGTTAACCTGTGCGCGTGGGATGATTCAGCCAGCACCATGCCTACCGGCGTTTTGGCCCAATGTTTCAGTTACTGGTCAGGTTGTTTTACGCCTGGTTTAAAATGGTATGTCAATGAACTTGACATCTTGTTCAGGGTGAAACCGACAGGTTCCACAAACTGGAATTACACGACCGGAAATGCTACAGGTTCACAGTTCCATTTCGAATCTGTCGCCGTGCACGAGTTAGGTCACGGACACCAGTTGGGACATGTCATCAACAGTCCTGTAGTGATGCATTACTCCATTGGCAACGGGCAGACAAAACCAGGCCTTTCTGCCAATGATATCAGCGGCGGAAACTATGTCATCAGCAAGAGCACCAGCAGTGTCTGCGGCAAGAATGCACATACAAAACTCAATTCAGGCAATTGTGCCATGATAGCCCCGAATGTCAATTTCACCATGAACAAATCCATCATCTGTAAGAATGAGACCATTGTCTTTACAGATTCCTCGCAAGGTAATATCTCTTCCTATAGCTGGAATTTTGGTGCAGGCGCGAGTCCGGCAACTGCAAACACCAAAGGTCCACACACGGTCACCTATTCAACCGGCGGCTCCAAAACCATCACTTTAACAATTGCCACTATTCAAGGCAACCTTGTAAAAACAAAAAATGCAACTGTAAGAGCCGATACCAGGATGGTGAGCAATTTTACTTACGCGGCTGCTGAAAAAGGCAAAGTAACATTTACCAATACATCCAATAATCCAATCGCCAACAAGTGGTATTTCGGTGATGGAGATTCATCTACCTCTGCAAATCCAACACATACTTATACTTCTGGCGGCATCTTTATCGTCACATTAAGAGCAACAAATACATGTGATAGCAGTGATTCCAGTATTCCAATCAAATTTGCGTGGTTAAACTTTTACAACAGCCCTGCTGCGGCCTGTATCAATCAAAAAGTAACTTATTTTGATTCAAGCGACAATAATGTTTCTACGTGGCAATGGACATTTAACGGTGCAGTTCCACCATCAGCAACAGGCAAAGGACCTCATACGGTTTCTTACACGGCTGCAGGAAATAAATCTGCCACTTTGAATATCACTGTATCAGGCTCCCCCTCCCCCAACCAGACCTATACCAGGAACAATATTGTCAATGTCAGCAGCGATACTTTTACAAAGGCTTCTTTCAACTTTTCGTATTATGGCAATAATATTGTCGGCTTTATCAATACCTCTGCGGGCAGCATGGTGGGTTATAAATGGTATTTTGGTGATGGTGACAGCAGTACTATGAAGAATCCAATTCATCAATATACAGATGCCAATAATAAAATCGTCAGGCTGGAGGTGCGTGGAAACTGTGGTACGATGGATACGACCATACAGCTAAGGAATTTTACCACTGTTCACCCCGTGAACGGAATTTCCATTTTCAGTGTTTATCCGAATCCATCCGATCAATACCTGTTGATTCAATCGGGCGTCCTGAAGGATATAAGCCTTGAAATCATGGATGCGACAGGTAAACTTGTCATGACAAAAACAGTGAAGACCGGTGAAAGAATTTCAACGGAAGCATTTCCGGATGGATTGTATTTTGTAAAAGTCATTGCCGACAATATGCTGGAAACAACGAGGTTAATTATTCACCATTAATCCAAATACGGTTAATTTATAGTTGTCAGGAGACTTAAATTATTGGCTTATAGACTGTTGTAAAATATACAAAAAAAATAAACATTAATTGCTTAAAAAACATACTTTTGCAAAAAAATAGATTTACAAGATGTATTGGACTTTAGAATTGGTATCTTATTTAGACGATGCGCCATGGCCGGCAACAAAAGATGAGTTGATAGATTATGCCATTCGTTCAGGTGCGCCAATGGAAGTGGTTGAAAACTTACAGGAGCTGGAAGATGATGGTGAACCTTACGAAAGTATTGAAGAAATCTGGGGAGATTACCCTACCGATGACGACTATTTTTTCCACGAGGACGAACATTAAACCACTATCCCAAAAAAGCTTTCTGCCTTTTTCTGACTGTATCCATTTCCGCTTCAGGTTCGGGTTCTGCTAATGTCCTGATGACTTTTGGTATAATAACCTTGACCGGCTGATTGATAAATCCATCCCAGTCCATTTCCGGTTTTATTTCCTCAATATTGTTGTATTTAGACAACCTGCCGGGGCTTTCCTTATAAGAAGGGTTTAAACTGATATATCTCTCTTCTTCTTCGCTGATCATGAATATCATGCCCAGGCTAAACAATTCATCCAGCGCGTTTTTTATCTTTTCAATATCCGGTTTCTGTCCGAGGTCAGTCAATTCGATATACCCTTTCCTGAGCAATATTTTTATAATGGGTAGCTGCTGAATATGGACGGGTAACTTCACATCAAAACCAACAGAAAACAAATAGCCTGATATGATCCTTTGCTGGGATTTCAGTTGATCAAAATCAATTTGCTCCTTGAAAAGTATATTCAGTGACGACTTGCTTTTCTCCACTTCCGATTTCAGGAAATTCAATATATCCTTCATCGCATTCACAGCATCCATTTTTTCTTTCTGCCAATTGTGAAAAAGGTAATTTTCAAGATTCAGGCTGAATACGGACGAACCATAAACTTTCCATAGCTGGTAATTCAGCCAAAGTACAGACTGCCTTTGGCCCACAAACCTGTTGTGGTTGGCGATATGCCATTCGAGGAAGGCATACAGAATCGATTCCAGCTTGCCATAACCTGAAAGGGTCAGGTTCCAGTTCTCGAATATGGCATGAATATGTTCAGAGCAGCTGACCGAATCTGTCACACAATTCGAGAAAAGGTCTGTGCCGGTGTTCTGTATTACTTCACCTGATACAAGAATACATTCATACAGTGAAGTGTTCGACTTGCCTGAAAGTTTGCTGAATTGTTCAATTGACTTGAAATACTGGTCTGTTTCCTTCTTGATGAGGATATTACGGCTTTGCCTGCTTTCAATATATTCGGGCAATAAGAGCACATCAATATTTGAATTGACAAGACAGGCATACCAGGCTGATTTATGTTTCAGGGAGATGTCAATCGAGCGTTTTTTAAGCGTTTCGGGAACGGGGAGCCTCTGATATAGGGAAGAAAGTCCTTCCAGGGATTTACCTAATGTTGTAAATTCTGTCTCAAATAGTTGATGCAACTGTTCAAAAGGTACGGTGTTTTGCATTTTTTTAACGGTACAAAATAAAGTAACAATTATTTAATAATACCATTGTAAAATACTTACAGGATGGGGTTTATAAACAATGCCAAAAAACGCAAATTTATAAAAACCATGAATGCCTTTAAAACATGCCGTCGACGACATGTACAATATAATGAACACCGCCAAATAATGGCGGAAAACATACTATAATTATAGATTTAGGATTAAGTGAGTGGAAAGGTACCCACCCCTGCCTCCCGCCAAAGCTCGGGACAAGCTCTCCGAGGAGGGGAATTTAAAGCAACTCGATAATCTTCCTCTTCAGCTCAGGGATATTGGTTTTTTTAGTAGCTGATATGAACACAACCGGTGCGTGCTCCTTGCTGATCCAGCTTTTCTCTATTTCCGTCAATTCAGTGTCGGGATTGTGCAGAAGGTACTCATCCACCTTGTTGAACACCAATAAGGTCGGCTTGTCTTTTGCACCGATGTCAAATAAGGTTTGCTTCACAAGTTCCATCTGGTTTTCAAATTCAGGGTTTGAAATGTCGATGACATGCAACAACACATCCGCTTCTATCACTTCTGCCAATGTGCTCTTAAAACTCTCTATCAGCAAAGTTGGCAGTTTCCTTATAAAACCAACTGTATCGCTCAATAAAAGCGGAATATGCACACCCTCGTGGCGCGGATCCTCAAACACCACTTTCCGCACTGTGGAATCCAGCGTGGCAAATAATTTGTTTTCTACCAATATGTCTGCATGGCTCAACAGGTTCATGATGGTGCTTTTGCCGACATTGGTGTAACCCACAAGGGCCACCCTTTTTTTATCGTAGCGGTTCTGGCGCTGTACCTTGTTCTGTTTCTCTATCAGTCCAAGTCTCTCCTGAAGTTTTGTAATGTTGGTCCTGATCACGCGCCTGTCTGTTTCTATCTCCGTTTCACCTGGGCCCTTCATTCCTATACCACCCTTTTGCTTGGATAAGTGTGTCCACATCTTGGTAAGCCTTGGAAGTAAATACTGGTTCTGTGCCAGCTCCACCTGGGTCCTGGCTTGGGCCGTCCGCGCATTTTTCGAGAAAATATCCAGTATCAGCATACTGCGGTCTATGATCTTTATCTCCGTGAACTCCTTCTCAATATTCCTGATCTGCGACGGACTGAGTTCATCGTCAAAAATCACCACATCCGCCTCGTGAAAGGCCACCAGTTCGACAAGATCCTTTAATTTGCCCTCACCTATGAAAGTCCTTGGATTAGGATATTCGAGGGACTGTGTGAGTCTTGCCTTGGTAATGGCTCCTGCAGTGCTTGTAAGGGCCTCCAGTTCATCCAGGTATTCCTTTAAACGGTTGGTGGTATCTCCTTTGGGATGTACCCCGACTAAAATAGCTTTTTCTTTTTTCGTTTCTGTATAGAAATATTCAGGTTTCAATAGGTAAAAAAAATTTGTTGTAAAACTTACGCAAACATACTAATTTAGCCCTTTATTTTAAGGATAACTTGAAAATAGTTTTAAGCACATATCTCAAGCTTGTTTTGGGTCTTTTTATGCTCTGTTTTCAACAGGCTTATTCACAGCAGATCATCTGGGCCAACAAGAACAATATTGATAAACGCACGGATTTTACAAAGGTAATAGGCCAGAATAAATATGGCGTATATGTGCTGAAACACAAGAACAGTACATTCCGGCGGTATTTTATCCTGGAACATTTTGACAAGAAAATGAATTTGCTGAAAAGCAAGACATTCAAAATACCCAATGCAGAGCTGGAAAAAATCGTGGTCCACAAAAAAGGCATTGTTTTTTTCACCAAGGAATTCGGCAAAGGTTATTCCTATAAGTTGAACATGCAGAGCATCGATTCAAACTTTAATGAACAGCCTTCTAAAACCATTGTTTCTTCACAGAATTTTAATGACGAAACCGTTGGCTTCAGGGTAGAATACAATACAGACAAGGACCGGTTTTTTGTCTGGTACCTGCTTGAATTGGAGGGTAAGACAGTGCTGAAATATCACCTGCTCAACCAGTATGGGACCATAAAGGAAGGCCAGTCATCCATTGCACATCCATTGGATGAACTGTATGTTGGAGACGCTGTCATAGATGATACCGGCAACCTGTATGTTATCTATTCCCATTCTGAAAAATTCAAGAGCAAGAGCGCTGAAGATTTCCATCATTATATTTTTTACCTGAATATCTACAGCAATATCGCGAAGAATAAACTGATCAATAACAATGAAACCTATATTGCTGGTTATAAGCTTTGTTATAACAAGCTGCACAAGACCATCACCGCCTTTGGCTTATTTGGCATCAAGGACGAAGATGATAACAAGGGTTATTTTGTCGTGAATATCAATTGCAGGAATTTTGAGATCATCAATACAGTGTTTAACGATATTGACCGGAAGACTGTAGGTAATATCATCGGTATGAAATTTGAACAGAAAAGCGAAAACCTCAGTAAGTTCAAGATCAAGAAACTGGTTCCTAAATCAGACGGCGGCATACTCGTGATTACGGAAAGATCTTTTGTGACCACCCAGAGCGATATCTTTTATGTCAATAACATTCCCACCAGCAGCTACGCAAAGATATTCAATAATGACGAAGTCCTTATCATGAGCATTGACAGCGCCGGCAATGCTGAATGGACGGATGTGGTGGTCAAGAACCAGTCCTCCATCAATGACGGCGGATTTTATAATGGGATAGTCATCATGGTGAATGATGACAATTTCAGCATCATGTATAACGACCGCCTGAGTGCTAACGCGGATATCATACAGGTCACATACCAGCACACCGGGGAGCATACCAAGAAAATACTGATCAACAACGAACAGTATTATGCATTGGTGATCCCTTCTGAATACAGCCAGGTCAGTAATAACAGCATTGTCATCCCTATTAACCAGAACCGGGATTTTACCTATATAAAACTTTTATATTGATACGTTTATTTTCATATACATTTAACCAGACCATACTCTTCCTGTTTGTTTTCACCATTGTGATAAGGACCTCAGGTTTGCTGGTGCCTTATATCAACACGACCCAAACGGTTAACATCAGTTACCTGTCGGCCTTCTTCAATACCATCAATTATTACCCTATTGTCGGTTTTATCATTTCCACCCTGTTTGTTTTCCTGACAGCATTGATATTGAACCAGATCTGCATGAAACACGAACTGACGATTTATCCCTCCTATCTGCCGGCTTATTTTTTCGTGTTGCTGAACTCAGTCTTTGTTGACCAGTTTTATGCCGGACCGGTTCTTTTTGTCAATTTTTTCCTGATCATTTCCTTGGGTTCCATGCTCAACCTGTATCAATCCGAGAACCCCACTATTTCGATTTTTTCCGCCTCTACCCTGGCCGGACTGAGCGCCTTGCTGAACATGACCTATATCGCTTTTTTCATCGTGGTGGTAATAGGCATCAATATTTTCCGGCCTTTTAATTTCAGGGAGAACCTCTCTGCCTTTTTTGGATTTTTAATGCCTCTGTATATCGGCACCATGTTCAATTACCTGATCAATGGCAAGTTTCTCCCGTTTCATATCTTTTTTCCTGATTATGGCAATTTCAACAGCCAGAACTGGGTCTTGCATTCGGCCATGCCCGGTATCGCGGTAGTAGGTGCACTGGCATTCATCAGGATGTACAGGAATTTTTTCAGGAATTCCACCAAGCAGAGACGTTCCATCCAATACATGGTGATTCTCATGCTTGTTGCAGTGATATTGATGATCACAGGTAAGCAGAATCCCAAGCAGGAATTTTCGTTTGTAACGATTCCCCTTGCTTTTATCTTCTCGTTTTATTTTGCCAACAGCAAGCTCAATTACTTCAAGGAAATAGTGAATATGATGCTGATTATTTATATCCTTTATTTCAGGTTCTACCAGTAAGATGTACAAGTTACAAATTACAAGTTACAAATTGTTCGAACATCGTACATTCACATCGTATGTCGTATGTCGTATATCATAAATTCTCCTTACTTCTTTACAGAAGCAAGGAACTCCCTGTCGCCGGGCTTTACACCTGAGCCAAAAAACTGGACCAGATGACCATCCGGACTGATGATAAACTTATTGAAATTCCACTTGACCTCAAAATCGCTGGCCCCGTTTTTCTGCTTCTGGGTCAGCCACTGGTAAAGTGGATGCTGGTTTGGTCCCTTCACTTCAATTTTTTCCGTCAATGGGAAAGTCACGCCATAATTTTTCTGGCAGAAACTTCCAATCTCGGCTACGGTTCCAGGCTCCTGCGCCCCAAACTGGTTGCATGGGCAGCCTAATACCACAACGCCGCTATCCCTGAACCTGGTATAGAACTCCTGCAGATCCTTGTATTGGTATGTATAACCACATTCACTTGCCGTGTTGACGATAACGATGTATTTGCCTTTATAATCCGACAATTTGACATCGGATGTCCCGTCGAGCGATTTAATGCGGATGTTGTAAATGGAACTTGCTGGTGCACTGTCCTTGACAGGCTCTATTTTTTTGGATTTACCGACAAAACAGGAACTAAAGAAACTGATGATACCCATGAGAAATATATAGAATATTTTTTTCATATTGAAACCGCAAAATTACAACAATTGTATTTTAATCTTGCGAAAATTTTGGAAAACGAACGTTTTTCGGGACCGGATAAATTTCTCCTAATCCCCTTGTCTGTATAATAAAGCGTATCTTGCAAAAGTGTATTCGTCTACTTCTTAATCATTAACGCCTGTGAAATTTAAAAATCCCTTTATAAAGGAAACCTTGAAATCATACCCCTGGTTTCTTTTACTTCTTGTGGTTTCATCTTTAATCCTGGTTCTGAAAAATATATTCCAAGTCGGTGCATTGATTTCAAACAGCCTAATGATCACCTATCTCGTCGGCCTCTACTTCTTTACAAAAAACATATTGTCAAAAAAGATATTCGGCCAGGCAGACACAGGTTTTTTTAAATTCAATCTCATGCACAACCTGCTTATTTATTCAGGTTTCTCTCTCATGTATTGTGCATTTTATTTCATATTTGACAGGCATTTAATAAAAGTCATAACCTTACCTATCATATTCGGCGGTTTAGCGGGAGCTTTTTTTACAGCACTTTATGAAGAAATCCTGTTTCGGCATATCTTGCTCTCAAATTTCATTTATTATAAAACATCGCCTATTCTGCCCATATTGGTTTCTTCGTTAATATTTGGTTTTTTACATTTTGATTCCGTGAGTACACATGTTGAAGCCTATATCTTATATACTTTTCTGATGGGTTGTTTTATGGGTTTGTTCTATTGGATCTATAAAAATATCTGGCTGAATATCACAATCCATTTTGTTGTCAATTCATATAACAATGTAATTGATATAAACTGCAATGATTGGGAATTGGAATTGGATTTGATTTCGCCATTTTCGTATTACCAGGTTTTACCTATTGTCCTTATAGGGATTACATTATTTATAAACCGAAAGAAACTTCATTCCATCTTTATTGTTAAAAAAATATAATTTTATCTTCCAAACCTATTTAAATTATTAATTATCATGTCGTCTCCCCAAAACGTAAAATCCAGAATTCTTTGTGTATTAGTTGTTTTTAGTTCTATAAGCTTAAAATCACAAATAACACGTAATTGTCTTTCTTTAAAGTCCAATTTTGGGATTTCGTTTTCAAGAACGACTTTTGAAAATACTGCCGTCATGCAAAATCATAATTTACATAGTTTTTATCCAGGAATCGCTTACAATATTATCTTGTCAAGAAAATCTTTTCTTGAATGTAGTTCCTATTTTTATAGTTACGGTAATTTATTACGATGGGGTCCAAATCAATTGGGTATAACTGGAAAAATAACAAATAGATTTTATAACTACACAACTTCAATAATATTTCATAAAAAAATACCTTTCAGCAATAAATTTTTTATAAGTCTAGGCCCATCAGTTGCGGCATCGTCAGTTGGCTCCTCAATTCATTATGACACATTAATGAATACATCATTAACTTACAAAAGAGGTTTAAAGTTTTTCTTATCTGTTGGTTTAAAATACCAATTTCAAATAAAAAGAAGAACTTTAGGGATAGATTTAACTTATACTCAAGGTTTTACGCCTTATTATGATATAGTTGTAACTGAAAAAAGTAACCAATCCCAAAATCGATATGTCAACATGGGTTCCGGACTTCATTTTGGACTTACCTTTTATTTTAGAAAACACCATTTGAAAGAATAGCGCCAAAATCTATCAAGCAAGAAAACAAATACACGTTAATATTTAATATAATGCCACTTAAAAATGTAAAATTCAGTATCCTATATTTTTGTATTTTTGTTTATTCAATAAACTTAAAATCTCAAATTACACACAGATGTTTATCAGTGAAGCTTCATTCAGGACTTTCGTTTTCAAGAACGGATTTTATGAATATGAACGATCCTGCTATGTTCAATAAGCCAAATATCAGCATTTCTCCTGCAGTGACCTATAGTTTCCTGCTTCCTCGTAAAGATATTTTAGAAATTGGTCTTATTCACCACGCCCTTGGCAATATATTGACTTACAGTGGAGATCAATTCAATACAAAAGGTTATCTTAAGTTAAAGACATACACGCCAATATTTACACTCTTATTTCATAAAAGGATTTCTTCAAATGATAGATTTTATCTCAGTCTGGGATCATTAATTAAATATAATTCTGATGGACGTATCTATTATTCTAAAGACGACTTCCTGACATTTGATGTCAATTATAAAAAAGGATTAAAGGTTTGTTTATCTGGAGGTTTAAAATACTATTTTCAAATTAAAAGAAGAACCTTGGGATTAGATATAACATATACCCAAGGCTTTAATACGATTTATGATATGGTTGTAACTAATAATTTCAACAATAAAAAAAATCGCTACGTGAATATGGGTTCCGGCTTGCATTTGGGAATCGCATATTATTTTGGGAAACATCACTTGAAAGACAAGTGACAATCTATTTTTGATATCTTATAATTTATTAGCTGATTGCACATTATACCCTTCCTGGTCTCGCAATCAACAAAAAATATTTCATTTTTCTTATTTCAAAATCCCAAAGATTCCATAAACTTGCAACATGGAATACGGACGCGTTGCAGACGAAGAACTTGACACCATTGATTTTTCATTGCCTAAAGACCACCCTGAAACGACCAAGATACTGGCAAAACATAAAGGCGGTAAAACAGATGTATGGGTGGGATGCGCGAAATGGGGACGCCCGGAATGGGTAGGCAAGATCTATCCCAAGGGCACCAAACCCGCCAATTTCCTGGATGAATATGCCAAACAATACAATTGTATTGAATTGAATGCCATCTCTTACCAACTCCCTTCAAAAGAACAACTTGACAGCTGGAAAAGCAAAGTGGGCAAAGATTTCCTTTTCTGCCCGAAATTCTCCGATACCATCACGCACCGGAAACGCCTGAAAAATGTCGAGCGCGAACTGGATCTTTATTTCAAGGCCATCAACGATCTCGGCAAACACCTTGGACCTATATTCCTGCTCCCTCACCCGCAGATGGGTCCAAAACACATGGATACCATCGTGGATTTCATGAAGGCTGTTCCCAAAGATATCAATCTGTTCGTTGAATTCCGCCACCCCGAATGGTTCACCGAACCCCATTTTGACACCATGTTCTCTACGCTCGAAAAAATGAAAAAGGGGGCCGTCATCACGGATACCGCCGGCATCAGGGAAGGTGTGCACATGCGGCTCACAACCCCTGAAGCCTTTATACGTTTTGTAGGCAACAGTCTTCATGCAAGCGACTACCAGCGCATCGACGACTGGGTGAAACGCATCAAAAAATGGATGAAAGAAGGCCTCAAGACCTGCTATTTCTTTATGCACATGCACGACGAACGTTTTTCCCCCGAATTATCCAAGTACCTCGTCGAACAGTTGAACTCACAATGCGGACTTTCGATTCCTGTGCCTAAATTTGTAGGTACACCTAAATTGTTATAAAATTACGTTCTGAAATTGGTTTGACCCATCCGCCTCAGGCGGAGAATTTAATCCACATGGACGCATAACTTATCATTCATAACTCATAATTCATAACTATATTTGTCCCAGTGGGAATCATTAAAAAACTTGCTTCACAGACTGCCATCTATGGTATCAGTTCCATGTTTGGCCGGTTTATCAATTTCCTGCTGGTAATCCCTCATACACAGAACCTCAAATCCATTGGTGCATACGGAGATATCACCGCCATCTTCGCATTCATGGCTTTTTTTAATATCATCCTGACTTACGGGATGGATACGGCTTATTTTAATTTTGTCAGGAAAGGCAATAATCCCAGGCAGGTGTATGCCATTTCACAAAGAAGCATTATCGCGACCACTGCTATTTTTAGCGCCATTGTGTTGCTATTCGCGGAAAAAAGTTCAGCCTTGCTCGGCTTTCCGGGCAACTTCGAATATGTGTGGTGTTGCCTGATATTCCTTGTATTTGATTCGCTTTCTGTCATGCCTTTTTCAAGACTTCGTTTCGAGGAAAAGCCATTAAAATTCGCCCTCATAAAAATGGCCAATATCGGGGTGAATGTTTCCCTCAACCTGTTCCTGCTGATGAATACTCCGGACTTTTTAGCCGGGTATAGCCAGGTGACGCTGATATTGATTGCCAACGCTGCAGCCAGTGTCACTTCGTTCATACTACTGGCGCCTTTGGCATTCAGGATCAATATAAATTTTGACAGGGCATTGTTCAGGCAGATGCTGAATTATGCATGGCCGCTGATATTTGTCGGACTGGCCGGCATAGTCAACGAAACCCTGGACAGGAATTTGCTCAACAGGATTTTGCCAACCCGGGAAGGTGCTTACCAGAACGGTATTTATGGGGCCTTTTATAAACTGACCATGGTGATGACCATGTTTGTACAGGCTTTCAGGTTTGCCGCAGTGCCCTTCTTTTTTAAGCAAAAGGAAAGTACCGAGACGCGGCAGGTATATGCCAACGTCATGTACTGGTTTATCGGTGTCTGTTCATTTATTTTTTTATCAAGCATGTTGTTTATCAATGAACTGGCCCACCTGTTCATAAAAAACCAGGCCTATTTTGACAATGCCGACGGACTTTACATTGTGCCTATTTTACTTATGGCGAATTTATTACTGGGCGTCTATTACAATTTAAGTGTCTGGTACCAACTCACCAACAATACTAAAACCGGTGCTCTTGTCGCGGCAGGTGGTGCCATCATCACCATTGCATTGAACCTGCTTTTTATTCCCCACTATGGTTTTGTCGCCTGTGCCTGGATTACCTTGCTCGTGTATTTCCTGATGTGTGTGGCGGCCTATATTTTAGGACATCATTATTACAGGATACCATATTTCCTTACAAAATACATCATTCTGATACTGGTCGCACTTGTATTTTGGGGCTTTTGCGACGGTCTTGAAAGTCATTTTATTGTCAAATGGCAGCAAATCCTGTTAAATATTGTGTTTCTCGCGTTATTTCTGTTGATAATTTGGATGTTACAACCTAAGAGAAAAAATGCTTAAATTTGCAAACTATTTTGACAGTAAAAGTAAAAATAAAAAATACAAGTCGTTTACCCCTGCCTGCTTACCAAACTGAAATGTCAGCGGGAGCAGATCTTTATGCCAATATTGAACATGCGCTTACGATCGAACCCCTGGAAAGGGAATTGATCCCTACAGGCTTGTTTATTGAGCTTCCCGAAAATTACGAGGCGCAGATCAGGCCTAGAAGCGGAATGGCCTTCAAGCATGGCATCACCGTCCTGAATTCTCCGGGAACCATAGACGCGGATTACAGGGGGGAAATAAAAGTATTACTGGTCAATTTAAGCGGGCATGCTTTCACCCTTCAGCCGGGTGACAGGATAGCCCAGATGGTGATTGCAACATGTGAACAGGCACAATGGCAATCAGAAACCGAACTGAGTGAAACCAAAAGAGGTGAAGGCGGGTACGGGCATACAGGTGTAAAATAGAAAAAAAACAATATGAGTGGAATGAATATCATAATCCCGATGGCGGGTATGGGCAAGCGGATGAGGCCCCATACCCTTACAGTGCCAAAACCTTTATTACCGATAGCAGGTAAGCCCATCGTGCAGAGACTGGTCGAAGATATAGCGGCCGTATGTAATGACAAGATCAATGAAGTGGCATTTGTCATCGGTCATTTTGGACTTGAAGTTGAATTGCAACTGATACAGATAGCGGAAAGCGTCGGTGCCCAGGGACGCATTTATTACCAGGACGAAGCGCTTGGCACAGCCCATGCCGTGATGTGCGCGACACCGGCCCTTGAAGGCGAGGTGATAGTGGCATTTGCCGATACCTTGTTCAAGGCGGAATTTAACCTCGACAAATCTGCCGACGGTACAATATGGGTGCATAAGGTGGCTAATCCAAGCCAGTTCGGGGTAGTGAAAATAGACGACAGAAACGTGATTACGGATTTTGTTGAAAAACCTACAGAATTTGTTTCCGACCTGGCCATTATCGGTATTTATTATTTTAAGGATGGTGAAAACCTGCTGGATGAGTTGCAATACCTGGTGGATAACAATATCCGGGAAAAAGGTGAATACCAATTGACCAATGCCCTTGAAAACATGAAAAACAAGGGACTGGAATTCAAGCCGGGTGAAGTTGAGGAATGGCTTGACTGTGGTAATAAGGATGCCACCGTGTTCACCAACCAGCGCATATTGGAAATCAGGAAAGATGAATTCGCGATTGAAGCATCGCGTTTCAACCATGGCACCAAGATCATTGAGCCTTGTTTTATCGACAAGGATGTGATCCTCGAAAATTCAACCATTGGCCCGCATGTGAGCATAGGAAAAGGTTCTGTTGTTAAAA
>JANWHK010000087.1 GCA_025450395.1 Bacteroidia bacterium
GAAATTGCAAACGAAACTTTCTCTACATTACCAAAGTTTCCGTAGTTTTGGATGAAGGCAAACCTGAATTCCCTGCCGTAATTATTTGTCTGGTTTTGGGCTGAAACCCTATTGAAAACAAACGCCGACAAGAAAATAAGTAATGTTAGGAAATGTTTTGGTTTATCAGGCATTTAATATTACAAATATAATTTTTTTTTATCTGACAAAATACTAATTTTGACGATATTTTTGTGGAAAAGCTTGCGTTTGTCCTTTATTTGAATCAAAATTTATACCAAATTAAAATAAAATGAAAAAATTGTATTATTTATCGGCTGCCCTCACTATGCTCATATCGCAGGTGGGAATGGCCCAGTCATCAGCTACGCTTATCAAGAAAGTCGATGCACAACCAGGTAAACTTGTGATCCCGTATGAAAAGTACAAGTTACCCAATGGGTTAACTGTTATCGTCAGTGAAGACCACAGTGACCCGATTGTCCATGTTGAAGTGACCTACCACGTAGGTTCCAACAGGGAAACAATGAAAAGGACCGGTTTTGCGCACTTCTTCGAACACATGATGTTTCAAGGCTCCGAAAATGTTGCCGACGAAGAACATTTTAAGATCGTTCAGGGTTCTGGTGGTCAAATGAATGGTACAACCAACAGGGACAGAACGAACTATTTTGAAACAGTTCCAAGCAATATGCTTGAAACCGCGTTATGGCTTGAAGCAGACAGGATGGGATTCCTTTTGCCTGCCTTCAGCACTAAGAAATTTGAAACCCAGCGCGCTACTGTAAAAAATGAGAAAGACCAGAGTTATGGTGATGGTTATGGCATGTTGCCAGAGGTAATGGATCAACTCCTTTATCCTTATGCACATCCATACAGCTGGCAGACCATAGGTTATACGGATGACCTTGACTCTGCGGATGCAAGTGACCTTCAGAATTTCTTCATGAAATGGTATGGACCAAACAATGCTACCGTGGTAGTTTCAGGAGATGTAAATACCCAGGAAGTACTTAAAATGGTAGAAAAATATTTCGGTTCTATCAACAGGGGACCGGAACCTCCAGCATTGGCCAAGAAACCCATTGTACTCGAAGAGACCAAGATCAAGACTGTGACTTCCAAAATTTATGCCCCGCTTACCAGTATCATTTACCCAAGTGTATACACTTTTCATAAGGATCAGGCAGCGCTTGATGTATTGTCAAGTTTATTGGGTGGAGGTAAAAGCTCGGTGCTTTATAAACATTTCATTGAAAGCGAAGTTGCCTTGCAAGCTGCCTGTTACAACTACGCATCCGAGATAGCAGGAGAATTTACATTCCAATTGGTGACTTACCCTGCAGCCAGGGGTGGCCTCACTGAAAAGGAAATGCGTGAAACCTTAGCCAAGGCCCTTCTTGAATTTGAAACCAAGGGTATCAATGATGAAGACCTTAAAAGGGTTAAGCAGGATTTATTGGCCGCTTATAATGGTATAATTGAAACTATAGCTTATAAATCTGCAGTGCTCTCAGAATACGAAATGCTTACCGGTAGCACCATGACACTTGACAAAGACCTTGACAGGTACAGAACAGTCACCAAAGAGGAGGTAATGAGGGTGTTTAACACCTATATCAAAGGTAAAAACTATGCCTGCCTGAATATCCTGCCTGATCCAAAACTGTTGGATGACCCTTATGCAAGGATCAAGCAATATGAGAGCGTTAATCCTTATGCCAGTGAAAAAGCCGATAAATCAGGCTATGCAAACCTGGCTTACAAACCAAATGTAGACGCGAACGGTTTTGACAGAAAGAGAAAACCGGTTATCAGCACTGCCAAAGCTGCTACAGTTCCTGAATTTTTCCAGACTTCATTTGATAATGGCCTGAAGATCATCGGAACAAAAAGCAATGAAACTCCAAGGATCCACATGTCCATTAGTATAAGGGGCGGTCACTTGTTTGAAACGGGTAAGGTTAAAAATGGTTCAGCCGCTTTCCTGGCGACCATGATGAATGAAGGTACCACCACTAAAACACCTCTTGAAGTGGAAAACAGGTTAAGGGCTCTAGGCAGCGGGATTTATTTTAGTGGCAATGAACAGAGTTTCTCAATTTATGTAGAATGCTTCAAGGATTCAATGGCGCAGACCATGGCCTTGCTTGAAGACATGTTCTACAACCCTGGCTATAGTGAAAAGGAATTCAAGCTGAATAAGAAAGCAATCCTGCAATCCATCGAGCTATCGAACTTAAGCCCTCCAAGTTTTGGCCGCAAGAAATTCAACCAGATGATCTATGGTGAAAACAATCCGATTGGAATACCTTCTTTATCAGAATATTCTGTAGCCAGCAAAATTACAGCTGAAGATGCCAAAAACTACAAGGATAATTATCTTTCTCCAAACCTGACCACCATTTCAATAGTTGGAGATATAGACCAAGAATCTGTTGTAAAACACCTTTCATTCCTGAAAAGATGGCAAAACAAAAACCTTGTAATGCCTAGCTTCAATGAATTCCCTCCACTTCCAAAAACACAGGTCTACATGGTGAACCATGATGGCGCGAAACAGACAAGCGTGACAATCGGATACAGGAGTCTGCCTTATGATATTGAAGGTGACTTCTTCAGGGCCAACATCATGAACTTTGTACTTGGCGGAAATTTCAATTCAAGGTTGAACAGCAACCTGAGGGAAGATAAGGGTTGGACTTATGGCATTTATTCAGGATTCAGCCCAAGAGGCATGAGCACTCCGGGTATGTTTATTGTCAGCGCAGGTATCAAGACCGCTAAAACTGACAGCGCCGTAGCAGAGATTCTGAAGATCATTAAAAATTATGTCGAAAATGGCATTACAGATGAAGAACTTGAATTCACCAAAAGATCACTTTTGGGAAGCGATGCGCTGAATTATGAGTCTCCAAATGACAAGTTAGGTTTCCTCAGCCAGATAGTGCTGTATAACCTCGACAGGAATTACAATGAAAAACGCGACCTGATCATCAAGAACATAACAAAGGAAGAGATCAATGCGATTGCCAGAAAACAACTGCTTATCGACAACCTGATCATCGTTTGTGTAGGTGATGATGTAAGAATACAGGAAGGTCTCGAAAAGCTCGGATTAGGCAAAGTGAAAGTCATCAAGATGTAATCATTTTTAAGCTAACTATTTTATATAAAAGCCCCGGAATTTCCGGGGCTTTTTTTGTTGGTAGTTTGTGGAATGTAAATTAAAATATCTGAAAAAAAATATCTATCTTGCACTGTTTTTACAAAGCAATAAAATATGGATCAAAACCCCGATGAAATCAATGTGGAACGTATTATTCCGATAAACATTGAAGACGAAATGAAGACTGCCTACATTGATTATTCAATGTCAGTGATTGTGAGCAGGGCCCTGCCTGATGTCAGAGATGGATTAAAACCTGTCCATCGCAGAGTTTTATACGGTATGACTGAACTGGGTCTGGCACCTAACAGGCCTTATAAAAAGTCAGCGCGTATAGTAGGAGAGGTATTGGGTAAATACCACCCGCATGGAGATACCTCTGTGTATGACACCATGGTGCGTATGGCACAGGAATGGAGTTTAAGGTACACCATGGTCGATGGCCAGGGTAACTTTGGCTCGATCGATGGCGATTCGCCGGCGGCCATGCGTTATACCGAAGCCAGGTTAAAAAAGATAGCAGAAGAAATGCTGAATGACCTGGAAAAGGATACAGTGGACTTCAGGCCCAACTTTGACGACTCGTTAAAGGAACCGACCGTATTGCCTTCAAAGATACCTAACTTATTGGTGAATGGTGCTTCAGGCATTGCCGTGGGTATGGCAACCAATATGGCTCCGCACAACCTTTCTGAATCAATCGATGCTGTTATCGCCTATATAGATAATAAGGAAATCAGTATTGCTGAGTTGATGCACCATATCAAAGGCCCGGATTTCCCAACGGGTGCAATTATTCACGGTACAGATGGAATCCGCTCTGCATTCGAGACCGGAAGAGGCAGGATCATGATGCGTGGCAAGACCGAAATTGAGACCATGAGCAATGGCAAGGAAATGATCATTGTGACAGAAGTGCCTTACCAGATCATGCCAAGCCTGATCATCACGCGTGCCGTGGAACTTGTCCAGGAAAAAGTGATAGATGGTATAGTGGCAGTAAGGGATGAATCGGGAAGGGATGGTATGCGCCTGGTGTTTGAACTCAGGAAAGATGCCATTTCAAGCGTAATCCTGAACCAGTTATATAAATATACAGCGTTACAGTCATCTTTCAGTGTTAATAATATAGCCCTTGTAAAAGGTCGCCCTGAAATGCTGAACCTGAAACAGATGATTGGTCATTTTGTTGAACACAGGCATGAGATAGTGGTCAGGAGGACCAAATATGACCTTGCTGAAGCGAAGAAAAGAGCCCATATACTGGAAGGTTTGTTAATAGCCCTGGATAACCTGGATGCAGTCATAAAACTGATAAGGAATTCCAAAAATCCTGAAGAGGCGAAGGATGGACTGATGAGTGATTTCGGTCTGTCTGAGATACAATCAAAAGCCATATTGGATTTAAGGTTGCAGCGTTTGACAGGTCTGGAACGTCAAAAGATTAAAGAGGAGTATGACGAGTTGATGAAATTGATAACTTACCTGGAATCTGTATTGGACGATGAGGCTTTGAGATATACCATCATCAAGGATGAATTGCGTGAGATGAAGGAAAAATATGGTGATGAGAGAAGAACCTTGATAGAACACAGTGCAGGTGAGATTGATATAGAAGACCTGATACCCAATGAGAAAGTGGTATTGACTATTTCCCACATGGGTTATATCAAGCGTACCATTTTAAGTGAATACAAGGAACAAAACAGGGGAGGAAGAGGCAACAGGGGTGTATTACACAGGGATGAAGATTTTGTGGAACACCTTTTTGTCGCCAATACACATAACTATATGTTATTCTTCACTGAACAGGGAAGGTGTTTCTGGATGAAAGTATATGAACTTCCTGAAGGCGGGAAGGCTACCAAAGGCAGGGCAATCCAGAACCTGATCGCGATTCCGAAAGAAGACAAGATCAAGGCTTACCTCAATATTGAAAACCTGAAAGATCCGGAATACCTGGATAC
>JANWHK010000088.1 GCA_025450395.1 Bacteroidia bacterium
ACATGGCGCGTATAAAGAACCATAGACCCAAAAAGAAAAACACACTTTCAGCCAAATCCGGTTTGCCGGCTGAAAGCATGGTATATGTGGGTAAGGAGCGGACCAGTAAAATGGTCGTGAAGGTGATAGATTACGATGAAAACAATATTGAGGAACTGTCCATTGAAGACCTCGAGGTCTGTGAGTATTACAAAAAAAAGGACTCTGTTACATGGATATCGGTTACGGGCATACACGAGGCTGAAAGGGTCGAAAGGATTTGCAATATATTCAATATCCATCCGCTGATACAGGAAGACATCCTGAACACGCAGCAGCGGACAAAAATGGAGGAATTTGGCCAGTACCTGTTCGTGACCTTCAAAAGACTTTATTATGCAGAAGCCGGCAAGACTATTGAGACTGAACAGGTCAGTGTCATACTTGGCCACAATTTCATTCTCTCTTTCCAGGAAACTGAAAGCAACCTGTTCTCCGATATCATACAGCGCATACATACTTCAAAAGGCACCATCAGGCTCAAAAAAGCCGATTACCTGCTTTACAGGATACTCGACACAGCGGTCGACCAGTATTTTGTCCTGATAGACCGCTTAGGTGACATGGTAGAAGACATAGAGGAGGAAACCATGTATTACCCCAACAGCAAGACAACTTTCAGGATACAGGGTGTCAAAAAAGACCTGCAGGTGTTACACAAACATATATTACCAATGCGGGAGGCGCTGAACAAGATCGAATCATTCAGTTCCGAACTGATAGAAGTCAGGAACATCAGTTATTTCAGGGATGTTTACGACCATACCTACCAGGCTTACGACACCATTGAGAATCACCGCAGTTTGCTGACTGACCTGATGAATATCTATTTCACCACCATGAGCAATAAACTCAACCAGGTGATGAAGGTATTGACCATCATAAGCACCATCTTCATGCCTTTAAGCTTCCTCACGGGTGTATTCGGCATGAACTTCAAGTATTTCCCCTATATGGATCACCCGTATGCCTATTATGGGTTCTGGATAGTGGTACTAACAGTGTTTATTGGAATGCTGATCTATTTCAAAAGGAAGAAATGGTTCTAGGCAGAGCCAATTACGACATACGACATACGAGGGGATGTACGATGTACGACATACGACATACGAGGGGATGTACGATGTACGATGTACGATGTGGGGGAAGGGAAATGAAAATCCTTTTTAGTATCCGAGTCATTGCGAGAGCCGTGGCTTCTCTATCGGTTTCATAACTCATAATTCATCATTCATAACTCATCATTACTGATTACCGTTTACTGATTACCGATTACCTTTCTCACTCCTCCCTCCCAATCATTTTCCCCTTTTCCTTCAACTCATTGGCTTTCTTCTGCTCCTCATCGGGTTGGTCTGCCAGTGGCATATTCGGCAAATCGGGCTGGCCGGCGTTGACCCAGCAGGTGTACCAGAAACTTCCAAGCATGATGATGGATGCACGCATGCGTTCTTCCACCATATTGCCCAGCGCTATGTGATAGGCTTCGCAGAATTCCTGCGAGTAGACTTTTATGGTCGCATTACCCTTGATTTCAAAAGCGTATTTTAAGTCATCCGTGAACTTGCCCGAAACAATCTTTTCTGTTTTAAGGACGCTATCGACCAAACCGAAACTTTGCTCAAATGCCTTCCATGTCGCGGTTACCGGGTGTTCCTGGTAAAGCGCCAGACCGGTAAACAAGTCATAATCCGCATTGAATAATTCAGGCAACCTGCTTTCCCACAAAGCGTGGATTCCGTACTGTTTTGTTTGTTGACCGTTGTAATTTGAAGTCGCGTGCAGGGGTACGTGGCAATCGCCGATATAATGCCCCAAGTCGGCACTGTATTTTAATATTTTTTGTATGTCCTTTGCCTTGAAAGCCTCGGTCAGGCGGTACATCATGGTCTGTATATGCCAGGGCACAATGCCATGAGCCAATACCGTGTCCTCCGTGTATTTCAGGCAGGCATCCTTATAGAACCTCGGAATGGTATCGAGAGGTATGCTGTGTTCGTAGTGGTCGCCATCCAGGTAATGCCTGCAGGCTTCTTCAGCCACCACATACCTTCTGTTGTCCGCATCGGTGGCATGTTTTGTGAGATATTCCACATGCACCTTGTAAAAACCGAAGAGGGGTTTCGGCAAAGTGTAAACAGCGGTTTCATTTATCTTTTTATGACCGTAAAATCCCCATCCATTAAGCAACAATGTATTGCCCAAAAACAATATGCATACCAGTAACCTCATAGTTTTAAAAACTGTTGAATGGTCAGTGGCAGGAACTCGTGTTCAAGAAGATGTATCTTTGTTTCTATACTGTTCAGGTTATCCTCCGGGAATACCTCAAACTTTTTCTGGCAGATGATATCACCCTTGTCATATTCTTCATCCACCACGTGTATGGTAATGCCTGTTTCCTTCTCTCCTGCTTCCAGCACGGCATTGTGCACATGGTGCCCATACATGCCTTTGCCTCCGTATTTAGGCAGAAGTGCAGGGTGCAGGTTAATGATTATGCCATCGAAGGCCTTTATGAAATCCTGCGGGACCAGCCATAGGAAACCCGCCAATACGACAATGTCTGGTTCATAGGCAGTAACCCAATCAATCACATGCGTGGTATGGTAAAAATCCATGCGGTCAAAAACACGAACGTCAACCTTGTTGTCTATTGCTTTTGGCACAACACCTGCATCTTTCTTATTCGTAAATACAGCAACCACCCTGGCTTTATTTCCCGCATTGAAATATTGTATCAGGTTCAAAGCATTGCTGCCGCTTCCCGAAGCAAAAACGACTATATGTTTAACCTTGCCTTCCAAATTTACTTGATGCTTAATGCGATAGATTCTATTAGCCTGAGATCGCGTTCCTTTATTTCCAGGTCGGCCTTATACACAAAACCTTCAAATGCAAAGAGCAGGTTTTTTGACGGCACATGTACCACATAGCGTATAAAAGGACCGGCCATGGTCATGCCCCGGATAGTCCACCAGCCTCTTACCTTCACGCATTGATTGCCGTTCAGCGTGATGGATTCCCTGAACACCGGAGGATAATAATCGCTCTCTGTAGTCCCCATATAGGTTCCTTTTATTTCACCTTCCAGCAAATATTTGCATACTGTATCCCTTACAGTGCGTATGGCAGGATATGAAAAATCCGTCATGTCCTTAAACGGGTAGGCATGCACGACAAGACCAATGGTTTTGGGAGTTTTACTTTCCTTAACATCCATCTGGAACAGGTATACACCGTTCTCCTTTTTTCTCAGCGTAAACGGCTCAGGTATCCTGACACCAATGCCGAATGCCTCTTTCATTTCATCATAATACTTGTCATTTACAGAACTGTCATTGAACAGTTTTTCATGCTCGTCAGTCAACTCAAACTCTTTCAAGGTTTTGTTCAATTCTTCCCTGCCGAGAAGCAATTTCCTCTGCAGGTCATTTGCATCCTTGCCAAAAAGGTAAACAATATGCTGGTGTTTGGCGAACAGGTTGGCCTGGATTTTCAGCACCGGGTTCTTGTCATTGATCAGCTTCTCAATTGTTGCATCGTCGAATGGTTTCAGCAATTCCTCCATGGCCTCCACGCTACTTTCCGACACAAGGGCCAGCACCGTGCGCTGATTGAAATAGAACCTTTGGAATTCCTCAGCATCCGGCTTTAGTATATCAAAAAAAGCCTCCCCTGCAGGCCTTTCCGGCAACGGTTTCAGGAATGTGGAATCATATACCTGTTTGAGTGTTGTATGAATACCCTCATCGGCTACGATTACGAGACTGCCAAATCTACCTGTTGATACAGGCAGGGAAGTATCGGATTGTTTACAGGAAAAAAAAAGAAAAACGGTGGATAAAACAAAGAGTTTGTAGCGCTTTTTTAACATTTAGTTTGTAGTGATATAGATTTTAATAAGTTTCCCTTTTCCAATAGGGGTCTGTGGAGATTGTATCGCATTCAGCAGACAGGTCTTGTCCATGTCCAGTTCCTTGAACCTGCCGCAAATATCAGAAACAGTCTGGGATTCATAATCGGTGATATAATAAAAAAAGCCTGTTCCTGATTTCTGAGTAATTGGCAATATTACTTCTCGGGTCTTGAAGACCCTCAGTTTTTTGCCTGACTTTACCTTGCCGGACCTCAGGTTGTTCCATTTTTTCAGGTTGGCGGCGCTGACATTGTAAAGATTGGCTATACTCGCAATGGTCTGCCCCCTGGTGACCGTATGATAGGTGAGAACCGTCTCATATTTGATATAATCAGCAGGATTAAAGGCATTTGAACTTATGAGATACACGCTGTCCTGCCATTCTGCCAACTGCATGGCTTTCTTGTATGGCAATACGACTTTTTTATTTTCAATATTATCCGGAATAAAACCATTCTTGTATACGCTGTTCCATTCCAGTTGTTCCGATTCGCTGACATTCACCAGGGCACATACATATTTCATGTCCACCGGGCAGCACAGGTACACCGGTACCAGCGTTTCGTGTGCCTGAAGCGTGTTGGTGTTTTCATCCACAGGTGGGGAGAATGTCATTAAAAATGCTGTAGCGAGAAATTTTGGAATATAGTTTTGAGTTTCCTTGGGAAGGTATTGCCTGATCTCCCAAAATGTCCTTTTTCCACCTGAATTTCGAATGGCCTTGTTCACATTCCCCGGACCGCCATTGTATGCAGCCAGTGCCAGAAGCCAGTCATGGTAGGTATTAAACATGCTCAAGAGGTAATCACAAGCCTTCTCGGTACTTTTGTAGATATCCTTGCGTTCATCAAGGTCTGCATCGATTGCCAGATCCATCATCCTGCCGGTGGCAGGCATGAACTGCCACAAGCCTGTAGCACCACACCAACTGGTGGCATTGGTACTCAGCAGGGATTCAACGATGGACAGGTACTTGATTTCGTCCGGCATTTTCTTCTTGTCGAGGACTTCCTCGAACACCCTGAAATACAGGTTTTTACGGTTACAGGCCTTATATAAAAATGAACTGTTGGGATTCTTCATGTACCCTATCTGGGTTTTTACAGTCTGGTCGTATTTAAAAGGGACGATGGTACCCATTAAAGACACCAGTTCATTGAACCTCGCCTCGGTCATGTTCAACACTTCCTCCGTTGACAATTGAATGAGTGGTTTACCAACGGTCTGCTCCATAAAAAGATGGGTCAGGCTGTCAATTCTCTGTATATTGTTATTTTGTGCATTTGCCATGATGCAGGCAAAAATCACAAAAACAAATGATGCAATTTTTTTCATGGTATATTTGTGTATTGTATTTGTGTATTGTATATCTTGCAAAACTAAACCACTACAACGCGAAAAACAACGATTTTATTATTAAAAATGTATTGACTTATACAATTTAATCATTAATTTTGTAGAAACTGAACAGTAAACTCTACAATTGATATGTCAGATAACAAAAAAGGACTCATCACCTTCAATGACATCGCGCAAGAGGCTTTCGCAATGCAGCCACTGGAAATGGCGGCCCCTTTAAAACGCAATAACACAAGTCTTTTTATCGGCATACCAAGGGAAACCACTTCACAGGAAAACAGGGTCCCGCTCTCCCCTTCCGCTATCGAATTCCTGGTCCACAACGGGCATGAGATCATGATAGAATCCAAGGCGGGTGCTGCCAGTAATTTCAGTGATGAAAGGTTCAGTTCTGCAGGAGCCATTATTGCCCGCACCCACGAGGAGATTTTCAAGGCGGATGTGATATTGAAGATCGAACCACCAACGGATGCCGAAATTGACCTGATGAGGCCGGACCAGTTACTGATATCGGCTCTTCAACTTGACCAGGTCAATCCAGTAACACTCAATAAGTTATTACTCAAGCGAGTCAATGCCATCGCTTATGAATTCCTGCAGGACGATTCAGGTTCTTTCCCAATCATCAGGGCGATGAGCGAAATGGCCGGTCATGCTTCTATACTGCTTGCCTCAGAATATCTCAACAACGCAAATATCGGCAAGGGCGAATTGCTGGGTGGTTTTACCGGCATTCCTCCGACACAGATCGTGGTCATCGGTGCCGGTGCGGTAGGTGAATACGCCTGCAAGGCTGCCGTAGGACTAGGTGCCAATGTGAAGGTATTCGACAATGAATTATACCGTTTAAGACGCCTGCAGGACAACCTGGGCGGGAAGATCTATACATCGACCATACAACCCAATATTCTGGCAGAGGCGTTAAGGACCTGTGATGTGGCCATAGGGGCACTCAGGGGCGAACAGGGCCGTAGTCCTGTAGTGGTCACCGACAAGATGGTGATGCAGATGAAACCCAACAGTATCATCATTGATGTGAGCATCGACCAGGGTGGTGTATTCGAAACTTCCGAGATCACCAACCACAAGAACCCTATCTTCAAGAAACACGATGTAATACACTATTGTGTACCCAATATCACGGCCAGGGTTTCCCGCTCTGCGAGTTACGCCCTGAGCAATATCTTCACGCCTTTGTTGAATGACATGTCCAATTACGGAGGTTTCCACGACCTGGTAAAAATCGCCAGGGGATTCCGCCAGGGCGTTTATATCTACAAAGGCAACCTTGTGAATGATTCATTGGCCCTAAGGTTCGGCATGAAATACAAGGATCTGAATTTGCTGCTGAATATGTATTAAGGGCACCCCTTGATCCTTCGACAGGCTCAGGATGACAGCCTTAGGGTGACAGTTTTCAACTTTCACTGCATTGCGGTTTGGTGCTTACCTCTGACCAACTTACCTAAATGCCTTTTGAATACAACCTGTTTATAAGAATAATGGGTAAATTTTATTTTTACCTTTAATTTTGGAACAAATTGAGATGGCTAAATTAAAGGTAACGGAAAGTCCCAAGGCAAAAATTGCAAAACCATTCTTGAAATGGGCCGGCGGTAAAACACAATTGATTGCTTCTATAGAAAGTGCACTACCAAAAGACATTCATAATCAAAAGTTTACATATATAGAACCATTTGTTGGAAGTGGAGCGGTTTTATTCTGGATGTTAAATAATTTTCCAACACTTGAAAAAGCGGTTATCAATGATATCAATGAAGATTTGATCAATGCTTATAGGGTCATAGCATCCCAACCTCAGGAATTGATTTCTATATTGAGAGAATTACAAGCTGAATACCATACCCTTGAAAACAACGAAGAAAAAAAGAAACTATACTACTATGAAAAACGCGACCTGTACAATACAAGGGAAACCAACAAAAGTACACAGGCAGCCTTGTTCATCTTTTTAAACAGGACCTGCTTTAATGGCTTGTACCGGGTGAATAGCCGGAATTTATTCAATGTGCCAATGGGAAGTTATAAATTACCAACCATTTGTGATGAACCCAATATTCTTGCGGTCAGTGAGGTGCTTCAAAAAGTGGAAATTATGTCTGGTGACTATACTAAAACCCTGGAACACGCAGGCAATATTTCTTTCTTCTATTTTGACCCGCCTTATAAACCATTAAGCAACACATCAAACTTTAATTCTTACGCAAAAGGGGAATTTGGCGATGAGGAACAGATTCGCTTAAGGGATTTTTGCACTAAACTCAGTAAACTGGGTTTCAAATGGATATTGAGCAACTCGGATGTGAGAGGTCATGACCTCAACAATCATTTCTTTGATGAATTATTTAAGGATTATGTTATTTCAAGGGTAAAGGCAACGAGGATGATCAATGCCCATGCAGCAAAACGCGGTGAGTTAAACGAACTTTTAATCAGCAATTATAGCCATGAACAAGCTCTGCAAACTGCTTAATTACCAGACTGAGGATGAGCTTTTTACTAAAATAACAGGAAGCTTTAAGGTCAGGATAACCAAATGGGATTATTTTGTCAATTGGGAAAAGGTTCATCTCAATGTGAAGTTGTTTGAAAAGGAATTAAACCTTCTCAATTATTTGATTGGTAAACAGAATTTGCTGGAAGAAACCGTCAACCTCCTTAAAGAATATCCGAATGTTATCAGGGCAATTCCCACCTTATTGGCTATAAGGGAAGGTTCTGTTGATATTTTAATTGACAATAAGAATTTTACATATAGGTCCTTTGATTTTATGCAAGGGAACTATACAGAACTGGAAATCAGGGAATTTGCAGATTTTATTTTACATACAGGTTTGGGTGATATTTTAAAAACAGAAAAAGTAAAGAACCTGGTGGATTATGCCACTGGCGTAGAGGTTGGTTTGGATAGCAATGGCAGGAAAAACAGAGGCGGTACGTTGATGGAAAGTCTTGTGAAAGAATTTGTGTCAGATGCATGCGAAAACTTGGGTTTGGAATATATGGCGCAAGCCACGGCTGCCAAAATAAAAATAGCATGGGGTCTTGATGTAAAGGTTGACAAATCTTCCCGAAATCTAGATTTCGCAATTAACAAACATGGCAAACTCTTCTTTATAGAATGTAATTTTTATGGAGGGATTGGTTCTAAATTAAAATCAACAGCAAATGAATATATTGGAATGAATCGTTACTGGAATGAGCAAGGGATTGAGTTTATCTGGATAACTGATGGGGATGGCTGGAAATCAACATTAAAGCCCTTGAGAGAGTATTTTGACAAGTCGGATTATTTGTTAAATTTAGAAATGTTAAAAAATGGAATTCTTGAAAAAATTATTTAAAAAGTATAAAATTGATGTTTTAAAATTAATAATATTTGACAAAATGACAATATTTAAAAAAAAATTTACTGTAAAACAATGGTTTAAAGATGGCCTAGAAAGTATTTTTTGGAATATGCTTGGTAATTTATTGCCAATTTATGTAATGATTTTTATTTCAATATCAGATGCAGGTTTTAATATGGATTCCATTTATAAATCAATTCATCAACCTTTTACATTTTTAATTTTGAGTGGCACATACATTACCAACGCATACTATATAGTAAGCAAGCACAGGGAAAAAAATAAAATTTTTCCATTTATTTTCGCAGTAGCTTTGTTGTTTATTGGCTTATTAATTAAAGACAAAACAATTCTCGAAGATTTGTCTGCTGGCTTTTATAAAGAAATAATTGTTGTAATATTATTCTTTACAAGCTTTAGTTTTTATGTTTATTACCAATTTAAGATATATTATGATGCTTATAATGCTAATTATAATAATGAAAGCAAAAAGGAATATGATAAATTAAGAACAAGTTTTGAAATTAATAAAGATGAAATTTTACCTTAACAAACATGACAAATAATTATATTGATATAACTTGCTTACCTGTTAACCAACCTATTGGAACTTTTTATGTTGGAGTAATAAAATGGATGGATCTTTTATCTATCTCAAGAAAAGATATTGAAAGAATTAGAAGCGAAGAAGAAGGAAACATTGAAGGTTATTTTGGGATTCAAAGAGAATTATCTGAAAATAGACTAAAGGAAATTTCTCAATTTGTTTCATTTGAGGATGCTACCTTCCCCAATAGTATTGTTATAAGTATTGATTCTATATATTACAATTCGAAAAACGATAATATAGAAGAAAACATAATCAGCTTTGAAAATAATATTTTACGATTAAATAATAATGGCAGAATAGCCAAAATAATAGATGGTCAACATAGATTATTTGGTATTGAAAAATATATTACAGAGTATCCATTATTTAATGATAATTATGTTTTTGATTTGATTGTTACAATATTTATTGATATAGATGAAGAATACCAATCAAACATTTTTGCAACAATCAATAAGGCCCAAACAAAAGTTAATAAGTCTCTGGTCTATGATCTTTATTCTTTGGCTAAATCTAGAAGCCCTCAAAGAACTGTTCATAACATTGTGAAATTATTGAATGAGGATAATGCTAGTCCATTTTATCGTTTAATCAAACGTCTTGGAAAGGCTGAATTTAAATCTGAAACCATTGCGCAGGCAACACTTGCAGACACAATTGTTAATTACATAAGTTTGCACCCGAGTTACGATAGGGATTTATTGAGAAAAGGAAAAGAATTAAAAATAGTATCAGGATTAGAAGAGGAAAGATTTTTTTTTAGAAATTGGTTTATAAATGAAAAAGAAGAAGTAAATATTGCAAAAGTAATATGGAATTACTTTTCTGTTATCAAAGAAAAATGGCCTTTGGCTTGGGGAAATCCACAATATATACTCACTAAATCAACTGGTATTATTGCTTTAATGAGATTTCTTAAAGATATATACTCAAAAGAGGGAGTTGGAAAAGTTATCAGCAAAATTGAATTTAAGATGATTATTGATAAAATCCAATTAAATGACAACGATTTTGTAAATGAAAAATACAAGGCTGGAGGAATAGGTCAAGCAGATTTATATAAAGACTTAAAGGAAAAATCTGGATTAAACAACATCGAATAGCTGTATTTCAAATCTAAAGGTAGTTTATTTGAATTAGTTTGGACTTAATCTTATTGATTGAGTTATAAACTATTTAAATCAAATGCCGATTATTTCAACATAAAACATGGCTCTACCAGAATAATTCCAATAAGTAACATCTTGCTCAACAAATAACCACTTAATGCACTCAAGCAATAATTCAGTGGAATGTCCTTTCTTAAAATCAAGGTGGGTTTTAGTTGGTTTTTTACATCTGTACACCAAATTAATTTGTTTCAATAGTACAATGTAAAGTTTTGGGTCTTCTTTTTTCTTAATCCTTAAATCAAGCAATATATTACCATGTGTTGGTCTTGTTGTAGCCCTTTTGTTTTTGATAGCTAAATTAAAATTTATTTCGGACACATTTAAAGTAAAATCGAAGCCATTGTTAAAATTTGCTGGTCTGCTTAAATAAACTTCTTCTCCTCCTTTAAGTTTTCTAACTATATACCTATATCGGCTAGTTAACTCCTTCTTGCCTGTACCGGGTTTTTCATTTAAAAAAACAGCGATAATTTCTTTTCTCAAATCAGCTCTATTATTTGAGAATGGGTGTTTACTTAAATCTATTACATTCATAATGTTAACTGGTTTTCAATAATTCAGAAACACTCATTTTAAATACCTTAGCAAACATTTCTATATTTTTCAAGGCAATATTTCTCTCCCCTCTTTCCACCATGCCAACATAGTTTTTATGAAACCCAGCCTGATGTGCCAACTCTTCCTGGCTCCATTTTTTTGAAATCCGGAGTTCCTTAATTCTTTTTCCAAAGTCCACAAGAATGTTAGTTTCCACATTGTAAATAACTTATTAAAATTGTGAATAAACAACACACAATAAGTGTCTTTGTATTCTTATATTTGTGTAATGGAAAATTCATTATTAAGCCATAACCGTGAACTAGCTAATGTTTTAGAATGCGAAAGCCTTATAACATCAAAAAGTTATAAAGTGAAAATACTGGTCGATGCACTAAGATTGGTCTCCGCCGATAAGGATATATCAGAAGGAAAATTAATCATTCCTGACAATTGTGAACAATATGGCTTTGTCGAAGGCAATCATAATTTAGGTATATTGCTGCACTTTTTAGCTGATATGTTAGAAGAATGATTAAGCCATTTTTTAAATCCAATGACGATAACTTTTGCCTACTGAAAGGCAACAGCATGAAGCTTCTGCCTCAACTAGACCATAAATTCGATATGATATTTGCTGACCCGCCTTATTTTTTATCCAACAATGGACTTTCAATTCAAAGTGGCAAGATTGTCAGTGTTAATAAGGGCAAATGGGACAAATCAGAGGGGTTTGAATTTCTCAATAACTTTAACCGCCAATGGTTATCACTGATAAGGGATAAAATGAACGATTCAGCAACTATCTGGATCAGTGGCACCCTGCATAATATTTTTTCCATCGGGCAGATTTTGACAGAATTGGATTTTAAGATTTTAAATGTGGTCACCTGGGAGAAAAATAATCCACCACCCAATTTCTCATGTCGTTATTTTACACATTCAACCGAACAAATCATTTGGGCACGTAAAAAGGAAAAAGTGCCCCATTATTTCAATTATGAATTAATGAAACAATTGAACGGTGACAAACAAATGAAGGACGTATGGAAATTACCTGCAATTGCGCCCTGGGAAAAGTCTTGTGGGAAACATCCTACACAAAAACCACTGGCACTGCTCACCAGGTTGATTTTAGCGTCCACCAAACCCAATGCATGGATATTGGACCCATTTACCGGCAGCAGTTCAACAGGAATTGCCGCCAATCTTTCAAACAGGCGTTTTTTAGGTATCGATCAGGAAGAACCCTTTTTGGAAATCAGTAAAAACAGAAAACTGGAAATTGAAAATATCCGTACTGCAGCCGCTTATAAACAGAAAATAAAAGGCTTCAATCACAAAAACGAGCTTCAATTATTCCTGGAAGATGAGCCCCAGGGGGCAGATTCTTATGGTTTGGAATTACCTTTTTGAAAGAAATTACTTTTAGAAATTATTTTTGGGAACAAATAACTGGGTCGAATTCTGTTTGTTCCTTTCCTCCTCTGCAAGCTGTGCAATGACTTTGTGGCCCATCAAGGTGAATAGAAGTAGCCCTCTTGGGCGTGTTACCAAACGCTTCAGGATATGGATAAAACACATGTTCACTGCCATTGTTACTAGAACAGTTTGGACACGATTTTAAATTATTGTGGTATTGGGCCTCGTTAAGTGGCTTAAGACAATGGTTACAGTCCATAATTTTGAGGGTTTTAATTTTATTAACAAATATAACATTAATTTATAATAATTCTCAATATCAATCCAACTCATAATCCTTCATCACCCTCAAGCCGAACAAACCATCCTCAAATGTATAAGTGATTCTTGACCGGCCCAGAAGTGATTCGAAATCGACAAACATCCTGATGCCTTCAATCTCATCATACTTGTCGGAGTCCAGATAAATCAAGGAGGTTTGCCTTGTCCTTCCCCTGCTTGTCCGGTAACTTTGTTTGGTGAAGTTATAGGTTTCTTTTTGCGGACCGGAACTGAAAAGATAATTGAGGATTAGAAAGGCATTCACTATAAGCGGCGCGACACAGATGGGATAAAACCTCAGTTTAAACCCGCTGCGGATATTAAAACCAAACAAGACTACCAACAACATCAAGACAATTGCACCTATATACATCCATAAAAGCGTTTGTAACGGAATAAGGGTCTGGAAACCCACTATCAGCACCATACAAATATTAAAGATAAATATGACCACACTCCTGAACAGGCTATGACTGATTATCAGCCATATCGATTTAAGGAATTTTTTCACGTCTACTCCCCCTTCGACACCATGGTATGAAAAGAAGATGGTGATGGATGCGAAGACAATTCCCATGATAAAACCCAATGGCCCCAGGCCGGCGGTCAATACCGACAAGAGGATGATGGCAAAGATGAAGGCAAAGACAAGGTTGATATGATCCGCCACTACCTCTAAAGCCTCACCTCCCCTGCTGTAATCCGACTTCTTGAAATCCCTGTAATTCATTTCAGCATATTTCGCGGCCCTTGCCCTGGCTTCTTCTGCCCTTTCATCGGTCCAGGTATTAACTACTTCAGCTTCGTGCACCGGCCTTCCTGATTTCAAATCCGTCAGGTACTCATAAGCTTCCCTCAGTAAAATGAACTTTTCATGGGCTCCGGGACTTTTATTCACATCCGGGTGCCAGGCCTTTGCCTGTTGTCTGTAAGACTTGCGGATTTCACTTAAAGAAGATGCGGCATTGACACCCAGTATCTCATAATATTTTTCAATCATGACTACTGTTATTCATGCAACACCAACAATATATCCAGCAATTCCACCATGCTGTCATATTTGTTTTTCCCCATCAGTGACTTATAGTTCTCAGTCAGTTTACTCAGGCACTTCCTGACCTCTGTGGCCATGCGTTTACCTTTGGCTGACAACAGTACTACGGTGGAACGCCTGTCTTCCTTGTTGACATGGGTCTTGAGAAAACCGAGCGCTGTCATTTCAAGTATCAGCTTGCTGCTCGCCTGTTTGGTCACTCCGCATGCCTCGGCTATATTCACGGTTGTATCACCATCCTTGTACAACAGTAAAAATATAGGCAAATACGAAGACTTGAAATTCTTCAGTCCCCTGTAATACACCTCCGCCTCAATCTGTGAATCGAGTTTGCGCCTGAGTTTGGACACCAGCACAAGCAGGTTGTTGAAGTTGAGGTTGGGGTTTTGCGGACGTGACATAAGCGGTTTAATTCATGCCTGCACCACGCGACATCATCTGTTCTATCTCATCCACCTCTATAGGCATGCCGATGGCATCCATCAGGTCCACAGGACCATCTTTTGTAATCAGTATATTGTTTTCTATCCTGACTCCAATACCTTCCTCCTGTATATAAATACCCGGTTCACAGGTAAACAGGTTATTTGCCTGCATAGGTTCGTAACGCATGCCTACATCGTGTACATCTATACCCAGGAAATGGCTGGTGCCATGCATAAAATATTTTTTATAGGCCGGCCAGTCGGGATTTTCATTCTTGATTTCATCCATGGTCAAAAGGCCCAGGTCAACCAGTTCCTTTTCCATCAATTCCTTGCCAACCACTTTGTGATATTCCAT
>JANWHK010000089.1 GCA_025450395.1 Bacteroidia bacterium
CCATGCTTGAAAGCCCAAACCTGGTCATCGCGGACGAGCCTACCAACCACCTGGATCTTGAAAGTATTCAGTCACTGAACAATAGTTTTATCGATTACAAGGGCACCTTGCTGTTCTATTCACATGACCACGAGTTCATCAATACAGTTGCCAACAGGATCATAGAAATAGGACCGAAAGGCATGATAGACAAATACGCCACTTATGATGAATACCTGGAGGACGAATCGGTCGCAGAGCGGAAAGCTCAGATATACGCATAGTCAAGCATGAATAAAACAGATCGGGGGACGCTTTTATCCATATTGGAAACATCGCATATTCCGCTTTGGCTGATCAAGGATTTGTGCTGGCTGCTTTCTTACAGGCTTCTTGGTGTCGCCGTGGCTATACCGACTATCATTGTTGCCATACTGATAGCGATTGTTACACGCAAGGATAAGGACAAGTTTTTACTGAATGTGGCCATCGCTTTCTGGATACTTGCAAACGCTAACTGGATGATCGCTGAATTTTATGATTTTGATACCAGGTCCTACAGCATTTACCCGTTTTTAACAGGCATACTTATTTTCGTGGTTTTTTTAGTTCAAAAACTAGCCAAAACAAACAATATCAAAGATATTTAACATAAATTTGCACCCCGATTATGCCGCAGATAACCTTCAGATTTGAAGAAAAAGATAAATCCCCTGTAACCGTTGCTATTGATAAAGGAGAGATGATACTGGATGTCGCGCTCGACAATGATATCCAGTTGCATCACAATTGCGGTGCTGTTTGTGCCTGCAGTACCTGCCATATTTATGTGGACTCAGGTGCTGACAGTTTGACCGAGATCAGTGAAAAGGAAGAGGATTTTGTCGACCGGGCCCGCAATCCCAAATACAATTCAAGGCTGGCCTGCCAATGCACCTTGCTGGAAGAAACCGACCTTGTGGTCACCATTCCTGACCAATCCGTCATTATTGGACATTAATTTATCACACAAACATGACCTACCATTTACCCATACACTGGAAAGACCACGAAGACATCGCCATGGCTTTATACGAAAAATTCGGCGATGATTTTGGCGAGTCAAAAATATACAGGATACGTTTTACCGAACTGATAGAATGGGTGCTGGAACTCCCGAATTTCAAGGGAACCCGCGAAGAGTGCAACGAAGGCCACCTCGAAATGATACAGAGCAAATGGGTGTACGAGTGGAGAGACAACCAATAAGGAATATACGATTTACGACATACGACATACGATGTATTGGGAAATGTACGATGTAAGGAACCAATTATGAGTGATGAATGATTAAGACCCCTTCCCCCAATTGTAACTTGTAATTTGTAACTTGTAAATTCTCCCGGCCCCTTTCCCCCAATTGTAACTTGTAATTTGTAACTTGTAAATGGTTCTATATAATATCATTCGCCCTCGCCACCAACTCAGCAAGGTCAAGTACCTCCACTTCATCTTCCTTGTTGTGGTGTTTTACCCCGTCCCTCAACATGGTCATGCAAAACGGGCAATTGGATGCGATGATGCCTGCACCGGTTGATAATGCTTCTTCAGCGCGTTCCACATTCACCTCCCTGTTGCCTTTTTCAGCTTCCTTGAACATCTGGGCACCGCCGGCACCGCAACATAAACCATTGCTCTTGCAGCGTTTCATTTCCACAAGTTCAGCATCCAGTGTTTCAAGCACAGCCCTGGGTGCCATGTATTCACCATTGGCCCTGCCCATGTAACAACTGTCGTGATAGGTTATTTTTTTGCCCTTGAACGCTCCACCCTCGACTTTTAATTTTCCGTTGTTGATCAGGGTCTGGAGGAACTGGGTATGGTGTACCACATCGTAGTTACCACCGAGCGAAGGGTATTCATTTTTAAGTGTATTAAAGCAGTGCGGGCAAGTCGTAACGATCTGCCTGATGCCATATCCATTCATCACGGCAATATTGTTCATCGCCAGCATCTGGAACAGGAATTCATTGCCGGCCCTTTTTGCCGGATCACCGTTACAGCCCTCTTCAGTGCCAAGTATCGCAAAATCAATATTGCAATGGTGTAATATTTTGGCAAACGCTTTTGTTATTTTACGGGCGCGTTCATCAAAGCTTCCGGCGCAACCGACAAAAAACAATACTTCCGGAGTTTTTCCTTCTGCTGCATACTGTGCGGCCGTTTTAATTTCAAAACCTAAAGACATGCTGCAAACTTAGCTAAATTTTAATAAATTAATGATTTCATCCCTTACCAAATATTTGATATCCTTGTTTTCTTCCAGCATTTTACGGATACGGGTGGCTGAAATGTTCAACAGGGGAGTTTCGAGTATGGTTATGAGCGGATTTTCAGGGTAAGGGATGTTCACTTTTTGTGAGCGCGGATAAACAAGGATGGGATAAGTCAATATCTCCTCAACATTTTTCCATAATGGAAGTTGTTCCAGTGTTTCACTTCCCATGATGATCGTGAACTCATTTTCAGGGTACTTTTCTTTTATGGCCCTGAGGGTCCTATAGGTGTATGAAGGTTTTTCGAGTTCGAATTCGATATCCGATACATCAAATTTGGGGTTATCGGCGACTGATAAACTGACCATTGCAAGTCTTTTTTTCGCCGGCATCAATTCAAGCTTTTCCTTTAATGGATTTTGGGGCGAAACTACAAATATTATCTGTTCGAGTTCAGTTTCGTTCAGGATATGCTGGGCAATGGCCAGGTGACCTGTGTGTATGGGGTTAAATGAACCAAAGTACAGGCCGGTTTTCATGATTTTTTATGGATAAAATCCCTTACCATTTCCTCCGCTTTTACGAGGGTTTCCTCCAATTTGTCGTTGATGAGTACCTTGTCGTATTTGTCTTCAAACTGCAATTCAAATTGCGCTTTTTCAATCCGCATCTGCAACTGGTGTTCCACCTCTGTGCTCCTTTTTCTGAGCCTTTCCATTAACACGTTAATACCCGGAGGACGCAAAAAAATGGATAAGGCCTTGTCAGCAAATTTTTTCTTTATATTGACTCCTCCAACCACATCCACGTCAAATATCACGGTCTTGCCCAATGACCAAAGACGGTCCACTTCGCTTTGCAGGGTGCCGTAAAATATACCCTTATAAACTTCCTCATATTCAAGGAACTCATTATTCCTTATCCTGTTTTCGAAATCTTCCTGGTCAAGGAAATAATATTCCCTGCCATTTATTTCAGTTTCCCTTGGTTTCCTGGTGGTGGCTGAAACTGAAAAACCGAGTTCCGGCATGGCAGCCAGCAGGTGGTTGACCACTGTTGTTTTTCCACTGCCTGAAGGCGCTGAGAATATGATGACTTTATTCATTCGTCCCTTTATTTCGGGGTTACAAATAAACGATGAAATTTCCAAAATATTAAATATTTAATATTTTCATATTTTTAGGTTTATTTGTCACCTTTCGGTAGTATTGCATCTATTACAGTATAAAATATTTCTATTATGCGTTATTCACTACTAAAAACCACGACCATGATTGTCTTCCTTTTTATGGGAACGACCCTGATGTCACAAAGCCTGGAAGCTGATTTCGGGTTTAAGGTCACTTGCCGGACCGTTGTATTTACAGATTCTTCAAAAGGCAAGCCCACTTTCAAACTCTTGAAATTCGGGGATGGAAATTCTCTTAATGTCTCCCATACCACTTATACCCAATATACATATAAAACCACAAAGGATACATTTGATGCCTGTTATGTAGTGGGATTGTATGACAGCTCTTTAAGCAATTACAGGTATGACACAATTTGCAAACAGATCATTATCGATTGTGATACCTGCAGTGTATTTTCGTGGTACAGTTATTATCATGGATATGACGATGATTGCAATGAATATCATTTCCTGAATCATAATAAAGGGCCTGCATATTCTTTTTTCTGGAATTTTGGTGATGGAGATACATCTACCCAAACAGATCCTGTTCATACATATGCCAATGACGGAGAATATTTTGCAAGTCTTGTGACCAACTTTTACGACAGCACGATTAGCAGGACTTGTACAGATTCCGTAGCATACAGGTTGTTTGTGGCATGTGACAGTATATGCAATATCAATATAGGCTTTACGTTTAAGGTCGATTCCTTCAACTGTTCTAAAATCCATTTTACGAATACTACAACGGGAACACATAAGTACAATTATTCATGGAGTTTTGCAAATGGCAGTAACTCGTCCTTGAAAAATCCGACAATTACTTACAGTTTTAATGCCACCTATTATGTAAAATTAATAGTCTCTTATTATGACAGTGCCCGAATGGTATATTGTAGCAGGCAACTTGACAAGCGTATTGATATTACTTGTATTCCCTGTGGTATCAAGGCGGATTTTTCTTACAAGGCGGATTCCCTGAATTGTTACAGGATACTTTTTAGCAATAAGACCTATGACAGCAGCAGGTATAAGTATAAGTGGACTTTTGGCGATGGTAGCGCAAACTCGAAGATAAGGCATACATCACATCAATACAATGTAAATGATACGTATTATGTTAAATTATTGGCATATGACAGTTTATTATCCCTTTATTGCAAGGATTCCATTGTCTTGCCTGTCATCGTTTTATGCAGCAGGTGCGGTGTGCTGGCTTCACTGACCCTTACCTATGATTCAACCCGGCCCTATACGGCCCTGCTTTACAATAATTCAACCGGCAATATCAGCAGGCACTTTTGGGATTTTGGGGATAGTTCAACATCTGATTCGGCAGCACCGACTCATATTTATAATGATACCGGGACTTATATACTGACTTATATTGCCGAGGATACCCTGACAGGATGCAGGGACACGACAAGTATTACTTTTACCATTGATTCAATGGGGAATATCAAGAGACAGGCATTTATACTGACAGTGGTGGATAATACGACGGGTATCAGGTTGGAAAGGTACGCAATGGAACGTCTTAAGGTTTATCCTAACCCGGTGTACACCCTATTGACTGTAGAGAATATTAATAATGGATCTCAAAACATCCGGATCTATGATACGAAAGGGGTTTTGGTTGGCGAAAAGGAAATAGCCGGCAATTCCTCAGGCATTATCACTGTTGCGGATTGGCCGGCAGGGTTATATATCCTGGTAAGTGACAGTGGTGAAAAAATTAAAGTGATAAAATACTAGGTAAAGAAAAAGCCCGCTGTTATCAGCGGGCTTTTTAATGAGTTTATGAATGCGATTTGCTTTCTTCGTGTTCAGGTTTCGGCAACAAGGCTTTCCTTGACAGGCGGAGTTTGCCTGTTTTTTTGTCTACTTCAACCAGTTTCACTTTCACAATATCACCTTCCTTGAAGATGCCATCCATCTTGGAGATGCGTTTCCAGTCAATTTCGCTGATGTGCAATAAACCATCCTTGCCCGGAAGTATCTCAACAAAAGCACCGAATTCAACTATGCTCTTGACTTTTCCCTCATAAATTTCACCAACTTCAGGAACAGATACTATACCCTTGATGATGCGCATGGCATGGGCCATATTGTCACCGTTCTCAGACAGTATCTCAACGATACCTGAATTGTCAACTTCAGTGATTGAAATGGTTGTACCTGTATCTTTCTGAATACCTTGGATCACTTTACCTCCAGGTCCGATTACCGCACCGATCTGGTCTTTATCAATGATGATACGTTCGATCCTTGGTGTATGTGGTTTGTAATCTTCACGTGCCTTATCCATAGTCTTGTTCATTTCCGCAAGGATATGAGCCCTGCCTTTCCTTGCCTGTTCAAGGGCCTGTTCAAGCATTTCCCATCTCAATCCGTTGATCTTGATATCCATCTGGCAGGCTGTAATACCTGTTGCTGTACCGACTACTTTAAAGTCCATGTCACCCAGGTGGTCTTCGTCACCCAGGATGTCTGTGAGTATGCTGTATTTGCCCGTAGCCTCATCACTGATAAGACCCATGGCAACACCGCTCACACCACCTTTTACCTTGATTCCTGCATCCATCAGGGCCAGGCTTCCTGCGCATACTGTCGCCATACTGCTTGAACCGTTGGATTCGAGGATGTCACTGACTATCCTGATCACATATGGGTTGTCTTCAGCTCCCGGCAATGCTTTTTTCAATCCCCTCAGGGCCAGCGCGCCGTGTCCAATTTCCCTTCTTCCAGGTCCCCTGTTAGGTTTTACCTCACCGGTTGAAAATCCGGGGAAATTATAATGCAGCATCAGCCTGCTATATCCTTCCAGCATTGGCGCATCCAGCAATTGTTCATCGAGTTTGCCACCAAGTGTTACTGTAGTGACTGACTGGGTTTCTCCCCTTGAAAATACTGCAGAACCGTGTGCTGCGGGAAGGTATCCTACTTCCGACCAGATTGGACGCACTTCATCAAGTTTCCTGCCGTCTAACCTGATATTCTCATCCAATATCATTTTACGCATGGCTTCTTTTTCCACGTCATGGTAATATTTTTTTGCCAGAAATGACTGTGCTGCCAATTCTTCCTCGGTTAAACTCTCAAGGTATTCATTGATGATGGCCTTGAAGTTTTCAGAGCGCACCGGCTTCGGGGCACCGCTTTTCGCTACTTCATACACCCTGTTATAGGTAAGGTCCCAGATTTTCTGTTTCAGGGCCTCATCGCTTTTTTCGTGGTTGTATTCCCTGGTAGCTTTTCTTCCTCCCATGGCATTACAAAGATCCCACTGGGCTTTACACTGTATCTTAATGGCTTCGTGTGCAAACTTGACAGCTTCAAGCAATTCTGCCTCGCTCACCTCGCTGAATTCACCTTCCACCATGTTAATGTCTTTTTCTGTACCGGATACGATCATTTCAAGGGTTGCATCCAGCATGTCAGATTCTGTCGGGTTGATCACCAGTTTGCCTTTGATCCTGGCTACTCTCACTTCAGAAATTGGTCCGTTGAACGGGATGTCACTCACCATTAAGGCAGCAGATGCGGCAAGTCCTACCAGGCAATCCGGCGGGAAATTCTTGTCACTGCTCATCAGCATCAGGTTCACCTGGGTGTCAGCATGGTAATTATCCGGGAACAGCGGGCGTATGGCCCTGTCTACTATCCTGCAGACCAGTATCTCGTAATCTGTTAACCTGGCTTCACGCCTGTGAAAACTTCCGGGTATGCGTCCAACGGAAGCAAATTTTTCCTGGTAATCTACAGAAAGTGGAAGAAAATCAACATTTTCCTTAGCTTCCTTATTGGATACTACTGTTGCAAGTATCATGGTGTCACCAAATTTTACAACCACACTGCCATTGGCTTGTTTGGCTAAAATGCCTGTTTCGATCTCAATTGATTTTCCATCGCCCATATCAATTGAGCTTCTAAATCCTTTTGGTTTATTTGTCATATTCTATCTTTTTAATTTGTTATATTTTAATTCCTTTGTTTTGTTTCCGCGGGCTTGCGCTGTTGTATGGCCAAATGCCAATAAAACACAAAAAGCCCTCCGGATTGGGGGCTTTTTGTCATAAAATGTTTTAAAAGTCGGTGTAATACTATTTCCTGATACCTAAAGACTTGATCAAGTCACGGTATTTGAAAATATCCTGTTTAGCCAGGTAATCAAGGAGTGCCCTCCTTTTTCCAACTAATTTTACCAGGCTTAACTCAGAAGCAAAATCTTTTGGATTTTGTTTTAAGTGCATGGTGATAAAATTAATCCTTTCTGTAAACATGGCAATTTGAGCTTCTGTTGAACCGGTATTGGTATCAGAACCACCAAACTTCTTGAAAATATCTTTTTTCTCCTGGGTTGATAAATGCATATTCTTTCTTTTATTAATTAAGCCTCAGCCAATAAAACTGAAACGAATGACCTGTTGTTTTTGGTTTTTGTAAATTTTACAATACCGTCGGTTAATGCAAACAGGGTATGGTCTTTGCCAATGCCTACATTCTCTGATGGATGGTGTTTGGTGCCTCTCTGGCGAACAATGATGTTACCTGCCCTTATCACCTGGCCACCGTAAATCTTTACACCTAATCTTTTGCTATGCGACTCACGTCCGTTTTTGGAACTACCCGCGCCTTTCTTGTGTGCCATTTCTTATTCTGGATTTTTATGCGTTAATTGATTCGATTAAAACCTTAGACAGGTACTGCCTGTGTCCGTTTTTCTTTTTGTAACCTTTTCTGCGTTTTTTCTTGAAAACGATGATCTTGTCATCTTTTAAATGCTCAAGTACCTTACCTGTTACAGATGCTCCTTTTATACTCGGAAGACCTACAGAGATCTTGCCGCTGTTGTCTATTAACATTACCCTGTCAAAAGTAATTGAAGACCCCTCATCGCCGACTAAGCGATGGGTATAAATATATTTGTCCTTTTCAACCTTGAATTGCTTACCTGCAATCTCTACAATAGCGTACATGCTTTTTAAAAAATTTGGACTGCAAAATTACATCTTTTTAATTGAATTGCAAATATAATGTCCAAAATATTTTAATTGTAAGTGGTTTTGTGTTAAAAGTTCCTGTTTTTAAGGCATCAAAATGTCAGGCTTTTTTTGTACTTGTTTAACTATCAAATAATTGCATTTGCCACCAAAATATCGTATCACCAGGCCCTGATCTGTTGAAAACGGAGGTTTTGTTACCCTGCTGCCGGGAATTTTCACCTGGTAGTTACCGCCACCCATTTCCGATTCAGTTTTTAACTCCATGATGATTTCTACTGTTTTCCCCTTTTTTAACCTGAAGGTGTCGACCATGTGGAAACTGTCTTTTACAATGCTGAACCTGTCTATCCTGTTTTCAGCGAAAATACTGTCTGTTACCAGGGTAAACGACCTAAGGGCCTTGATCTTTATCCTGTACTGTGTAGTCACCGGACTTCCAGAAACTCCCCCGAATGTGGTCTGTTTGCTGGCTGACATCAACTGGAAATCCTTGTTTTTGTCATGAACGGGTGTAAATGCAAAAAGTGAAGCGACAATTGATGTGATAAGTAAATTCCGCATGCCTGACCCAATTCAAAAACAGTACCAATAAAAAAGCCTTCCCGGTTATGGGAAGGCTTTTTTAAATAAGATATCCTGCTTAGTTGTTAACGGTAATTTTAGTTGTTGTAGTCATGCCGTTGATAGTCACTTTTACCAGGTAGAATCCTTTTGCATGGTCTTCAAGGTTCACAAGCAAGGTGCCGTCTGCAGATGTTTTGCTGTAAATCCTGCTTCCCAGTACATTGAATACCTCTACCTTCATGCCTTGGTTGTCAGCATTGGTGACAGTGAATGAACCATTGTTAGGGTTCGGGTAGATACTTACTCCGCTGGTATTTGCAAGTGAACTGATACCTGTAGTGGCCTGCACACGCTTGGTGATCTTGCAGGAACATCCGGCCAGGTTGGTAGCATGCATAGTGACATCAAATTCGCCTTTATAGGAATACTTGTAACTTGGTGCTTTTGCAGTGGAAGTTCCACCTTCACCAAAGAACCATTCGTATTTGCTATATGAACTGTTGCCCGGGGTGAACTGGAGATCGAACAGGCCCATATCCTTGAATGTAAAGTCGCAGATCGGGGATTCACTCACAGTGATGGTTTTTCTGATGGTATCGCTGCAGGCTGCAGGATATGAGGCTATCAGTGTCACTGTATAGGTAGTGGTGGTGAGCGGGTTGTACAACCTTGTTGGGGCCGGCAATGTGGAACTTCCGGTGTTTCCGAAATCCCAGTTATACTCTATGCCACCTTTGTCACCTTTTGATTTGTTGACAAAATTGGCAGTTTCACCTGAACAGATATCCTGTACGTTGAAGTCAGCCTTAGGTTGCATCAGTATGTTGAAGTCCTTTGTTAAGGAAGCGACACAACCATTGGTGTAAGTTACTTTTAAAGTGGCGCTGAAAGGACCTTCATATGGCCATGAGCGTGTGATATTCTTCTGTGTTGAAGTGAAGTTGTCACTGAATGTCCAGTTGTATACCGGGTTAGACACTGCCTCGACAGTCTTGTTGGTGAAAATTGTAGGTATCTTTCCACAGAACTGGTTACCAGTAAAGTCAGGTACCGGTGCAGGCTTGATGGTCACTGATTTGGTGATGGAGTCCTTGCAGTCGAATTCAGAAACTGCCAGTAATTTGACTAAATAAGTACCAGAAACATTATATGCATGCATACCATCATACAATGTGGAACTTGTGCCATCGCCAAAGGTCCAGAAGGCTCCCTGTTCACCGAGTGAAATGGTAGATGTATTAGGCATTACGATATCCGTTTTGGCACAGATTGGCGCAAGAGGCGGTACAAAATTTGGAACAGGACGGGCAAACATATAAGCGGTCTTGATGAGAGTGGAAACGCATCCGTTGGCAGTGGCCTTCAGGGTTACCTTGTATCCACCCGGTACACCGTATAAGTGTGTAGGATTAACGGAAGTACTGGTTGGCGTTCCGTCTCCAAAATCCCAGACATAAGTCAGGGTTCCGTTACCAACCACAGTCTGGTTCTGGAATGTTACAGGTAGTCCCTGGCATTTGTTATTGACCCTGAACTGGGTAGTAGGCAGTTCACCGACTTCAACCGTGATGGTTGTATCGTGAAGTACATTCCATGGGAAACTTTTTGCTATCAGTTGTACAGAATATGTACCTGGAAGCTTGTATTCGTATACAGGGCTTTGCAGGTCAGAGCTGTCATTATTGCCGAAATACCATTTGAAAGTCATATTCCCTGAATGGATGGTGCTCACATTGTCAAATAGCACTGCATCACCTAAACAGATGGATATTGGGAACTTGAAGCCGGGTCTTGGTGTAGGTGCGACAAGAACTGTACGTTTAACTGTTGAATCACAGAAATAAGGACCCAGGTCTGAATAGTTGATAGAGAAGGTGACGAAACTGTCGATATAAAAGGATTTAGGTGTAAAGGTGATTGTACCAGGCCCTCCGCTTGACGGTGCAGCAACAGAATACTCAGTCGCAGGCACCAGGACACCATACTTAGTCCTTGCAATGGTGTTGTTGACAACCCATGCGGAACCGTGTCCTGCATTGCTGAATCCTGTTGGAGGAACCATGTCATAGATGATGGTCTTGCCGGCTTCAGTAATGTCAGGTGTAGCAATATCACCCACCCTGAATTGTCCCTGGAATGTGGCGCCTTTCACTATATCAGCACCTGTTGGGCGTGGTTTAACCGTTACAGTTAAAGGTGAACGGGTTGGGTTAGAACAGGTTTTTTTGCTTTGCAGTTCAACGTCAATTGTATAAGGTGAATAAATTCCATTTGTTGCAAATGGACCATAAATGAATGCGCCACCTATAATTGACATATCAGGACTGGCTGTAGTAATGCTGCCATAAGTTGCAAAAAGGTCATTACCTCCACCGCTTGCAGGATCAGTCGCTACATAAAATGCATAAGTCTGGCTGGCTGATAGGGTAAGCCCGTTTGTAGTCATCTTGCAGTAATTTTTACCACCGGTTGACCAATTCCTTCCTAATCCGCTGTATAATAAGGTCCATGCACCCGAGTTGGTTTCGAAACCTGCGTAAGTGCCGGTCTTATAATAAAGATTTACCCTGGTATTGGGGTTCACGAGATAAGTCCTGATCGTAATACTGTCAAGGCTCACAAGGTTGACTGCAGCGACATTGAACATGCCTCCGTTGGAAAGTGTCGTACTGCCGGATAATATCGTAGTGCCATTAAACCCGTTATTAAACGATACCGAACCACCAAAGCGCATGGCCTGCGCGTAGAAGGTTCGTGTTGATGTAATAAAAGGGCCTGTGATGGTTCGGCCCATGCCAAGTAATGTGCCACCGGAGGATGCATTATACCAGAGTATCGTATCGGACGATGATGAAGGTGTCGCCGAAAGTGTAGGTTTCCCGTTTCCACATTGAATAAAATTAGTGGTGGTTGGAGGCGCTGGATTTCCGAGAAATGAAAAGTTAAATCTCAATGTGTCATTGGCAGGAATGGAATCTGTCAGCCCGTTAGGTCTTGCAGTCCATACTTTAAAAGCGTAATTGGTATTATTGACAAAGTTAAAGGAAGCATTTAAAACCTTGTTCGTGTCAAGTCCTGATTTCAAATGGCTTGTTATATAGAATGGAGTCTGCAATACACCATTCACTGACCAGTATACCCTGAAACTGTCAACATAATTTGTTCCGTAATTGGATATCCTGGCGGATAGCGATTGTGAGTTGGTACAAAGGTTTGGACTTGTAAAACCGGAAATACCCATTTCATTGGGTTTGGAAGGTTTCTCAAAAATAACCGTCAGGCGCTGTGTAGGACCGGAACAAGTATTGGTGGTGATGCCTCCCCAGTTAGGATTGCCGGGGTTGATACATGGGCGCAGGCACCATCCATTGTTACAGGCACAGATACTGCCGCCTACATTCAACTCAGGTCCCGAGCCACAGGTGCCGACCAGCCAGGTATAACCATTGCAGGTGACAGATTCAGTTGTGGCGTTTTTCAGTGCCATGGCAAGCCTTCTTACCATGGTAGGGTTATTACAGGTACGGCCGGTCTGGTCATAAGTACCTTTCATGGTTACCTTCAGGAATTTATTGTTTGTAGTGTCCAGCAAAGCCCTGAATGAAACCCAGCCGTTCCATTGTGAGGAACCTGATGAATATCCTGCACTTTGGGTGAAGGTGTCAGTGTAGATAACATTTTGTGCATTGCCGTTGTGACTAAAGGCAATCAATGTCAATGTAAAGAGAATCGGTTTTAGTATGTTTATTTTCATATTGTGAACTATAATAATAGCGCCAAAGATATGAAAATAATATAAAAAAGAAAATTACTGGGAAAATAAACGCCGTATTATGACAGATTGATGACACAAAAAGGCCTCCGGACACGCCGGAGGCCTTTGATAGTATGATTAACTTGTTATCGTTTTGTAACTATATCCTAACGCTCAATTGTAATCTTTATATTGGAAGTGATACCATTGATTGTTACTTTTACGAGGTAAATACCGCTTGCATTTGCTTCGATGTTCACCGGCAAAAGTCCCGCTCCTGAGGTCTGGCTAAATACAATACTTCCAATCATATTGAACACTTCCACCTTCATGCTTTGCTTGTCCGCATTCGTGACTGTGAATATGCCATTGTTGGGATTGGGGTAAATATTTATACCGCTGACATTTGCCATGGAGTTGATGCCTGTGGTGGCACTGGCACGCTTGGTAACCTCACAGATGCATCCGGCAAGGTTGGTAGCTCTCATGGTGACATTGAAATTGCCTGTATATAAATACGTATAGCTTGGTGCAACTATGGTGGAAGTTCCACCTTCACCGAAGAACCATTCATATTTGTCATAAGTGCCAATGCTTGGGGTGAACTGCAGATTTAAAAGGCCCATGTCCTTGAATGTAAAGTCGCAGATAGGAGACTCACTCACAGTGATGGTTTTCCTGATTGTGTCGCTGCAGGCTGCAGGATATGATGCAACCAGTGTCACAGTATAGGTAGTGGTGCTGGCAGGGTTGTACAAATTTGTTGGAGCCGGCAGTGTGGAACTTGTGCTGTTTCCAAAATCCCAGTGATACTCAATGCCACCTCTGTCACCTTTGGAATTGTTGACAAAATTGGCGATTTTACCCGAGCAGACATCCTGAACCGTAAAATCAGCCTTAGGTTGTATCAGTATCGTAAAGTCCTTGGTAGTTGAACCTTCACAACCGTTGCTGTAGGTGGCTTTTAATGTGGCGCTGAACGGACCTTCATACGGCCATGAGCGTGTGATATTCTTCTGGGTAGAAGTGAAGTTATCGCTGAATGTCCAGTTGTAAAATGGATTAGGAAGGTCCTCAACAGTTTTATTTGTGAAAATTGTCGGGATCTTTCCGCAGAACTGGTTGCCTGCAAAGTCAGGTACAGGTGCAGGTTTGATGGTCACCTGTTTGGTAATGGAATCTTTACAGTCGAATTCAGAAACAGCTATTAATTTGACTGAATAGGTACCGGCAGTCTTGTATGCGTGCATTCCATCATACAGTGTAGAGATTGTGCCATCGCCAAAATTCCAGGATGCGCCTTGTTCACCAAGGGCAATAGTAGAGGTGTTTGGCATCATTACTTCAGTTTTAGAACAAATAGGTGCAAGAGGAGGCGCAAAATTGGCAACAGGACGTGCAAACATATAGGCATTCCTGACGGCCGTTGAGGCGCAGCCATTTGCGGAAGCAATCAGTGTCACCATGTATCCTCCGGGTACGCTGTATTGATGTGAAGGGTTGATGGCTGTGCTGTGGGGAGACCCGTCACCGAAATCCCAGTCATACGTGAGGGTGCCATTGCCTACCACTGTTTGGTTCTGGAAGGTGACTGGGAGTCCCTGGCATTTATTGTTCACCTTGAATTTGGTGGATGGTATCTCTCCTACTTCAAGTGCGATTGTCGTATCCTTCAGTACATTCCACGGGTAACTCTTTGCAACCAGTTTTACATAGTATACGCCCGGAACTTTGTATTCATAAACGGGGCTTTGCAGGTCTGAACTGTCGCCGTTTCCGAAATACCACATGTAACTGGCATTGCCTGAATGTATAGTGGTCAGGTTATCAAACAATACCGCATCACCAAGGCATATAGAAATTGGGAATTTGAAATTGGGTTTTGGTGTTGGCGCAATGACAACACTCCGCTTAATTGTTGAATCGCAAAAATTTGGACCCAGGTCTGAGAAATTCACATAGAAGGTGATCAGGCTGTCAAGGTAGGTGGATTTTGGCTTGAAGGTAACAGTGCCCGGTCCTGTACCGGAAGGTAAAACCGTGGTGTATTCTGAGGTAGGTACAATCGCACCGGATTGGGTCCTTACAACAATACTTGTAATAAACCAGGTGGAATTATGGCCGGAACTGGTGTGGCCGGTTGGAGGGCTGATCTCATAGATAAGTGTTTTGTCTATTTCGATAATGTCCGGGTTCGAGGCATCACCAACCTTAAACTGGCCTTCAAAAGTGCTGCCCTTGATAAACGCGGCGCCAATAGGCCTTGGCTTGATGGTCGCCTTGACTGCTACCCTGTTGGAAAGGCATAGTTTCCTGTAGAATACTCTTCCGTCCCAGGAATAATTACCGGTGATGCCTGAAAACTGGTTGGATGATACTACACCTGTTGCTACCGATACGTCTGCATTGGAATATGTAACGGTCGTATTCTTGAATGTGATGCATTTCTGGGTGGTACCTCCGTCAACTAAAATATAAAAGCCATACAGATTACCTGCAGGAATACTCATGGGGTTTTTTAGCTTGACGCCTACCATGTGTCCATAACCTGCGGATGTAACACTTTTTGTATCATATAATGTCCAGGCAGCCTGATTGCTCTCAAAGCCTGAATATGTACCTGTCTTGTAATAAACATATACTGTATATGGGCCCGGATAGGCGAAATGTTGCCAGAAACTATCGATCAATATGTCATTGACCGTACTGATGTTAAAATATGAACCGGAATACTGGATGCCGTTGAACCTGTATGGACCCTGGAATGCCCATTGTTCATTATTGAACAACTGTGCGTTTTGGGCATAGAATGTGGTGGTTCCCACTATGGGAGGGGTCAGGAAAGGGCTGCCTGCGCCAATGATATTTCCGCCACTGGCTTGTGCATACCAGAAGGTTGAATCACCTGCATTTTTTGTGGCCCCAATGGAAACCCTGCTATTGCTTCCACATGCCGAACCGTTAATTGCTGTTGGATTTCCCGCTATGGCTGCAGAAACCCTGGTGGTTCTAAAAGTGTCATTCAAGCGGTTGTTGTCACCTGAATAATTCACAATGGCAGTAAAAATAACATTGCCCCCGGTGCTGGTATTGATATTTCCTACATTGACATTCACGCTGCCGGTGGAACCGATACTTCCCGAATAGGTGTAATTCAGGGTGGCAGTCACCGCGCCTGTGACATTCACTGTAACCGGGATGTTTGAGATCGTGGCGGTGCCTTCATTCTTGATCACAATGTTCACTGCCTGCGTCGCGCTTGGACATGACTTGTCATACATCGGTGCAAGGTCGGTAATGGTGGCATCAGTTGTAACCCTTTCAAACAGTTTGACATTATCCACAGCCAGGTAACCTGAATATGTATAATTAAGAGTGTTGTCCCACCTGAACCTGAAGCGGAATTGCGAATATCCGATATACGAATTGAAGTTATACATGGCACTGACAGGTATAGAAGTGACCACTGTGTAAACTGCATAAGCAGACCAGTTGGCACCGTTGTCTACTGAAATCTCAAGATAACCTGTACCCCCATTGTACAGGGTCATATAATCAAAACTCAGGTTGAGATTGGATTTGCCAATCGTATTGATGGCAGGAGATTCGAGGGCGACATTGTCAGCAACGCCATTGGTCGCAGTGCCACCGGCAGAACCGCCGTTATAACAGTCCATGATGGCATAATTGTTGTCAAATGGTGGTGCGAAATAGAATTTTGGGTGTTTACCAAATACCCAGTTGTCGACTCCGGAAACTCCGGTAATCATGTTGCTGGTCCATCCGGATGGAGGAGTTGTTCCGAAAGTAGATGAAAAGTTCTGATTAATCAGATAAATCTGCCCAAAGGCATTGTTAAATGTAACCAGAGAGAAAATGAAGGAGTAAATTAGTGAAGCTGTTCGTGAAGTTAGAAGTTTAATCATAATGATAAAATTTATATTGTTTAAGTTGTTTCTTCAAATAAGAGATTTCGCGTATATGGATATATCCGTCTGTATATCTGGCCTGTCACATACCATGGCCCAATTACAAACGAACTTTCCTGGAAAAAAGGGAAAGGCGTAAGAACAATACAAAAATTAAAAAGAACAATACAAAAAAGAACGATACAATAACAATACCTTAACGTGGCTGTTTTTCTATTTGTTTTAGATTATGGTTCAAATCTAGGTAATTATTCTGAAAAAGTAAATAATTATTGCGTAAAATGTTAAATACTTAAAAAAAGAGCCTCCGGAATTCCGAAGGCTCTTGAAAAGAGGTAAATATATAATTAATATTAGTTTGTAACTGTAATTTTAGAGGTTGTGGTCACGCCGTTAACAGTCACTTTTACCAGGTAGATGCCTTTTGCATGGTCTTCAAGGTTCACCAGCAAGCTGCCGTCAGCAGATGTTTTACTGTAAATCCTGCTTCCCAGCACATTGAATACTTCCACTTTCATGCCATGGTTGTCAGCATTGGCGACAGTGAATGTGCCATTGTTAGGGTTCGGGTAAACACTCACACCACTGGTATTTGCCAGTGAACTGATGCCTGTGGTGGCGCTGGCGCGCTTGGTGATCTGGCAGCTGCATCCGGCCAGGTTGGTGGCATGCATGGTGACATCAAAATTGCCAGTGTATTTATACAGGTATTTTGGGTTCGTAGATTTGGAAGTTCCGCCTTCGCCGAAGA
>JANWHK010000090.1 GCA_025450395.1 Bacteroidia bacterium
ACAACTTGCACGGTCTTTCCAAGGTAATCGCCGCGGCGTTCATTTTCTATAACGGTCAGGTAAATCCTTCCGGTTGTGACATTATTGGCCTGTGAGGTAGGAACGTTCAGGAAACGTTCATAATGCCCCAGGTCCAGGTCGGTCTCGGCACCGTCTTCAGTCACGTAACATTCACCATGTTCATAAGGATTGAGTGTTCCCGGATCTACGTTGATGTAAGGGTCAAATTTCTGTATGGTCACCCTGTAACCTCTCGCCTGTAAAAGTTTAGCCAATGATGCCGAAATGATCCCTTTGCCTAATGATGATGTAACGCCTCCGGTTACGAAAACGTATTTGCACTTCTGTTCCATGTTGTTTTTTTAATGGTTAAATGAAGTCCTATGATGATTTATCGGTAAAAAACCCGATAGTTTACAGCGAAAGATGGAGCAGATAACCGGGTTACAAAGGTAGCGATTTTTATTAAATCATTTGTGGATTGCTTTTCAAGAAATTTTCAACAATCAACAAATCCTCTGGTGTATCAATGGCCGGGCTTACAAAATCAGTATTTGCCACTGTGATGTTGAAACCGTTTTCCAACCACCGGAGCTGTTCAAGGCTTTCACTTAATTCAAGTTGTGTTGGTGTGAGTTGCATCAGCCTGTCGATGACGCTGAACCTGAAGCCATACATGCCAATATGCCTGTAAAAGTCATGATGCCTTATCCATTCACCTGGTTCGGCTGACCTGATATGTGGGATGGCCTGTCGTGAAAAATACAATGCTTTCCGTTCCAGGTTGCATACAACCTTCACGATATTGGGGTTCAGCAGTTCCTCGCTTGTTTTAATGGGTTTCTGCAGGGTGGCAATATCAGTTGAGGAGTCGCTGAATGTTTTTACAAGCGCTTCTATCTGTTCAGGTAATATGAATGGCTCATCGCCCTGGAGGTTCAGCACGATATCAAATTCCTGACCGGTTTTTTTGACTACCTCGAAACAGCGGTCGGTTCCACTGACATGGTCAGCAGAGGTCATCATGCAATCCCCGAAGGTTTTCACATGGTCGTATATCCTTTGGTCGTCAGTTGCCACAATCACCAGACTGGTGATATTGGCCTTCAATGCCTGCTCGTATGTTCTCCTGACCAATGATTTTCCGGCAATGTCCACCAATGGCTTGCCCTCAAACCTGGTGGAACCGTATCGCGATGGAATGACTATCAGCACTTTCATATCAGCATGTATTAGAAGGACCAGCTAAAACCTATCTTTATCGCAAATTTATTGACCTTTGCGTTACTGGTGTTACTGGTATTATGCAGGTGTGACAGGCGGTGTACAGCCACTATTTGCATGAACTTGAAAATATTCTCGATTCCATAGGCTACCTCCATATAGGGTTCCTTGTTGATCTCTGTAGTGATCTGTGAGACCGGATTACCATGGTCGTCCTTAGCCGGGATAAGGGCCTTGTTTTTCTCGCTTAAACTTCCAAGAACGGCCCTGCCTTCAACAAATTCCCTCCATTTGAGTTTTTTCATCAGTGGTATGCGGTTAAAGATAGCCCCGTTAAAATGATGTTCCATTTTAAAGAACACGCTTTTATCTGTAATAAATTCAAAGAAATTCATCAGGTTGTATGCGGACGTGTTGTAAATAAAGGATTGATTGCCCCTGTGCACTTCCAGCAACGGATAAGGCAATGTTTCAAAAATCTTGGTGCCGGACAAGGTAAAATCGGTGCGGCCCCAGTATCCGAAACTCAATCCTTTTTCAATCGTGGCGGTAACCCTGTTGTAGTCAAAACGGCTGCCAAACACACCTTTTAATCCCCTGGTGTAGTTGATGGATAAGGCTAGTCCGCCGGGCTTGGATTGCCTGACACGTTCGTTGTCGTTTTGAAGGTAATATTCCCTTGGTGCCCATCTCAGGCTGAAAGTCACTGTGGCATTGGTAAAATTACTGGATTTGACGTTTGTATCGCTCTGGTTTTCGATATAGGCAAAATTATAGCCCTTGACAGGTTCGAACTGGTATTCCTTGTGTTTCAGTATGACCTTGGCATTCCATCCCTTGGTGAATTCGCTGTTGAGCCACACCTTGGATTCCTGGCTCCTGTTTAATTGGTTGGCTGCAAATACGGATACAGTTGTGAACAGGTTGCTTGCCCCGTAATAATCATCTGTAACACCGATTTGTTCGACGTCTTTTTTATAGGATATGCCTGTGATTGTCCAGTGTTTCCTGTTCAGTATCTTTTCAATTTGTCCTTTGTATTTCCATTGCTGGTCGAACAATCCATATGCGCCATAGCCACTCAATATGTATTTTTTGCTGAAGGAAAAATTCGTCTTTGCACCTAACCTGAATCTTTGCCCTTCAAGGGCGTTATAGCCATATATGAGGGCATAAGGTCCCCAGTCTATTTTACCAATGGTTTTGTACCCGTTAAAAAGGATTTGTACAAACTCTACATAGTTTCTGAAGACCTTCACTTTGGTCAGGGTATCGATCTTTGCCAAAGCCCTTTTTTCATCCGGTGTCAATTCTTCGTGTCGCATACTATCCCAGAACTCATCTGATTTCTGCGTTGCATCCTCATTCATCCTTATCGGATAATCAAAGAATTTTTTGGAGCGTTCCTTGTTCACAACCACTTTTTCGTATGAGTTGGTGAACAGGGCTATCATACCCGCCATTTTCTTTGAAATTTCAACAATGTCTATCAATATTCTTGATTTTACCGGAATATAGGCGCCTTCAGAGGTAGGTTCAAGTTCCTGGGTGATCTTAAGTTTTTCCACAAAGTTAAGATTGGCCTTATTGGTAACACTGAGGGTGAGTTTAACAAGGGCGAAACTCGAATCTTCTATCCATACATATCCGGTAAATACCAGGTCTAATGGATTTTTAGGTGTCACTTCTATCTGGTATACTTTCCTGTTGCTTCCTTCGGGGTAACTTGATCCAACCAGTTTGTAATGGTAATAATTGAATGAGGACTTGGCGATTGGTGAAATAAAACTCTTCTGTAGTATGGGTAGAATATTGTCGTTAAAGTTGTACTGTTGAAAAGTGGACCCAAGCAATTGGGACAGGAAGGAGCCGTCTTCAACTCCCACACCCTTCATCCTGGAGGCGATGATGACTTCCTTGTTTTGCCTGGGGTTTTTGTTGTAGTAGAAATTGCTGAGGTTTTCAGAGATAAAGATTGGCAATACCTGTTTTGACTTGTCTTCACTCAGGTATGACATGGTGTCGAAGATGCCTTCAATACTTTTAAGCAACTTCTTGTTTGCTAATTCTTCCGAAATATTGTTGGCAGCTATCTGTATCTTGGTAAAACTTTCACATTCAAATGAATTCAGTTGTTCAAAATTATAACGGTGCTTATTGTCTTGCGCTTTTTCAATGATCTTGAGCGCCCTGTTGACCTTATTGACCGTTTTTACCCCCTTGAAGACAAGATCTTCCACAACCATCCTGACATGTATGGTTTGTGTGTCGCCGGGTGTAACAATGATGATCTTGTTAACATAACCGACGTAAGAAATAATGATTGTATCCCTGTTGTTTGTATCCTTGATTGTATAAAGTCCCTTGAAGTTGGAAGTGGTGCCTTCTTCAGCCCCGGCAAAGATGATATGTGCACCGGTGATAGGCTCGCCTGTATTCAGGTCCATTATCTTTCCCTTGACCAGGGTGGTGTTCTGTGCAAACAATCCGGATATAAAAAAACAAAAACAGCTAATGACTAAGATGCGCATGAATGGCAAAAATAAAGTATTAAGAACAAAGTTTTCAATTTAACACTGTTTTGAGTTGTACACGTGTTTTCCATGTAGCTGTGAATTACAGTTTTATTGTTTAATAAACTGGAATATTTCACCTTGGAGGAAACAGGTATGCACTACTTGATGTCATTGAACGACAAGGTTATAGAAGTGTATTGTATTAATTTTAACATTTTATTTATGGTTTTGACATATAGAATTGGTAAAATTGCAATATGAAAAATAAATTATTCCTGCTTGTAGTTTGTTTTGCATTTTTAGTCAGGCAATCTGCCAATTCCCAGTGCATGTTGGTTCCAGTTGATCTGACCGGACTTAGCAATGCGTCAGAACATGTTCTTGAAGGCCGTCTCAGCCTGCAAAAAACCTTCAGGCATACAAATAATAATATATATTCCTTATATGCCTTGCAAGTGGCTTCTGTATATAAAGGACTCTTGCTGGATACTGTTTATATTGTTTCTCTCGGCGGACAGCTTGACGTGCAGATCACCAAGGCTGAACCTTCAGATGAACTCAGGGATGGGTATGGTATTTTTTTCCTGAAAAAAAGCAGGGTGAAAAGTGAGGGCGTTCTTCCTGCCTTACAGTATGAATTGACAGCGTCAACTCAAGGCAGGATTTGGATCTCGAATAACATGCTGGATGATGTATTTAAACGGTATAATAATTACGAAGCATTTAAAACCTTGCTGATCGGTATCACACATTCATACATCAATCTCCACTATGTGAAACCTGATGAACAGAAATCCAGTTCTAAAAGGGCCACACCGACCATTACTTCATTTACGCCAACCACGCGCACTGCGGGTACAGATTCATTTATTACGATTACAGGCACCAATTTTAATTCTCCGAGAGGCTCGGGTTTTGTAGCATTCAGGGATGCTGATGCCGGAGGCGCTTCATTTTTGTTACCTTTAGCCTCGGACTATATTTCCTGGACAAATACACAAATTAGAGTGAAGGTTCCTACCAGTGCAGGCACAGGTACTATTGTCGTTCAAAACAGCGATCCTGCAAATGTCCTGTCGGGTACAAGTTTAAATGTACCGTATAACCTCATCAATGCCATATTTGGTAGTGTGCATCATGGAACAAGATTACAGGGACTGAATGCAGGAGCTCAGATGTTGATGACATTTAACACACAATTCAATGATTCAACAAAGGCAAAAAGGGATTTTGTGACTTCCATGCAAAGCTGGCGCTGTAAATCACTGATCAACTGGGATACCTCCGCAACAACTACTACAGACGATGTTGCAGTCAATGATGGTATTCACCTTGTCACCTGGGACTTTACCGATACGTTGCCACTTGGAGTTCTTGGCGTGGCCATTTCAAATTTCGGCGGTTGTATTGCGTCCGGAGATACATTTTTTTATGTTGAGGATCTTGACGTTTTATTTAATGATGTACCCTTCACAGGATTTAAATGGGAATACGGGCCGGGCATACCAAGCGGTTCACAGTTTGATTTTGAATCGGTGGCGACGCATGAACTAGGCCATGGTCACCAGCTCGGTCATGTAATAGACGCCAATAAGGTGATGCATTATTCCATTGCAAATGGAGAGCGTAAAAATATCATCAGTACCCAGGATTCATTCGGCGCAATGAATATAATGGCAAAAAATGTCGTGAGTGTTTGTGGCCAGACTGCCATGACCCCACTGACTCCTTCCACCTGTTCATATGTGGCTCTGCCCGTCGATTGGATTGATGTGACAGGCGAGAACAAGTCAAAATATATTGCGCTGACATGGAAGGTGTACCATGAATTTAATGTCGATAAATACAGGGTGAGCAGGAGTTTTGACGGTGTTCATTTTGAAGATATTGGTGCGGTAAAATCCAGTGTTGGCAGGGGTGATAACAATTATTACCAGGTACTGACATATCAATATCTTGACAATAATGTAATGGCTGTCAAGAATGGGGCCTATTACAGAATGACCAGCATGGATTACGACGGGCAGGAACAGAACAGTCGCCTGGTGTATGTAGATGCCAACAATGAAGCGTATTTTTTCGCCAGGATGGAAAACGGAAATATTGTTTTGTTATCATCCATGGATGCTGAGAGGGGAGAGGTAAAGATTTTTAATTCCATTGGACAGGAGTTGCCATATCAGCAACAAGATAAAAACATTGTTTTATCCGGTCAACCCAATGGTATTTATTATGTTGTTTACCAATACGGCGATGAATATATTACACAGAAGATTGTGATCGATTATTGAACATACGATATACGACATACGATGTGGTTAATCCCTTGCGAAAGTAAATTGTCCGTCCTTTCCCCAATTGTAATTTGTAACTTGTAAATTGTAAATCGCCTTCGTCCCTCGTACTTTCTATCTTGTAATTTGGATTGAAAAGGGTTGAAAATTTTCAACCCCTACAAATTGTAACTTGTAATTTGTAAATTGTAAATCGCCTTTGTCCTTCGTACCTCGTACTTTGTACTTCATCCCTAGGTTCTATTTGCTCTTCCTCATCGCTTCCTTCTTCGCCAGATTTCTGAATGCCACTAAATAAGAATCCAGCGATACCATCAATGCATCAACTTCCTTTTCCCTCGCACCCGGATATAATTCCATCACCTGTTCCTTGGTGCGCTCAAGGGTTTTTTGGGCTTCTTTGTGGTTGCCTACTGAATACAGATCCGACATTTTCTTGATGCCCTGGTTGATGATAGCGATACAGAAAAGTTTCTTGACCTCAGCATCCACTATCAGTTCCGGCATGCCGGTATAAGGCTCCCATTCAAGGTAGACCTTTTGTTCTTCTACCACTTTTTTCCCTGTCTCTTCATCCACATAGCTGACCCTGACTATGACCGGCTGCTTCTCTATGTTTTCATCCGGCTTGACGATATCGAACTTTGCAAGCGCTACATTGTTGGAGCCGCTGTAAAGGTTAGGCAATTGGAACTTAGGCCATTTTGACTTTTCTGTCACAGGCTTCGGACCGTAAAGATGCTTGAAAACAATCTGCTTGTTGTATTCAATTTCAATTGTAACATCGGTCGCAACCGGTTTCAACAAAGTGAGTAGCTTGGTGCTGAAAAGATTGTCAAAATCATCGGCCTCACCTACAAAGTGCAGCAGGCCTCGACCATTCGAGACCAACTGTTTCAGCAGGGCATAGTTATAACCTTCACCAACACCAATTGTGGTGCATACAATCTTTGAATTATAGGGTTTCTGCACATCCACCAGCACTTGCACCTCGTTTTCATCGAATCCGTCAGTCAGCAGTATCACTGTATTATTACCTTTGGGGATCAGGTTTTTTGCGACGAATCCATAACCTGTTTTCAAGGCCTCCAACATATTTGTGCCTCCACCGGCATTCAGGTCATTGATGAGCTTGATGACACGGCCCTTGTTACTGCCGAGCTTTTGCGGTTCTAGTATTACATGCATGCCACTTTCAAAAGTCACTATGGATATGATGGCATCAGTTTGTATCTTGGCGACAAGACCGGCCAGTGCAGTTTTCAGTCGCTCGAGTCGATAATAGCCGGCCATGGAACCGCTGACGTCAAGCACAAAGCAGATATTCAAGGGTGTATTCTTTTCGGCACCAATAGCGGTATATCCTATTTCCATTACTGCTTCCTTTGAGCTGACATTCACTTTGCCCAGGAATTTTGCTATCACATTCACCTTCTTCGGCAACTGCGGTTTGGGGTATTGTTTTTTGAGGAAATTCTCAAAATCCACCAGGAATAAGGAGTTTGAATCGGGAATAAATAGCTCCGGATGCTCAAGTTTAGGGTCTGGGATATAGTTCAGGGTCATGCTGCCGTTCGCCTGACCGTATGCTTTGGTCAGGTCTATCACGTCCACGTCAACCTGAAAGTCAAAATTGATCATGTACATCTTGCCAAATGGCAATAAAGCCGAAACCTCACCCTGTTTATCTGTCTTCAGCCGGAAGACCTTTACACCGTTTATTTCTTTCAGATAAATGTTTTCATATGCTGATGGCTTTCCGTGTTTTTGTATTTTCAGTTTGTAAAAGGCACGACATGAAGCTGCAGCGGTTTTGCCTTTCAGGTCCTGGATAATTGTATCACCGTTTATATTCTCATCAATATCAAGCTTGTCATATACGAAATCCGTTTCAAACAATATGCCGTCCCTGTTTGGCAGGTCAGCCATGCCGATGTTCAGGCATGATTCGATGTCAACGTCGAATGAGGAGGAGGAAGGTACCACGAATCGCGCTGTGCCGCGGCCGTCAGTCAAAGCCCCGTAATACGTCCTGTCCTTTGTGTTTAATAAATAAACATTGACTCCGGGTTGGACAAAACCATGCCTGCTTTTTACGTTTACTTCTATAGTTGTTGAACCCGGCTTGTTGGGAAGCCTTGCTGCATTATTCTGGATTACAGGTTTCAGGTTGCTCCTGTTATAGGTCTGCGTCGCCATGCGTTTCTGAAGTTCGGGGTCAAACGTTTCTGTAATGCTCTGCATCGACATGCCCGATTGAGGAATCCTGATCAGCTTGTCGGCTTTCACACCGTTGATGAACACCTGCCATTCAAGGCCCATGTTCAGTGTCGTCTTTGCAATGCCCGCGGAGTTGGTCACTATGTTGACCGTTTCATTGATAGAAGGTTCATAAAGCCTGATGTTGGCATTGGGCATCGCAACCCCTTTATTGGTAAGCACCCTGACAGTAAGCTCCAGGCTGCCCTGGGCAAAAGCGCTTGCATGGCAAGCCCATAGAATTAAAAAGATCCTGATATTCATAAAATTTACGTGTTTGAATGTATAACTGGGTTACCTCCAATTTATTGTTAATTCAATTATTGTGAATGAGGTAAACTTTTTTAGAATTATACTACATATGCATTAGGAGAATGTACGATGTACGACATACGATGTACGATGTACGATGTGTGAGAACCTGACACAGATGATCATACCATGTCACCTTCCGGATTATTCTTAAGAACCGCGTCATGGCGAATGCCGATGCTTTGATCGGCATGTGGCCATCTGGCAATCATAGAACCGTTACTCCATTAGAATTCTCACTTCTCTGGAATACTCTTCAGCACCTCAAGCACAAATTTCCAGTACTTCTGCACTGAAGAAATGCTTGCTCTTTCATCCGGTGAATGCGCTCCCTTGATGGTCGGACCGAAAGAGATCATCTCCATACCAGGATAATTGCTGCCGAGAATACCGCATTCCAATCCTGCATGGCAGGCCGCCACCAATGGTTTTTCATGATGCATCTGTTCGTATAATTTCTCCAGAAGGGCCAGGATTCCTGAATGGACATCCGGCGTCCAACCCGGGTAAGCGCCGGTAAAAGTGACTTCACAACCCGCCAGTTCAAATGTAGAACGCAAGGCATAGCCAAGATCATATTTGGAACTTTCAATGGATGAACGCGTCAGGCAAGCCACAGAAATATTGCCATCCTTGACCAGTACCCTGGCCACATTATTGGAAGTCTCGACCAGTTCGGCTATATCCGGACTCATCCTGTAAACACCGTTGAGGGCTGCATAAATCGCTTTGATAATGGCGGTCTGGATTCCAATGTCCATCACTTTTCCGGGCAGTTCCGATTTCTTTATCTCTATCGTAAGTTTCGGGTCCACCTTCTTGAATTCAAACTGTATTTCCGATGTGCTTTTTTCAATATACTTTGTAAAATCTTCAACACGGTTTTCAGGAACGGCCAGAATTGCAACACTCTCCCTGGGTATGGCATTGCGCAGGCTGCCACCGTTTATCTCTGAAACTCTCACACCGTAGTTCTCAAAAGCATTGTAAAGCAAACGGTTCATGATCTTGTTGGCATTGCCCAAACCCTTGTGTATCTCTATTCCGGAATGACCTCCGTTAAGGCCTTTCACCGTGATGGTATAGCCTGCAAATCCATCCGGGGCAGTTTCTTCTTTATAGGTTCTTGTGGCTGTTACATCCAAACCTCCGGCGCATCCTATGATTATTACATCATCTTCTTCTGTGTCGAGGTTCAGAAGTATCTCTCCATGCAAAATGCCACCTTTCAGTGCCAGGGCACCAGTCATGCCGGTTTCCTCATCTATGGTGAAAAGGGCTTCGATAGCAGGGTGGGGGATGTCCTTGCTTTCCAAAATGGACATGATGGTGGCGACGCCAATACCATTGTCAGCGCCCAAAGTAGTACCACGCGCTCGCACCCAGTCACCGTCTATAAACATGTCAATGCCTTGTTTGTCAAAATCAAATACAGTGTCGTTGTTTTTCTGGTGCACCATGTCGAGGTGTCCCTGCATGACGATGGGTTTCCTTTTTTCCATGCCCGGAGTGGCAGGTTTCCTGATGATGACATTGTGTATCTCATCTTCAAAGGTTTCAAGGCCGAGTTTCTGTCCGAATTCCTTCATAAAGGTGATAACGCGTTCTTCTTTTTTTGAAGGACGGGGAACGGCGTTCAGGTCGGCAAATTTATTCCATAGGTTTTTTGGTTCAAGGTTTCTGATGTCTTCGTTCATGGGAGATTTTTTAAAGAGCTCAAAAGTAAACCTAAAGTTTTAAAGTGGCAAATCATTCAATGTCTAAATCCTCAATTAATTTTATGACTTAAGGTGACCGGTTATTACAAAATTGTTGCAACTTATTACATTATTGTTCTTCCTGGTAAATAATTGTAATATATTTGTCTGGTATGCCACGTTTTAAAGGTTAATAACGTCTATCAAATTAAGTATTATTCCCATCAAATGAAAACACTTCAAGACATCCTAAATTGGAGGAATGTTGTATGGATACTTTTTATATGTATTTTGCTTGGAAATCATGAATCCATCCTGGCACAGAACAGCCTGGTAGGAGATGGGTTTGGCGGAAGGTTATGGTATAGGCCCTGTAATTATGCAGCAGGATCTTATTCAGCGTATACTTATTGCGGTAATTCTTCCCAGTTGCATGCGTGGGGCGCAAATCTCTATGGACAATTGGGCTATCCTGCAACTCCAACAGGTTCCAACACACCCTTAAAGGTAAAAAATATGGATAGTGTATGGTATTGCAGTGCAGGTTATTGCATGGGAGCTATAAAAAATGATTTCACCGCGTGGGTATGGGGACAACCTTTCCAGGAACCGACCATGGTATTGAATAATGTCAGGTTTTTAGACGCTGGAGCCAAAATTTGCTCATTTGTCAGGTTTGATGGCACAGTATGGTCTGTGGGCAGGGATTGGTCAGGTTCGTTTGGAGTAGATTCCATTATACAATATCCTGTTTATACACCGGTACAGATGAAAGGGATTAACAATGCGGTGAGGGTTGCCAATGGTGAGTATAACAATTATATTCTTTTAAAGAATGGTACGGTAATGACAGTCGGAAGTAATGAATTTTCAGGCTTAGGGAGTGGACATTCAAGAGCAGCCAGGGTTTATACCCCTATTTTTATCAATAGTTTATCAAATATAGTAGATATAAAAGCTTCAGCATATAATGGGATAGCATTGGATAGTGGCGGGAGTGTTTATGTTTGGGGTGACGGAAGGCATGGCTGTATCGGCAATGGTTTGTTCTATGATGCACTAGAACCACAGAAAGTGGAAACCTTGAAGGACATTGTTGCTATTTCTGCTTGTAATGATGGCAGGCATTTTCTGTCTCTGGATGTCCATCACAATTGTTATTCATGGGGAATGAACTTAGCAGGTGGACTTGGGGATGGTACACTGGCAGACAATCCCACACCTAAATTGGTTGCGACAGATGTAGTGGATATCATGGCTGGTGAAACATTTTCATATATTGTCAAGAAGGATGGCACATTATGGTTTGCCGGAGCAAGCATATACCCGGATTCAAGGGTTAGCATGAACCTGACAGATACTTCAAGATTAGTGTTTACGCAAATTGATCCTATAATATCTCCTATGAATCTTTGTCCGCCGGTGGCGGTTTACAAGGTGATGGAAAGCATTCAACTGATTTCACTTTGTGTAGGAGATTCATTGATATGGAATGCGAAGGTTTATAAAACAGCAGGTACCTACACTGACACTTTCAAGGCTTATTATGGCTTTGATTCAATACACCATATCGTTTTGACATACAGGCCAAAATCATCCAGGAGTCTATATATTTCATTCTGTTACGGTGATTCATATCAGGTCGGTAAGCACACCTACAAGCATTCAGGCACTTATCATGATACTTTTTCAAACTATGCGGGTTGTGATTCTGTAGTGCATTCATATATAACGGTAACCCCCAAACCAATAGCAAATTTCGATTTTAACAAGAACCCTGTCAATATATTTGATACGTTGAAAATCAGGAACCTTTCCACCGGAGCCAATGCTTACAAGTGGCATTTCGATGCATATACGTCTACCGATATCCATCCTGTCTACAAATTTCTGAAGGAAGGTAATTTTAAGGTTATCCTGGTTTCATTGGATACATCAAGCGGTTGTAGCGATACTATGCAACATGAGATCGATGTCATAGATGATAAACGTGTATTCCTTCCAATTGCATTTTCTCCAAATAATGATAACCTGAACGATTATTTCAGGCCTTTCGGCCTTGGGCGCGATGATGTAAAAATGTCAATATACAATAGGTGGGGTGAACTTTTATATAGTTCTGTTGGGGATCCGGCGGGATGGGATGGAAATTACCGTGGCAAACCCTGCCCACAGGATGTTTATGTATTTATTTTGGAGATGGAAGGCCCAGAAAGCAGGTCGCCAAATCTATACTATGGTACTCTAACTCTTTTGAGATAGTAGTATGCGGCAAGGAAAGTTAGGGTGTGACCATCGGGCGGTCCTCTTTCCTGAAACTGGGTTTCCAACTTAAGCCTACCGCTACCTGGTGGACCCATCTTGTGGGTTTGGCGAACATAAAGGATCCTTCAAGAAATAATCCAAGATACCTGTAAGTCGATTTCAAGATTATCAGGTCAGTCTGCAAGGCAAGTGACGGTGCAAAGCGGGACTCTGTGACACCTTTGCTATTCGCTTCGTTCTGGTAGGCCACCTGGCTGTAACAAAGTCCCGGACTGACCGTAAACTTCACCCTGTCCAATGTTTTTCCGAACCCATAATTCATGCATAGCCGGCTGATCCTTGCATATCCATTGTCCATTTTAGCTTTGTTGAGGCTCAGGTTGAGGTCGAAATGGACAAAATTAGTTGCATTGCTGTACCCTTCCCCTGAGAGTTTGGCATAAAATCCCGGGTAATTCAGCCTGAATCCGTTGATGGAGGAATCGAGGGCCGCTTGCATGCTGAGCCTGTTAACCCCTATATGCACGATAAGGTCACTTCTGGGAACCTCCACCGCTCTCGAATATGAAGACACTAGTGCCAGCAGGAGTATCAGGAATGTTTTTTTCAGCATGGGTGTGTTTGGTTGTCGTATCCATTGGCTCTTAAAGACATACAAAAATACAGCAAAACATGCTTAGTTTCTTACATGAATTAAGGTTTCTGTTGCATCGGTGATGATGTGACTTCAAATCTAGTCCATATTTTCCTTCTAAAATTCGATTTGATTTTTTGAAAATTAATATTACCTTTGCACCCCGCAAGAAAAGGAGAACTTGCGTTAGTACATATATTTTATGGCAACCAAATTAAGATTACAGCGTCATGGACGCAACAAAAAGGCCTACTACTACATTGTGGCGGCAGATTCACGTGCTCCGAGAGATGGTAGATTTATTGAAAGGATTGGTGATTATAACCCTAACACCAACCCGGCAACAATTAACTTAGATCTCACTCGAGCAGTGAAATGGCTAGACACCGGTGCTATCCCTACGGATACAGTGCGTGCTATTCTATCTTACAAAGGTGCAATGATGTTGCACCACTTACACGGCGGCGCCAACAAGGGCGCTTTTACAGCTGAAGAAGCAGAAACAAAATTCCAGGCCTGGATGACTGAAAAGGAATCCAAGGTTCAGAGCAAACGCGACACCCTCGCTGACACTAAAGCCCAGTCTAACGCTGAAAAGCTGAAAGCTGAAGGCAAGGTGAAAGAAGCTAAGGCAGCAGCCATTGCAGCTAAGAAATCAGCAGCAGAAGCAGCAGCGGAAGCGGCAGCTAACCCTGCACCGGTTGTTGAAGAAACAGTAGCTGAAGTGATTAACACTGAAGAAACTGCTCAAGAGCCTATCGCCGAAGTTAAGGTTGAAGCACCAGTAGCCGAAGTAAAAGCTGAAGAAACAACCCCTGTTGAAGTGAATAACGCAACGGAGGATACTGCTGAAAAAAATGAAGCTTAATTAGCTTTTATTTTTATGCATATCAAGGCATTAAACATTCATCACAAACCCACCCGAAAGGTGGGTTTTGTTTTGAAACCCCACGGTTTTAACGGGAATTTCAGGATTGTCATTGAAGAAGAGGATTATACACCAAAGGATTTCCTTTTGCTGGAGATTAACCAGAAATATGTGCCTTACAGTATTCAAAGTTATAATCCCGATTCCAATATCATCAAGCTGGAAGGTTTTGACAAGGTGGAGCAACTTGAGGAATTGATCAGCCTGCCCATCCTAGAGTTATTGGAAGAAAGTGGTCCGGAAGAAGTAGGTGAAAGTATAGTCGGTTATACGCTGACAGACCAGCACAGCGGACTGTCTTATGAGATTACCGGAATATCGTATTTACCGAATAATACATTGATAGAATTCAGGAGTGAATATAAGGATATACTTATACCTTTTCACGAAGACCTCATTGTAGATATCAACCACGAGACAAAAACTGTTTTAGCGAATTTTCCCGATGGAATATTAGATTTGTAGCATGCGCATAGATATCATCACTGTACAACCCGGATTATTGGAAGGCCCACTGAACCACTCTATGATACAGAGGGCTAAAGACAAGGGTTTTGCAGAGATTAATGTGCTTAACCTAAGGGAATACGCGCTTAATCGGTATGGTCAGATAGATGACTACCAGTTCGGTGGCGGGGCCGGTATGGTGCTGATGTGTGAACCTATTTCCAAGGCCATCGAAGATCTGAAATCTGAAAGGACATATGATGAAGTGATCTATACAACTCCGGATGGTGAGATATGGAACCAAAATGCTGCGAATACTTTATCGTTAAAACAGAATATAATTATACTTTGTGGGCATTACAAAGGTATCGACGAGCGCATAAGACAACTTTACGTGACCAGGGAGATCTCCATTGGTGATTATGTGCTGACAGGGGGTGAACTCGCTGCTGCGATTATCAGTGACAGCATCATACGTTTATTGCCCGGAGTACTTGGAAACGAGGAATCTGCACTGACGGACAGCTTCCAGGATGGTTTGCTTGCGCCACCTGTGTATACCCGCCCGGCTGAATTCATGGAACTAAAGGTCCCGGATGTATTGCTTTCGGGTAATTTCAAGCTGATAGAAGAATGGCGCATGGCCCAGGCCGAACAACGCACAAGGGAACGAAGACCCGATTTATACAATAAACACAACAATGATAATCAACCTCACTAAGCCACTGGTCATTTTTGACCTCGAATCCACAGGCATCAATACTTCCAAGGACCGTATAGTGGAACTCTACATGATAAGGATTATGCCGGATGGCAGCAGGACTGACCTGCACCAGCGTTTTAACCCCGGTGTTCCTATCCCGCCTGAGGTTACAGCCATTCATGGCATCAGTGATGCGGATGTGGCAAATGAGCCCTCTTTTAAACAAAAAGCACCGGAGATCAACCATTTCCTGATTAATTGTGATTTTGCCGGATTTAACAGCAACAAATTTGATTTCCCGATGCTGGTGGAAGAGTTTTACAGGGCTGAAGTGGAATTCGATATCAGTAAGCGCAAGTTCATTGACGCCCAGAAAATATTTCATACCATGGAACCGCGCAACCTTACCGCCGCCTATAAATTTTACTGCAGCAAGACCCTTGAAAATGCACACAGCGCAAAGGCGGATACAGAGGCTACATGGGACATCATACAGGCCCAGCTGGGCAGGTATACCGAACTGGAACCTAATGTGGAGTTCCTGCACAAGTATAGCGGTCAGAGCAACCTTGTGGACCTGGCTGGCAGGATGGTCTTAAACGATAAGCAACAGGTGATATTCAATTTCGGTAAGCACCGTGGCAAGGTGGTCACAGATGTTTTTAAATTGGATACCGGTTACTATGACTGGATGATGAACAGCGATTTTCCGTTACAGACCAAAAAAGTGCTGACCCAGATAAAACTTAGTACATTGAACTCAAAATAGGGAATATGTCATTGCGTATCGTGTTTAAAGACCTGGTGATCTATGAAGATGACAATGTGCTGGCCATTAATAAGCCTGCACATATCTCATCCCTGCACGAGCGTTTCGACAGCACCCAGTTGTCCATCGTGGAACTGGTGAAAAAGGAAAACGAGAATTACAGCCTTTGTCACCGCATTGACCGTGAAACTTCTGGCGTTATGCTGGTTTCCAAAAATCCCGAAACCTACAGGCATATTGCCATGCAGTTTGAAAAACGCAGCATTTCCAAGGTTTATCATGCCATGGTATCTGCCCCGGTGAATATCCAGGAACTGAAAGTGGACTTGCCATTGTTTACAGATAGCAAAAGGCGGGTGCAGGTTTCAAAAAAGAGCGGCAAGGAATCACTGACCGAATTTAATACCATCAGGCGTTACAAGCACTTCAGCCTTTTGGCCTGCAAACCCTTTACAGGGCGGCTTCACCAGATAAGGGTGCACGCGGCCTCACAGAACCTGCCATTGGTATGCGATGAGTTATACGGAGGAAAGGTCCCTTACCTCAGCGATATCAAGCGGAAAGTGAAATCGGAAATGGTATCACGTGATGGTTCGGAAGAGAAAAGATCATTGATAAACAGGGTGGCCCTGCATGCCTTTAGTATAGAATTTGACAGTCCCGGCAAAGGCAAGACATATATCGAAGCCCCATATCCAAAGGATTTTGAGGTATTGGTCAAGCTGCTTGACAAGTACGACCAGGTAGTATAATTCTATTTGTTTATTATAACAATTATATGGAATATTGATAAATATTTCCCATTACATGTCACATTAGACGATTGATTATCGTCTATTCAATCAAAAAACTATTCCATGCAATTAAATTATTTACCTAAGCTAAGGAAGATACTTATCGTATCTCTGTTCATGATGCTGATTATGCCTCAGTCAACCAACGCTTGTTCAACAGGTGCCTCTATCGTGTTTTATTTACAGGATAGTGTATTTAAGTTCTACAGGGCAGGTGGAGGGAATGCAAGTGCCAGTGTCAAATGGGATTTTGGTGATGGACAGAAAGCCCTGGGTCTGCCCTATGGCCAACCGCTTTATCATAAATACGCTCAGGAGGGTAAATATATGGTCGCGATGATCGTCTGGGATTCTATCATTTGGTGCCGCGATACGATCAGGCATGAGGTATGTTATTACAAGTATGGATCTACACCAACCTTTACGCGTTCAGGGGATACACTTAAAGCAAGTGCGCCATTAAAGCCAAAAGCCGGCTATAAATGGGATTTTGGTGACGGGACTTATGGATGGGGCCGCTTTGCAAATCATATATATGCCAAACAAGGGTATTATGTGCCGACTCTTGTGTTGGTGAAGGATTCAGCGACAGGCTGTGAGGCTTACGCTCCTGTCAGTAAGGAGGTATTGGATTTTACGCGCTGTGGATTCACGAGTGAGTTCCAGAATAGTCCCAGTACGGGCAGGGTAAACCCCTATGCATATCCTTTCGGCTGGCAGAATAATGATATGAAAAAAGCGGGCAAGGAAACCTGGCGCTGGGGCGATGGAAGTTCTAACGTGAATAACATATTATTCAGAAGTTCGCAGGCGCATTATTTTCCGGATGGCGGAACTTTTACAGTTTGTCACATACTCGAGGATTCTACAGGTAATTGTAAGGATTCTACATGTGTAACAGTCACTTTGGATTCATGCGATGCCATGCCAAAGTTCAGGTTTATAAATACAGGAAAAAGCGTGTATTTTATTAATGAGTCCAATACCAATAATGTGGAGTGGGATATTGAGGGCTTCGGTAAATCGATGTATGCTAATCCAACTGTTGTATTCAATACCTATGGAACTTATAAAGTATGCCTGGGGGCTTTCGGCAAGGATTATTGCCGCAGGGAGAAGTGCAGCAATATTACGGTGACCAATTGCACAAAACTCGGGTATGTATCCGCAGTCTGGGATTTCCAGGATTGCGCGCTCCTGACTACCTACAACTATGACACCGCTTTTGACCATTACCTGTGGGACTTCGGGGATAATCATCAATCAACCGATAAGGCACCTCAGCATTCTTATACCCAAAAAGGCATATATTCGGTCAAGGTCATCGCTTTTGATACCGGTCAATTTAAATGCAGGGACTCCCTGGTATTCCAGGTCTTTAAAGACTGCGATTTCTGTGGTATCAAGGATTCCATGAGATTGGACTATGATTCGGCAAAACCTTATGAGGCCACCATCAATAATTTTACATTTAACAAAAGATCATCAGGTGTCATACACAAACATTATTGGGATTTCGGCGATGGAACTACATCCACCCTTGCCTCACCAACGCATACATACACAATCATTGGTCGCATTTACCTGACATACGCGGCCACTGACACGATTACAAATTGTAGTGACACTGTTCTCTTCAGCATTTTTATAGATTCGTCCGGCAATATAAAACGCAGGGCCTTTGTCCTGAATATCAAGTATCATGAATCCACTAATATAGATATAGACCAGGTAGGGGCGCTGCAATTCAAGCTGTATCCTAACCCGTTTACCGACCGTCTTGTCCTTTCGGGCAGGAATACAGAAAGCATTATATCTGTTGAGGTGTTTAATACATTGGGGCAGGAAATGCAATCCACCTTTAATATAGAAAATGAACAATGCGAAATTCTTGTGCAGGGTAATCTGGTCTCAGGTGTATACCTTGTCCGGGTTAAAACATTATCAGGTGTCCAATGGACCAGGGTCCTCAGGGAATAATGCATTTTATGACAGAATTATGACTGAAAGTAGAGGGTGTTCCCAAAGGTTTTTATATGAATGTCACATTTTTAAATTAATTTGCGTCTAAATAGAAAAACCGCCTATCATGATCATTCACCATTACCTGAAGAAGTTCAGAATATTGTCAATTCTAATGATATCCTTGCTGGTCTCAGCTTTTTCAAGCAGGGCGGCTTGTATCCCGAATGCTTCTATGGTGTACCAGCGACTTAGTGACAGTTCATTCCAGATATGGGCTAACCCGACAAAAAATGGGGTGCGCATGACCTGGGATTATGGTGATGGAACAACCGGAAGCGGAAGGGTCGTATACCATACATATTTAAACCAGGGTAAGTATACTGTGAAACTTTTCTTATGGGATTCTGCTGCAACTTGTGGCGATACCTTTTCCGAAAGCCTCTGTTTTTATTATTTCAATTCAAAACCGGTTTTCTCAAGGTCCGGTGATACCCTGAAAGCCAGTGTTTATTGTGCTGCCAATACGGTTTATAAATGGCAATTCGATGATGGCACCTATGGTTTTGGGTGCAATGTGAACCATGTATACGCAAAACGTGATTTTTATAAACCCATTTTAAAATTCGTACAGGATACCATTACAGGTTGTACCGACACATCACATCATTATGGTTTTGGAGTTGAACCGCTTGATTTCACGAAGTGCGGATTTATTCCCGATTTTGTGCCCTATGTTTATCCCAGGCAGGCTATGCCATATGCTTACCCCTATGGTAAATACAACGGCAGCAAGACAGGCCCGGGCAGCCAGGTATGGAGATGGGGTGATGGAACCTCAACACAGGTGCAGGGACTTGGGTTTAATCAAAAAACGCATAATTACCTGACGCTGGGGACTTTTACCATCTGCCACATCGTGATCGATTCTGCAGGAACCTGTAAGGATTCTGTTTGCTTGAATGTAAAGATCGATTCGTGTAATGTCATTCCGGGTTTCACTTATACTACGAATGGAAAACAGGTGCAGTTCACGAATACCTCCGGCACTAACAATGTTCAGTGGTATATACAGGGCGTTGGGACCAGTGTGGTTCCAAATTACAAGACCAGTTTACCACATTATGGCTATTATAATGTATGCCTGAAGGCCATAGGGCAGAATAATTGTACAGCGCAGATTTGCAAGATCATTGCTGTACCTGGATGCGAGAAACCTGTTAATACATCCTATGCTGTGGATCAGTCGGATTGCCATACATATCATTTTGTCAATAATGATTTTGGTGTAAGGACCTATCAATGGTATTTCGGGGATTCAGGCAGCTCTGTTTTAAACGCTCCAACCTATCAGTACAAACGCAATGGTGCCTATACGGTCAAGTTAGTAGTTACTTACGATACGATTGGTGGCTTTGGTTGCAAGGATTCCTTCAGTTTTAACCTGAATATCAATTGCAATTTCTGTGGCATCAGGGATTCACTGGACTTGTATTACGATTCATCTCAGCCATATCAGGCTACACTTAACAATTACACCACCAACAAAAAATCTTCAGGCGTTATCCATAAACACTTCTGGGATTTTGGAGATGGATCTACTTCCACCTCGGCTTCACCTGTACATACGTATACCATTACAGGGTCGATTTGGCTTATGTATATTGCCAGCGACACCTTGACGAATTGTGATGATACGGCAATGTTCCATATTTTTATCGATTCAGCCGGAAATATTAAGCGGAGAGTAT
>JANWHK010000091.1 GCA_025450395.1 Bacteroidia bacterium
AAGCCGGCTGCACCACCTCCAATAATGGCAACATCAATCATCGGGGAAAAATTAGGCCACGGATTTGATTTTCACGGAATAACTTTCCATGACGAGGTTTGCCAATAGTTTTTTGCTAGCCTCTTCAGCCTGCGCCAAAGCTTCCTGTTCAGAAGCGGCATTGGTTTCATAAGTGATGCATTTGCCCACCCTGACATTGTCTATGTTGTTAAAACCGATATTGTGCAAGCCATTGGTAACGGCCTTGCCTTGGGGATCCAACAATTCCTTGCGCGGCATCACTTCTATTTCTACGGAAAACTTCATGTCTGAATTAATTTCCGGCAAAATTATGCATTATTGATGAATCATCCATCATAAAATTTTCATTTCTGTCCGGGCCGTTTAAAAACAATACTGACGAAGGATAACACATATGCAACATAAAAGATAGGTATGCATAACCACCCAAAAAAGAAAAGCGACACCAAACCGATTCCCAGTAAAACCAGGTGTTTTGTGAAGTCACGCAAAGGGCCTTTCTTAAGTTTCAGCGAAGGCAGCCTGATCCGGCTCACTAAAAGCAAGGAAACCACTGAACAGAACAGGACAAAACTCCAGGGATTCACAAAGATATATTCCCTGATCTGCTCATCGATATATCCCCAGGAGATACACATGATACCCGTTATAGGCGTAGGCACGCCAATAAAAGAATTGGTTTGCCTGGTATCTATATTGAATTTAGCCAGACGATAAGCTGAAAACACCGGAAGTAATAAAAAAGCATAACGCACATACCCATCTATATCGTCGCTCAAAGCATATAGCATAAATCCCGGTGCGACTCCAAAAGTGACCATATCCGCCAGTGAATCCAGCTGTTTGCCAAGTTCACCGCTCACCTTCAACAAGCGTGCTAAAAAACCGTCAAAAAAATCAAGTACGGCCGCCAAAAGCACCCACAGGACCGCCAGCTGCAAATCATCCTGGAAGATACACAGGATGGACATCACACCACATGAGAGGTTGCCAAGGGTGAACAGGTTGGGGATTTGTTTCTTAAAGTGTATATACATAAGTTTAAGTTGTCGTCATTTAGTATTGGAACAGGAAACTCAAGCCAAGATTTAAACCATAATAGCCAACAGAGGTTTTGGGAGAATTGCTGTCGGTGATGTTTTTATTCCCTGTTGATTGTTTCCAGTATTTTTTAGACATGTCTGCCAGGTAATTGCCCCTGGCAAAAATACCCAGCCAGTGCGTAAGCGCAAACCTGAGGTCTACCCCGGCGCCTATGACAAAACCATTGTTGACATATTTCATCTGGCTTACTTTTGAAAAACCGGGCGAAAATGGCATTGCAGCAGAATCGTTTTGTACATTAAGCCTCAGCTTGTTCAGTCCGAAGCTGCCATAGAAACCAAATGTAAACCTCTTGCTGATATGGGGCATGTAACCAATATTCATGGTTGTACTGTAACCTCCCAGGTTGTATTTAACCGGCCCTGAACTTGCATCTTGTTTTGTAAGCCACCTGAAATTGAAGTTTGTGTAAACCCCATAATCATTGTATGACCAGCCAAAGGAATAAAATGAGAGTAAAGGATCAAATATTTTTGCATTAGCCCCCATAGCCACATTGAGGTTTTCCAGGTCATACTGTGCTTTGCCATAAGCAAAATCAAGCATGAAAGCCCATTCATGAAAGTCCTCAGAACCTGAATTCGTTGTTGATTTATTATTCTTGGAGCTGCAAGTGTTGCTGTATATAATATATTGGTAATGTTTTACCAGGCCTGTATCCCTTGTGTCTATCCTCGAGAGGATATTGGAGTTTGAGCAGTCGATATCGATGTATTTCTTAAGTTCCTTGTTTGTATTGTCATCATCAAAATAGTTCTCATATTTAAAATACCTGTTCATCTTTTTCTCGTTATAAAAAATACCAATACTCAAGACCTTGTCTTGTGCTGAACCCTCATTGAGCCTTTTAGCCACCGAACTGAAGGCCCACCAGTTGCATTCCCTGTTAAGTTCAGTCTGGCTGATATGACACCTTCCGAACTGTCCATAATATTTCTCATCCGGGTTCTCCTTCATCAGGACGCTCAGGTTGTCATATATCTTGCGTTCCCTGTAAACATACTGGTGCGGCATGCCGCTGAAACCCATATATCTCCTGTATTCAATGACTGAACTGAACACTTTGTCAAAAAGGGCAAAATCATCCCCCAGGTAGTCCCTGAAAGCATTTTTGTTGCGTTGGTAATCCGCTACCATTGTATCGATGGTCTTGCCATCATAAAAACCCTGTTGCCTGAGATAGAAATTTTCTATATCTATTTCCACATCCTCATCCAGGCCTGTAACTATGCCTTTATATCTTTTCATTGAATAGGCTCCATAAGTCCTGATCACTTCGACAGAAAAATCAATGGATGCCGGAACCACTTTATCCCGGGGCAGCAATTTAGCCAGCAATATAGGTCCGTCATCCGCAAAACGCTCCACATCAATGCCGTGCACCGTAATCCTTTCATCCGGAGCCAGTGACTGGTTGAAGGTCCTGAGAGCCTTATACATCTCAAGGTAATAGTGACTGGTAGTATATCGCATCAGGTCATAATAACCCGAATCGTCATTGATGTATTTATTCAGCATATAACCCCTGGAATATCCAAGTTCAAGTACCAGGTTCCTCACGCCCGCCTTTTTGTGAAGGTATTCTAGCATTTTCAGCTTGATATTTGAGTTTTCACTTATATAATTATGGTTTTCTCCGGTAAAGAACACCTGGTAACTCGAAACCTCGTCATCCAGTATTTCCAGGTTGGCTAATGGAAGGTCACTGATATATGTGGTCAACGTGGAGGTCTGTGATTGCAGGTGGTTCAGAAAGGCAATCAACGCAAAAAAACAAAACCGTGTTTTCATATTTCAGAAAACAAAAATAAGTGACAAAAACTGCCAAACAACAAAAAACATATATTCTTTAATTATTAAAATAAAAACATTAACTTTGCACCGCAAATAACAATAACAATTATTTGCATGGCTAAGTCCACAAAAACCCCGATAGATTTTAAGAACAAGATTGCAGGCGAAAGTCTTACTTTCGACGATGTCCTGGTATTACCGCGTTACAGCGAAATTCTTCCCAGGGACGTCATTACCAAAACCAAACTCACCAGGAATATCAGCATCAATATCCCCATTATTTCCGCAGCCATGGATACGGTTACCGGAAGCACAATGGCCATTGCGATGGCGCGCGAGGGTGGAATAGGCATGATCCATAAAAACATGACCATTGCCCAGCAGGCAAAAGAAGTGGCAAAGGTAAAACGCAGCGAAAGCGGCATGATTCAACATCCCATTACACTGACAGGAGAAGCCACTCTCAAGGATGCCTTAAAACTGATGAAGGAACATCATATCGGTGGTATTCCCATTATTGACGGAAAAGGATACCTGGCAGGCATTATCACCAACCGGGACCTGAGATTTGAAAAAAATACGACCAAAAAGATCAAGGAGGCCATGACTACAAAGGTATTGATCACCAGCGAAATGGGCACTGACCTCATCAAGGCTGAATCGATACTCCAGAAACACAAGATTGAAAAACTGCCCATAGTTGACAAAAAAGGCAAGTTGGTAGGCCTTATCACATACAAGGATATACAAAAAGTAAAAAGCCATCCGAAAGCCTGTAAGGACAAATTCGGCCGCCTGCTGGTAGGTGCAGCAGTAGGTATCACTTCCGATACACTGGAAAGGGTGAAAGCCCTGGTGGACGCGGAGGTCGATGTGATTACCCTGGACACCGCACATGGCCATTCCAAGGGTGTGATACTCGAACTCAAAAAGATCAAGAAAGCATTTCCTAAACTGGAAGTGATAGTTGGCAACGTAGCTACCGGAGCTGCTGCAAAGGCGCTCGTGGATGCAGGTGCTGACGCGGTGAAAGTAGGAGTTGGCCCGGGCAGTATCTGTACAACAAGGATTATTGCAGGAATTGGCGTTCCGCAACTATCTGCCGTGATGGACAGCGCGGCAGCGATACAGGGCAGTGGTGTTCCAATCATTGCTGATGGCGGCATAAGGTACAGCGGTGACCTTGTAAAAGCCATTGTTGCCGGGGCAAGCACCATCATGGCCGGAAGTTTATTCGCCGGTACAGAGGAAAGTCCGGGTGAAACCAGTATTTATGAAGGAAGGATGGTAAAATCATACCGCGGAATGGGCAGTATTGAAGCCATGAAAGAAGGCAGCAAGGACCGTTATTTCCAGGACGCAGAGGAAGAAATCTCCAAACTGGTGCCGGAAGGCATTGTTGGTACCGTGCCTTTCAAGGGAAAGGTAAGCGAGGTATTATACCAATATGTTGGAGGGCTCAGGGCTGGTATGGGTTATTGTGGTGCAGCCACCATAGAGGAACTCCAGACCGCACGCCTGATAAAAATCAGCAATGCAGGTATCAGGGAAAGCCACCCGCACGATATCAAGATCACCAAGGAAGCCCCGAATTACAGCGCTTAATGCAGCGGTCCTATCCTTATTTTTGTCTAAAAAGCATTAGCATACAATACAGCTTGTAATATTTATGAATAAAAAAACCATTATCCTGATCACAGTACTCGCTTTGGTCATCGGCTTATATTTTTTCCTGAACAGGAACATCACCAATACACTGGCAGGCAATGAAAGGAATTTTGAGTTCGCTTCAACCGATAAGATAGACAAGGTCTTTTTAAGCAACAGGGGAACAAAAAAATATGTCACGCTGACCAAACAGGGTGATAAGAGCTGGATTGCGAACGATACATTCAAGGTCAATACAGCCCAGATTGACCTTTTGTTTTCCACCCTGAAAAAAATGAGGGTGAAAAGACCGGTGTCCAAAGAAGAAAAGGACAGGGTGGTGAAGAATATGGCTTTTAATGCCACCAAGGTAGAAATTTATGAAAACGGGAAGCTTTCAAAGGTCTTTTACGTGGGAGGGAATACCCAGGACGAGATGGGTTCCTATTTTTATATGGAGGGCGGGAAGGAACCTTATGTATGTCATATACCCGGATTAAATGCGTACCTAAATTCGCGTTTCTTTACCGATTTAGTTGCATGGAGGAGTAAATCCATTTTCAGCAGCAAGGAGGAAGAGATCAAAACCATAGAGATCAACTGGACGGAACAGCCTGAAAAGTCCTTTACAATTCATAATGAACAAAAGGAACCGATGCTGGTTTTGCAAAATAAAACATATAAGAACAATGAGGAGGTTAACCTCAATAAGATAAAGTCCTACCTGAAATTATGGGAAAACCTGTCTTTCGAGGGTTTTCCAATTGATCTTGATGCGCATAAGATCGATTCCATTGCCCATACAAAACCCATTTTAACGATCAGGCTGACCGACAAAAAGAACCAGGTTACTACCCTTGCCATCCATAAAAAGGGAATAAAACCGGATTCGGATATACAATTTGACCAGCAAGGCAATCCATTGGAATTTGATATCGAAACCTTTTATGCCTTTATCAATGGCAACAAAAAGGAAGTAGTGCAGATACAGGATTACATCTTCGGAAAGGTCATGAAATATAACACTGACTTTTTGCTGAAGTAAAGCCGGGATAAAGGGCATCTTGATCTTAAGTAAATAATCTAAAAAAGAAATTTGACATAAATTGACAAATTTCTGCCACCTCTGCGTCATTATCTTCGTCTGATAGTATAAAAACATCATTATAAGGGAAATTGCAGCATCTTTAATTTTAGAAATGTCTAATTATTAAACTAAACCCTAAAATCATGTGTTATCATGTTTCTTCTTCAAAATGCTTATTATTGGCTTTTCTATTTTGTTGTATCCTCGCCTTACCGGCACAAATCAATATCTCAGCTCCCAAAAATGTATGTATAGGCAACCTGGCTTATTTTGATTGCAGCCCGAGTGTTGGGATAAAATCCTATAAGTGGGATTTTGGCGATGGCTTTACCTCGGTCAGCAAGGCTCCATTCCATTTATATAAAAATATGGGTTCGTATACAATTAGTTTAAGCCTGAAATTAAACAATGGCACTACCGTAATGGACTCCGTGAACATGGTGGTGGACGGCCTTCCTAAAGCCATCCTGCTTAAAGATGGCCCACAGGATTCCTGCCTGTACACCAATCTGTTTACAATACGTGACCAGTCCACACCAGCCAAGACCGGCCAGGATATTGTAAAAAGACTGATTTTATGGGGTGATGGTGATTTTGACAATAGCAGCAACAGGAAGTTTGATGACAAATTGGATCACCATTATGAAAAGAAGGATATTTACCCGATAAAGATGGAGATTACTGATAACAGGGGATGCAAATCCTCAATATCGACCAAGGTAAAGGTAATAGATGGCACAAAGGCAAAAATCAAGGTGGATATCAGCTATCCCAGCTGCGGAGAAGCAGAAGTATGTTTCAGCAACCAGTCATTGTCATCCAATGGAGCGATGCAGGTTTATATTTGGAATTTTGACAGCAGCGGCTTTAGTATCCTTCCTTATACACAGAGAACGTGCTTTACTACAAAATCGAGCAAATACGTGAGGGCTTATCTCCTGTTAAGCAATCCGGACAATACTTGCAGAAGCGAAGATTACGTCAAAATTTACCTGGATGCTGACAGCATCAAAAACCAAATGAATATGTCCGATACCAGTATCTGTTACGGCAGCCAGAGCCCGCTTGAATTAAGAAATTCCGGAAACAATTCCTACTCTTATTCATGGTCGCTGAATGGCAAAAGCTTCCTTAATGAAAAGGATGTTAATATCATCCCCAAAACCTATGATCTAACTCCCGACACATACTTAGTGGAATGTAGGGTATCCAAAGGACCCTGTTCCATAACCCATACCGGCAAATTCAGGGTAAAGGGACCCGTGGCAAGGATGCATCTTTTCAACAAAAAGCAATGTGGCGTCATGAATCGCGTTTTTTTTATTGACACCTCGAGGTTTTTAAACAAGAAACATGCACTTTACAATTGGACGGTCACAGATCCTGAGGGTGAGAATTGCGTGATTCATAGGGCTCTTGATATCAACAAATACAAGAACTGCAATATTTCTAAAGACTGGTTTGGCAAGCACGATTATACAGTGCCCAGGAAGCTCAACAAGATAACACTGGAGGTAACAGACACGCTGGCGGGGTGCAGCGATTCTACCAGTGAATATGCGAAGCATGGCTGCTGTGGTCTTTGCAAGAGACTGGGTGGTCCTATTTCCATTTGCCAGTATGATAAATTTATTGATCTTTTGGAGGATGAGATTGGACCAAAATTCTTTTCACTGGATACAGGTAAGACTTGGTTGAAATTTCCTTCCGAGGTTCCTAAGCCCTATAAAGGTTTGTATGGTGTCGCCTTTATATTTGAAAACTATATCCCTGACAGGGCTGAAGATTTCGGTGATGACTCAATAAAAATATACCGGGATGACTCGACCTGGATGGATACCTTGTTTACACCTGATTTTTTATATGTCAGGGAAGCTAAAAGCACGGAAATGACTGTGGATGTTTATAATGCCTGCAAGCCCTACGAAGCGGTCATCACGCTGAAGGACTCACTGTTTTTTGCCGGCGACAGTACCATCATTGAATGGGGAGATGGGCAAACAGATGTTTTCAGCTATGTAAAAGACACTTTAATAAAAACATATAAGCACCTATACAGGCTTCCCGGATTAAGCAGCCATATATTCTTAACATTTAAAAGCAGGGAATCCTGTACACGCAATAAAACTTTAAAAATACAATTTGGCAAACAACTGGAACTCATCGACCATGGCGCACCTTGTAAAAATAATGAAATTTGTTTTGAGGCAATCGTTACAAACACTTACAATAACAGCAGGCTGGAAAAATTAAAGAACATTACCTGGAAGCTTGACCAACAGCCAACCCTGATAAAGCTTTATAAGCTCTGCCAGACCTATAAGACCGGCGGGAAAAAAATGATAACCCTGATTGCGGAAGATTCATTGGGATGCATAGATACAATTGAACACAAATTCGTAATAAGGGAGTTGAAAGCAGGTGTTTCAGATGATTCACGCACCTTTTATTGCAGTGAACTGAAACAGCTTTTTGATTCTTCCTATCATCTCATAAAGGACAGTACGGATTATATCAGCAGGTATTTCTGGGATTTTGGCTCTGGCATGTACACCACCACTGAAAAGGATCCCTTCAGATCGTTTGACCTGAGAGACAGTATCGTGCACATTACACATATCGTGATAGACAATGCCGGCTGCCAGGATTCATTTACTTTTGATGTCAAGATCATCGGTTCCCTTCCGGAATGCAGTTTTATTGATACCATGGGCTGTTCTCCATTTAAGGTTGTATTCAAGAACCTGTCCAAAAAATGTTCAAGTTATATATGGGAATTCGACGATTTTGACAATACGACTTTCGAGAATCACGATGAAAATGATGTAAGTTTCATTTATGAAAAACAGGGGAAATTCCATCCTAAACTCATCGGTATTGATACATTTTATAATGCATATACAGGAAGCGTATACTATTGCCATACGACCTTTGACCCCGGCAAATCCATCACAGTCTTCAAGACCATAAAGTCAACGCTGGAAGGGATCGATACGATCTGTCTCGGCCAAGTAGCTGAATTTACGAGCCTGAGCGAGGATGTATTGTTTAACCACTGGGATTTTGGCGATGGCAGCAAAGGCGATATTTCCATTGACTCTGTCCGGGTTAAGTACCTATATACAAAAGCCGGAAACTATAAGCTTACGGTTGTGCCGGTTTATAAATTCCTGCCCGGCACTCCAGTCTGTCTTGATTCAAATGTGATTGATATCACTGTTCTTGGTGTAAAAGCCGACTTTGAGATTGATCAAAAAAGCGATGTGCCTGTTTTCTATTTCAATAACAGGTCGCAGCCTTCATATGCCGATCTGCGGTGGGATTTTGGTCACCCAGCCTCAGGAAGCCTTAATTTTTCAACAAAGCAAAACCCGAGGCATAACTATGGCAAGGACAATGGCTTATTCACTGTTTGCCTGACGGCATCCGTGCTGAATAAGTGCCGGGACACCGTCTGCAAGCCGGTACATAATGATTATACTGAAAAACTGGTACTGTACAATGTCTTTACCCCTGGAAACAATGATGGCCTGAATGATGAATACGAGGTGACGATGGTTGGTGAAAATGCCTATTCCTTGATTATTTATGACCGTTGGGGTGTCGTTGTATACCGGAGTGACGAGGATGGTGAAATAGGCGATGGAATAAACTGGAATGGAAGAGTTCACAACAGCGGCAACCTTTGCCCTGCCGGCACTTACTATTATATATTTAATTATTCATTTAAAATGGATCCGGACAAGAATTACTCTGTCAATGGTGTTATTACCCTTATCAGGAAATAAGAGAAATAAGGGGGGCGCAGGGATTAGATCCTTCGCAAAGCCTCAGGATTAGTTCGACTTGCAATTTCAAATCCGCTTCACGGTTTGAAAATTGAGTCTCACTAAGTTTAAAAAAATTTATGTAGGTTTGCCTTTTAAATAAAGGCAAGCTTATCAATGGATGTATCCGTCATCATAGTCAACTATAACGTTAAAGCCTTATTGGAACAAACGCTGCTTTCCGTCTATAATGCGGTACAGCACCTCAAAGTTGAAATCATAGTGGTTGACAACCAATCTGCGGATGAATCCTGCGAAATGGTAAGGGGGAAATTCCCGCATGTCATATTGATTGCAAACACTGAAAATCATGGATTCAGCAAGGCCAACAACCAGGGTATAAAAATCGCCACAGGGCGTTATATCCTTTTATTAAACCCTGACACCGTGATCAGTGAGGATACCCTGACAAAAACAGTTGATTTTCTCGACAGGACACCGAGGGCGGGAGCCCTGGGCGTCAGGATGATAGATGGCCGCGGTGATTTTCTTCCCGAATCAAAACGTGGCCTTCCTACCCCTTCTGTGGCTTTTTATAAAATGAGCGGACTGGCAAGGTTGTTCCCCAAATCCAGGACATTCGGGGCCTATCATTTAAGTTATTTAAGCGAACATGAAACCCACAAAGTGGACATTTTAAGCGGGGCCTTCATGATTATCCGGAAAGAAGTTCTGGACAAGGTGGGTTTGCTGGACGAATCCTTTTTTATGTATGGTGAGGATATCGACCTGAGTTACCGCATTATCAAGGCCGGCTACGAAAACTATTATTTCCCTGAAACGACAATTATCCATTATAAGGGAGAAAGCACGAAAAAGCACAGCATCAATTACGTCAAGATCTTTTACCTGGCAATGGCAAAATTTGCCAAAAAACATTTTTCAAAACAACAGGGGTGGTGGTTTACGGTATGCATTAACATAGCCATATATGTCAGGGCTGCAACAGCCTTGATGGTCCGTTTGTTCAATGCATTAAAGCTGTTTTTTCTTGATTTTGCCATGATCATGGTCGGGTATTATGGCCTGATGCGCTATTGGGAAATCTATAACAAATATGTTGTAGGCGGGTTTTATCCAAGGGAGTATATCATGTATCATGTGCCTGTATATACATTGGTCTGGCTCAGCGGTATTTGGGTCAGTGGTGGTTACCGCCATCCTTTTAAACTCAGCAAGACAGTCAGGGGTATAGTGATAGGAAGTCTTGCAATATTGGCCATTTACGCCCTGTTACCAGAAAATATGAGGTTTTCCAGGGCGCTTATACTGCTGGGTTCAGTATGGGCATTGCTTATTACAGTGTTCATCCGCCTGGTGCTGCATTTCATAAAATACAAACACCTGGATACCTCTTCAAGCCAGATTTCACAGGTGTTGGTGGTGGGGAGTATTGAAGAGTGTTTTCGTGTAAAAAACATACTGCTGAATTACCCTTTAAGGTTCAGATTGCTTGGATTTATCAAGCCTGCGAACAATACATCAAAGGCTGACTGGCTGGGCAGCAGTGAAAATCTTCCCCTTCTGATAGAAATATACAAGGCCAACGAAATTATCTTCTGCGCCCGGGATATTTCCAGCACAGAGATCATGCAATTGATGGGCAAGGCCAATTTTTCGAAAGTCAAATACAAGATCATGCCTGAAAAGGGTGCTTATATAATCGGCAGCAATTCCAAGAATACGACCGGTGAATTCTACAGCGTTGACATCACTCCTGCCTTAAGCAACCAGCAAAACAAGAATAAAAAACGCATGATTGACCTGGTGATCTGTTGCCTGTTCATCCTACTGTTTCCCTTCCTGCTTTTCAGGTTGTCTTTCCTGAAACAAGTGCTGAATAACTGGCTTCAATGCCTTCGAGGTCAAAAAACATGGGTGGGTTATAATACGCAGGTTGATTGCAGGGGTTTGCCAAAGATACCGCCGGCTGTGTTTTTTGTCGACCAGAATATAAATTCGCACCTCAAGGATGCACAGTTAATCTATAATCTCAATTTTATTTATGCCACAAATTACCAATGGCAGAATGATATTAATATTATTGTAAAAGCATTTTTTTCCAATAACTTCGCATCCTTAAAATTAAAATAATAGATACATGGCGATAAAAGACCCCGATTTTGGTTCACTGCATGAGTTCCTTTTGAACTCGGCCTATAAGATCCATCAGCCGGAGACTACCTTCATGATGGAGAAAGACGGGACGGAATATAAAAACATAAGTTACCGGGAAACCATCTCCAATATTGAAAAATGGGCCGCTTATTTATTCCATATCGGCATCCGGAAAGGGGATAAGGTCGCCATCATTCTTGAAAATTGCCCTGAATTTATTTACCTTGACCAGGCCCTTCAAAAACTGGGTGGTGTCAATGTATCCATATACCCTACTTTAACGGCTGATGAAACTGCATTTATCCTGAATGACAGTGAAAGCAAGGCTGTATTGCTGGGTAATCCTTTTTTGTTAAAAAAGTTCCAGAAGGTCGAATCCAAATGCCCGACAATTTCCAAGGTCTTTACTGCCTTTGATTCAAAAACAGATAATGAAAAGATCATCTCTGTAGAAAATATCAAGCAGGTGGGCGCCGAATTATGGCCCTCCCTGAAACAGGAAATAGAAGCTATTTTACCTACCATTCTTCACAATGACCTTGCAGCACTGATCTATACAAGCGGGACCACAGGCATACCCAAGGGGACCATGCTCAGTCATTATAATTTCATGAGCAACTGTTATGATGCCAAGGAGTTGTGTTCGTCCATCAATATGGAGGACCGGTTCCTTTCTTTCCTGCCTTTGAGCCATGTATATGAACGCATGGCCGGTTATTACCTTCCCACGTTTATCGGTGCGCAAATCGCTTTTGCAGAAAGTATTGAAAAGATCTCCCAGAATTTTCAGGAGGCTAAGCCTACCATCATGACCTGTGTACCCAGGTTACTCGAAAGACTTGAAGCTCGGATCAGGGCGAATGCGGTCTCAAAGGGCGGCCTGACAACCAAAATCTTCTTTTGGAGTCTAAGGGTGGGAGAAGCACATAGGTTGAAACTCGACGAAAAAAAATCACCCGGACCATTATTAAAAGCAAAATACATGCTGGCCGAGAAACTGGTGTTCAGTAAAATAAAAGCGAAACTCGGTGGCCGCCTGAAACTCCTGGTTTCCGGTGGAGGCGCCTTGCCACAGCACGTGGGTGAGTTCTTTGGCAATGTAGGCATACGTTGCCAGCAGGGTTATGGCCTTACAGAAACTTCCCCCTTTGTTGCGGTGAATGAATTTGAAAGACAGGTGCATGGCACCAGCGGCCGGGTGGCACCAAGACAACAGGTGGCCATACAGGATATTGAGACAAAGAAATTCATTACCGTCCAGACATACGACAGCTTTAAACCTGATTTTGAAAGCGGTGAGGGAGAGATACTTTGCAAGGGTCCGAATATCATGCTGGGTTATTACAATAACCCTGAGGAAACAGCAAAAGTAATGGATGAAGAGGGATGGTTCCACACGGGTGATATCGGGAAGTTTGAGAAAGGTTACCTGAAAATTACTGACAGGTATAAAAACATGCTGAAGACAAGCCTGGGCAAAAACATCTACCCTACACCGATTGAAAATACATACCTGCAAAGTGAAAAGATAGAGCAGATCTTTATCATTGGTGATAAGCAGGAGTATGTGACGGCCATCATTGTTCCCAAGGAGGACCATTTGAAGGATTTTTTCGGCCTGAATAAAGACTTTTTTGAAACTGAGGATGATGAGATTGAGGATGTAAAAATAAAATCATGGCTTGAAGAGGATATAAAAAAACTGTCACAATCCTTGTCGAATTATGCACGTATCAGGGATTTTGTAGTGAAAAGAAAACCCTTTTCAATTGAAGCGGGGGAACTTACTGTTACACTTAAACAGAAGAGGAAGATCATTGAGGAAAAATATAACCACTGGATTAAAAAACTATACCAGCAAAACTAGATCAGATGCTTGAATTTTATTATTTTTTAATCGCGCCGGTTTGCTTTGTCCTGTTTACGGTGATGTACATTAAAATTGCACATTTCTACAAGATATATGACCACCCGGTAGGCAGGAGCTCACATTTAAAACGCACCATCACAGGCTTTGGTATCTTTATCCTTTTTGGCCTGTTCATTTATAGCCTTGCATTCCCATACACCTTAAAATCTTTTTTTATCATCGGGCTGCTGATGATTACCACCATCAGTTTTATTGATGATATTATTTTTGTCAAGCACTTCATTCGCCTGATATTCCAGGTGTTTGCGCTTACCCTGATGGCTATTGAATTACCTTTCAGTTATGTGACGATTGAAAAATGGCCATTGATCATTGCCATTGTCATACTCGGCATAGGCGTATTAAATGCCTTTAATTTCATGGATGGCATCAATGGGATGCTGGGCCTAAACAGCCTGGTGATCATGCTGAGTTTTTTATTCCTGAATTACCATTCAGTAGACCAGTCGGGCACCCCGATCTCCTTTATTAAAAATGAATTCCTGTATACCATGATCACGGGTTTATCCATGTTCCTGATCTTGAACCTGCGAAAAAAGGCCATTGTATTTGCGGGGGATGTCGGGAGCATCTCCATAGCCTTTATTATCTTCTACCTGATGCTGAACCTTATTTTCAAGACCGGCAATTATGCGTATTTAATGTTGTTTTCAGTGATTGGCATTGACGCCGGATTAACAGTTATTTTCAAGTTGTTGCTAAGGGAAAATATCTTTGTGCCACACCGCGATTTCTTATTCAAGAAACTGGTGCATGTCGGCAAACAAAAGCATGTCAAGATCTCCATCATTTACGCATCCGTTCAGGCGCTTGTATCTGTCATAGTGATTGCATTGCCGCTCCAGGGACGACTATCGGCACAACTGAGCATATTATTTATTTTTACGGTTACCCTCTGTGCTGTTTATATCACCATACGTAATAAATATACGAAACAAAGGGTGATCAAGATGCGGGAGCCCGAGGTGGATGAATAACTCACTTCATGGTCACCAACAAACCATTAAAGATAAGCCGGATACTTCCCAGGATTATACTCATGCATCATGCCATAGATGGCAATGAAAATATCCTCGGCATTCGGTTTTGAGAAATAATCACCGTCGGTACCATAGGCCGGCCTGTGCGCCTGGGCTGCAATAGTCAAAGGCTGCGCATCCAGGTGAAGATAACCTTTCTGTTCTTCCAGTACCTTTTGCATCATATAGGCAGAAGCCCCACCCGGTACATCCTCATCAATGAACACAACCTTGTTTGTTTTCTTTAAGGATTCAACTATACTGTGATGGATGTCAAAAGGCAGAAGGGTCTGCACATCTATCAGTTCACAACTGATATCAACTGTTTCAAGCTTTTTCATGGCATCCTGTATGACCCTCAATGTACTTCCATAACCTACAATTGTAACATCGGTTCCCTGGTTCAACACTTCAGGCACTCCCAATGGAACTGTGAACTCTCCTATATTGGAAGGCATTTTTTCCTTTAAGCGATACCCGTTGAGACATTCTATCACCAGGGCAGGCTCATCGGCCAGCAGCAATAAATTATACATACCGGCTGCCTGTGTCATATTGCGCGGCACACATACATGCATGCCCCTTACAGCATTTATGATCATTCCCATAGGTGAACCGCTGTGCCATATGCCTTCAAGTCGGTGACCCCTGGTCCTGATGATTATTGGCGTCTTCTGGCTTCCCTTGGTCCTGTATTGCAAGGTGGCAATATCATCGCTCATGATCTGCAAGGCATATAATAAATAATCGAGGTATTGTATCTCTGCAATAGGTCTCAGGCCCCTCAAGGCAGTACCTATTCCCTGGCCTATGATACTCAACTCACGTATACCTGTATCCGTTACCCTGATCTCTCCATATTTTTCCTGCATGCCGGCAAAACCCTGGTTCACATCACCGATGGCCCCTACATCCTCACCGAATGCAAATACCCGCGGGTCACGACCTAAAGCTGCGTCAAAACAAGCCAGCACCACTTCCCTGCCATCGACCATTTTGTCATCACTATACTGAGGTTTAATTTCAGGTATGGCAAGCGCGTTATTTGAAGATTTACTGTGCAGCGTGGAGGAATAACGTTCAAAATTATCCTTCAGGAATTGCCTGTAATAGGCCTTGAGGTTTTCCCTTTCAGGTGTATCCTGGCCAATAGTGGCCATCAGTACTTTATTGACCGCCATACCGATATCCTTCCTGATGGCATCCTTGGTGGATTTTAATTCCTTTGTAGCTTCCGCGGCTGATTCGTGCTGAATCGCATCAAATATGGCAATTACATCCTGTATATCCTTCTTCAGTGGAGCGAGATAGGCTTCCCAGGCATTTTTCCTGCAGGTGTTGACATATTCAATCGCTTCGTTTTCTATTTTATCAAGTTGTTCCTGATTTGCAATCTGGTTTTCTTCTATCCATTCGCGCATCTTTTTTATACAATCGAAATCCGCTTCCCATTGCAACCTGTCCTTGTCTTTATATCTTTCGTGTGAACCTGATGTACTGTGACCCTGTGGCTGGGTCATCTCATCGACGTGTATCAGGACCGGACGGTGGCTCTTCCTGCAATGTTGAATGGCGCTTACGTATACCTTGCACAATTCGGGATAATCCCAGCCTTTGGCATTGTATATGTCAACTCCCACACCTTTTTCATCACTGTTGAAACCGCTGAGTATGGCGCTGATATTTTCCTTGGTGGTCTGGTATTTAGCAGGTACAGAGATGCCATAACCATCATCCCAAACACTCATGGCCAAAGGGACCTGCAATACACCTGCCGCATTGATGGACTCCCAGAAACCTCCTTCACTCGTGCTTGCATTGCCAATGGTCCCAAAAGCCACTTCATTGCCTTTGTTTGAAAAATCGGTATACTGGTGAAGATCCGGATTCTGCCTGTATAATTTGGATGCGAGAGCAAGTCCCAGGAGACGTGGCATCTGCCCAGCAGTAGGTGATATATCCGATGAGGAATTAAACCTGTCGGTCTGGGGCAACCATTTACCCTGCTCATCCAGCATCCTTGAACCGAAATGCCCGTTCATGCTTCTTCCGGCACTGTTGGGTTCAGCATCTATATCCGTGTGCGCATACAACTGGGCAAAGAACTGCTGTATGGTATTCATGCCGGTGGCAAACATAAAGGTCTGGTCGCGGTAATATCCACTCCGGATATCTCCCTGCCTGAATGCTTTGGCCATAGCTATTTGGGCGACTTCCTTGCCATCCCCGAAAATACCAAATTTGGCTTTGCCGGTCAAAACCTCTTTCCTGCCTAACAAGCTGGCCTGACGGCTTTCGCATACCAGTTTATAATCCTCCAGCACTTCAGCCCTGAAAGCTTCAAAATCTATGTTTTGTTTGTCTTTTGCCATTGTATGAGACATACTGCAAAAGTACGGTTTAGAAGGAATTATACAAAAAGGAATTTGAGGCCTTTGTTTAACCCTTAAAAGGTTGTGCCGACGTGGTTCAGGGTCTTGAAACCGTACTCAATTGCCCTTGCTGCACAGGCGGTCTGGGGTTTTGCTTATCAAGCATGTTATATGCCTTGTAATCAGCATAATTCCATGAAAATATACCTCTTTTCCGATATTCAGCAATGAATTCCTTTTCGCGTTTTCCCAGGAGATCCTTGTACGTTGAAGATTTTCCATAATGCCAACTGTATACATCAATGGAATCATCCATGATATCTATATGAGCCCTGATGATGGGCAAGGTTTTGTCTGACAGTGTCATCATCCAATCCTTGTGCAAGAGGGCGGTCTTGGCATGTTTAAAATTGTACCTGGCAATCACCACATCCCAATTGACCGTACAAAGCAAAAATAAAATAACATAAGAGCATATCGCCGTTGTTCTCACCAAAAAATAATCCGATCTCCTGTTCCTGATTTTCACCAACACGGTGATGATCAATACCAGCATGGCGAGCAAAAAGAATAAGAGGCCAATCCTTTTATGTGCCAGGTTAAAATGCTCCACATACCTGTAGGTTCTCATGCCTACTGACACCAGCATGATGGCATTTTGGAACAACCATAGATAGGTAAGTAGCTTGATCCACTTATTCCGCGCATAGAAATTAATATTATTCCTGAAAATATACATGGCTATGGAAACGGATAAAATGATGGCAATAATCAGCAAATAAGTGCCGTTGTGGACGAATTGTTTTAATTCAGCGCCATTCTCCGACCCCTTCCACGTAAAATTAATCCAGATCCAGTCTATATCAATGATATTCAGTACTGCAATGAGTATATTCAATGATGCTAACAGGAACAACATGGCCTGGTATTCCTTCTTCAGGTCCATAGTCTTGAAATTCATTCTTTTCCCTTTCTTTTTAGTCCTTAAAAGACGGTCATCGGAATGCGCATCAATTTCTGACATCGATTTATCTTCGGACTGAAATAAATAAGCTCCGGCAATGAATAAACCCAACAATAAGGTAAAGAAAATATTGAAATTAAAATGTTCTATCACATACTCATATAATATCATAAATGATTTCCAGCCGTTTTCCAGTATCAAGGAAAACCTGGTGTTGGCCAATGCATAGAGCAGAATGAACAGGATGAGAATAAGTACTGGAAAAATAATGATCTTTCCATAAAATTGCATCCTTGCAAAAGTCCTTTTGGTGACACCTCTTTTAAGCAGGAAATTCCGAACCATGATCCCGGGTATCTTTACCAGGTGCAGCACTGCATTCAATAGACTGTACAAGGGTGAACGCAATTGAATATCACAGCGATAACCCAGGAAGAAAAAGAAGGAAAAGATATTGATGGCTTTAGCGATCGTTGAACCATAAAGCAAGACAAAAACAGCGCTGAGTATCGTACCTGCCAAAACAATATGGGCATGGACATTCTTTCCGGTTGGCTTATTGACCAGGAAACTCGTGCCTATCATCAGGCTTTCAAAGATCAGGATATTGATCCCTAATAATTGCTGGTAAAACAAGCCGAGAAAGACTACTGAAAATACCAGGGGTAAAAAGACAAAATAATTTTTCATAAGTTTATGTTCAAAATGAAATAACGCAAAAATTGAAATTACAATATCATAAAATTGTCATTTTTTTAAAAGTATATGTGAATCACAAAACATAATTGTGTCAGGATATAACCTTTTTAACCTTCAAATCCTCAATTTTGCAGAGTTATGAACACCCATGATTATTCCAGGCGTGCCTTTCTCAGAACAGGCACTATACTGGCCTTAGGTGGAATGGTGGCCCCATCTTTTGGCAAAGAAAACAAACCTGATATTGACGACTTATCTTCCACGGATTCCGAATTGAAATTTGACCTGCCGCCTCTTCCATATGCTTATGAGGCGCTGGAACCTTTCATTGACAGGCAGACTATGCAATTACACCACGACAAGCATCATGCGGCCTATGTCGAAAACCTGAACAAGGCGATGAAGGAGGTAAAAAAAGTACCTGTCTGCATGGAATCGCTGCTTGCAAGGATATCCAAATATCCAAAAGTGGTTCGCAACAATGCCGGCGGACATTACAACCATTCCATGTTCTGGAAACTGATGAAACCGAATGGCGGGGGACTTCCTTCAGGTGCATTGGCAGAGGCCATCTCCAGTTCATTTGGTACATTTGATAATTTCAAGTGGGTTTTTAATGAAACCGCAGCCAAACATTTTGGTTCGGGATGGACCTGGCTGGCCATGCGGAAGAACAAGCTTGAAATAGGCACAACGGATAACCAGGACAATCCCCTGATGGATGTTTCAGACTTCAGGGGCATTCCCATACTTGGACTGGATGTCTGGGAGCATGCCTATTACCTCAAATACCAGA
>JANWHK010000092.1 GCA_025450395.1 Bacteroidia bacterium
CCCGTGAATTTATCAATACCCGGAATTTCCAGTTTGCGATAGGCAACACCGGTAGCTATGACGATGGATTTACTGATAATCTCCGATCCGTCGGCAAGCTCTATCATTTTATACCCGTCCACCATTTTAATATTCCTGACCTCCTGCGGGGTCAGTATTTCTGTCCCGAAGCGTATGGTTTGGGTGATCGCCCTGCGGGTTAATTCGGCCCCGGATAAGCCTGAAGGAAAGCCAAGGTAGTTTTCAATGCGCGCACTGCTGCCAGCTTGTCCGCCCGGATTGCTTCTTTCAATCAACAATGTTTTAAGTCCTTCAGATGATCCGTATACGGAAGCTGCCAGGCCGGAGGGTCCTGCACCAATAATCACTACGTCATAATTTTTTAGCGTCGCTTTCTGTCGTAATCCTACCTTGTTGGCGAGCTCATCCAATGCAGGGTCTACCAGTAATGTACCATCCTTGAGTATGGCAATAGGCAGGGAGGTATGGAGGACATTTGCACTTGCAAGATATTCTGCCGCTTCAGGATTACTTTCTATATCCATCCATAAAAAAGGCACCAGGTTACCTGTAAGGAATTCCTTGAGCCTGTGGGATTTTGGCGACCATTGGAAACCTATTACGCGAAGCCCTTCAAAGGCTGGTTTATAAAATGCCTGCCAGTCGTCCAGCAGGTCTGTGATAATCGGATAAAGTTTTTCTTCCGGCGGACTCCAGGGTTTAAGCAGGTAAAAGTCGAGCTTGATATTGTTGATGGCCTGTATAGCTGCATCAATATCGGAATAGGCAGTGAGTAAAACGAGCTTGGCATCCGGAAAGACCATCTTTGCTTTTTCAAGGAAAGTGATACCGTCCATTTCCGGCATACGTTGGTCGGAAATGAAGAGGGCCACGGTTTCGTTCTTCAGCTTCAGTTCCTTCAGCAGCTCAAGCGCTTCATTCGCCGACTCGCTGGATGCAACACGATATTCATCGCGGTACTTGTTCCGGATATCCCTTTGTATGGCTCCAAGCACCTGCGGATCATCGTCTACAATAATAATAAATGGAAGTTTCATGACATTATTTTTTCCGGCTTGGCTTCTTTTTTATGTGAAATGGGAATGCTCACTATAAATTCAGTTTTGCCTGGTTCTGAATATACTTTTATCTCTCCATTATGACGTTGTACAATACGTTTTACAAGGTCAAGGCCTATGCCTGTTCCCTGTCCAACTTTCTTGGTGGTGAAAAAGGGGTCAAAAACACGTGTAATGATGTCTTTCGGAATGCCCGGGCCATTGTCACAGATCCTGACAGTTACATTGTCCTTGTCAGCGGAAGTGGTAATTCTAAGCTCGCCATCCTGGCTGAGGGCGAAAATGGCGTTATCGATGATATTGGTCCAGACCTGGTTAAGTTCTCCTATATAGGCTTCTACCTCAGGCAATGCTTCGCTGTATTGCCTGACCATCCGGATGTTCTTTTCACGAAGCTTATAACCCAGCAGGGTCAGTGTATTTTCAAGGTCATTGTGTATATCGGTACAGCATTGCACATCATTGTTCCTGTCCATGTGCACATGGCTCTTGATGGCGCCCACCAGCTTTGAGATGCGCGCGGAAGCCAGGTCCAGGTCCTTGACAAGCCGTTCTGAACTCAAGAGGTTTTCAAGCCAGTATATCACATGTATAAAAGCATCCGTTCCCACATCTTTTCTTATGGTTTCAAAATCCGCAATTGAAAATCCCGCTTCAGTAAAAGTTGCTCCGGTCTGCCGCTTGTCTGAAAGACGATGGTCATTCAACCAGTCAGAAATTTCCTCTTCTTTCAGAACCTTTTGCATCATGCTTTGCTTGTCACCTGATTCCAGTTCTTTTTTCCTTGATTCCACCATTGTACTTATCACCTGGATATGTTCAGGGCTGACACCATGATGCAAGAGTTCCTCAGTCAGTTGGAAATTCAGTTTCAGGCTTTTGGAAAGCTCCGCGGATATCCTGTTGATAGCTGCTGCAGGATTGTTGAGTTCGTGGGCAATGCCTGCAGAAAGTTTCCCGAGTGCATTTACTTTTTCATGCTGTAGCTGGGTAGTTGCAAACCTTCGGGCTCTTTCGGTCATGTAACCTATGAGCCGCTGGATGAAATCGGGGAAAAGGCGTTCCATTTCCGGGAAATGCATTTTATGCATGCTCAATACTCTTACCTTGCCAATTGAAAAAGAACTTCCCGGAGAGTTCTTCATCCTCGAATAAGGCAATAAACCGGTCACTCCCCCTGTTTCCTGGTCGTTTCCAAAAGAGTGATAAAAAACCAGTTTGCCATTGATGTCCATATAAAAGTCGACCTTGCCCTCCAGCAGGATAATCATGACATCTACGGGTTCACCCGTCTTTATGATACTAGATCCTTCTTCGTATTCATTATACTCTGAATGTTCCAGTAACCAGTTGAGCAGGTCATCAGGCATGTCGCTCAAGGCTATCACCTTCCTCAGTTCCTCAATGCTTACAGATTGCACCATTTATTGTTTTGTTTAAGCGTGATATATGAAATATATGTTTCAAATGTAAACTTTCCCGACGAAATTCAAAACAAAACCTTCATTCGGTAATTTTATGGTGTAATAAAGGTTTTCTATATGTCTTGCTAAATTATTGGCAAATGCTATATGTGTCAATCCATATGTTTTGGGTGTTCACATGACACGGCTTAATATTTATTATCAGCTTGTTTTTCAAGCAGGGTTTTTAGTGTATGCAGCGATTGCCTTGCCTGGTATTGCAGGTAACGGCGTATTGGGTAATTATAGAGACTAAACAAAAACCTCAGCTCAAAAGCATAAAGGAATGTAAGTTCTGTCTGGTGCTCATTGATATCCCTGTAATTCCATGAACCGATTAACGACCTGAACAGGTAAGAACCTCCTGTTATTTTAACCGCCGATACTTTTGGCCTGTTGTATGAAACGTATTCTGCGTTCATCCCTATTCCCCATTTTGTCATATAATAAACTTGCGCACCTTTGCCAGACGGGGTATAGCCCTCTGCCAACTCCGCTTTTTTCAAAGACGTATCCCATTCGAGCCGCCGGCTGTAGTCCTGGGTAAAGTCAAATACGGTAGATGCTGGCTGGTCTATGATAATTTTCTCTATGAATTTTATGGGTTTCATTTCAACCCTGCTAAAATCTTCTTTGGCAATTTGGCCTTTATCAGCTCATAGGACTGTCTCACATAATGTTCCCATTCTTTTGTTGACAGGTTCCCAGGCTCAGTCACCAGTATCCATTTGTACCTGGCAACATAAGGTGCGGGTTCCATACCAGGACTGGATGATAACTCGTCGAATTCTTCATCTTTTACCTTGAAAGAGACCATCAATGGCGCTTCAATGCCTGTTACACAGAACATCTTGCCGCCAATACTGAAACACAGGTCATGACCCCATTTGATGTCTTCCGTGACATAGGGGAGTGAATTGCAAAACTTTCTAAGTGATTCTATATCCATTTTTTTAATATTTCTTGTTCTTCAAAGCCATTATCCTCCTGTAAGACTCCTCAATCCGTTTCATGTCAATCACCCCGCTTAAGACCAACTTCTTAATAATGGCATGGACCTGTGTCGCCGTGGCCCGGTCAAAGGCATTTACATTGTTGCCAAAGACCAGCACATCCACACCTGAGTTGATGGCCATCGCAACTGCATTTTCAATCCCGTAATGTTTGCTGATGGCATACATCTGCATGTCATCTGAAAAGATCACACCGTTGAATCCCAAAACTTCCCTCAACAGGTCTGTATTGATGTTCTTTGATAGGGTAGAGGGAATACAATTGGTGTCGAGATGGCAATTCACGACATGGCAGGAAATGATGGCATCACATTGGCCTGAATCAATAATACGGTTATAGGGTATCAGTTCCCTGAGCTGCCATTGATTGGTAACATCCACCAGGTCCTTATGGGTATCCGTTGAAGAACTGCCATGACCCGGGAAATGTTTGAGCGTGGTATGGATGCCATAGTGGTGGTGCGCCCGGATAAAAGCCAAAGCGTGATTGGTCACCATATCCGCAGATGAGGAATAGCTTCTCTGCACCTTGGCTATAATGGGATTGTCAGGATTGATGGCTATATCCACTACCGGGGCGAAATTAAGGTTAAATCCCAGGTATGACAATTCTGCTGCAAGTCTTATGGCGTAATTGTAGGTTGAATCCGGAGAAAGCGCTCCTGAGACTGCTGCGGAAGGCATGGGAACAAACCCGTATTTTTCTTTCAGGCGGTGTACCTTTCCACCTTCTTCATCTATGGATATAAACAAGGGAATGGATGCTTCGGCCTGCAGATTGCTTATGAGTTTCCTAAGGTTTTCAGCCGATGAGGTTTTTGTTAAATTCTTTTCAAAAATGATAATTCCACCGGTCTTGTAACGAAGTTCGTTTCTGAGGGTATCCATACTGTCCAGTGAGGTACGCTCATTGATTCCCATCATGATCATCTGGCCTATCTTGATGTCAAGACTATCAGCATTGGTGCCGGATTGCACAAGTGAATTATCAGCAGGGGAACTGAATGCCATGAGCAAATACATGCAAGTGAAGAGGTATACTATTTTTGTTTTTGACATGTATATAGATTATTCAAATGTCTCCATTTTTTCTTTCTTTCACTATTTAGCCTTCAGGTCTTCACGCAACATTTCCAGTATGCTTAAATGATATAAGAATTTTTTCGGGAGATCATTCAAATAATAATCCACGTTCTCCAAAATCACAAGGCTGGTCTTTGTTGCCGGGAAATAAAAATTCATTGAGACAAAGCCGGGTGCAAGACCTGTATGGCCTAGCTGCAGCAGGCTGTCATCATACTTAACCGTGATCCCATAGCCATAATCGGTCGGCCCGAAAATCGGGTGTTGCCGAATGGCATTCTCATGTTTGCTTATCATTTTACTGTAGGTATCCTCTGAAAGGAGTTTTCCATTGTGCAGAAGGATATTCCATAAGACAAGATCATAAACACTCGAAATAAAAGCACCTGCTGCTACGTAATTCATGAATGCCGTTGTATCCCGGTTTAGATTTCCATTTGCCTGTTCAATATATCCATTCACAAGGCGTGGATGTTGCTTGAAATCCGGGTGTATCGTGTTCTCCATACGGCATGACCTGAACAGTTCATCGGAAAGCGTGGCGAATGATTTTTTAGAAGTTCGTTCTACGATATCCGCCATCAGTTGAAATCCGAGTTGTGAATATTGAAACCTGGTGCCGGGGGTGAAGGCCAGGGGAGCGTCAAGTGCTGTAATCCCGTGCGTGTGGGTCAGGAGATGGTGTATGTTAACTGAATCAGCCCATTTCTGCTTTAAGTCAGGGAGGTAAAAACAGATGGGCACATCAAGTTTTAAATGACCCTTTTCAAATTCCTGCAACACCATGACGGCAGTTAACTGTTTGCTGATTGACCCGACCACAAACTGTTCATTGAGCCTTAGCCTTGCTTTTTTGTCTAAGTCAGAAAAACCGGTGCTTTTAGCATATTCTGTTTCACCGTTATGTGAAATGATGATGATGCCGTTAAAAGGTCTTTCGCTTTTAGCTTCAATCAGGGAATCAATTCTTGTTGTAAGGTTTTTTTTGGTAGAAATGTCTTTGAGCTCATAATTCCTGTTAGCCCATTGCACTGCTGGTTTTATCCAAACAGGCAATGCTTTGTACAAATAACCATGCCTGATACCTGTGTTCAGCATGATCTCCTTATAATGTGGAACTGTCAGTGTTGAAAGGCTTTTGGTTTTTGCACAGCTTTGACCAAAGTCATCGGTCTTCTCATAAATTGAAAGGATGTTCCCGCAGAAATTAATGCCTGACCCGTCCCCTTCATCATCATCGGAACAAGAACCGATAAAGACAAAATTGAGCTCTGGATTATTCATGGTACCAGATACATATTGTGCAATATAACCGCCCTTTGAAGTGCCAATCACAGTAATCTGCGAAGGTTTGACACCTTTCTTCAGCAGGCTGTCAACTTGTTTGACTATTTTATTCGCATAAGTCCTGGCATTTGTCTGATAGGGTCTTACTTCGCTCAAAACAGTAAACCCTTCTTTACTGAAGGCCTTCAAAATAGCGTCGTATTCGCAAGTGCCATATTCAGGATGCACACCATTTATACCGACATCTTCTATAAACCGGTTATGCAGGAAAAAAATATAGTTCTGTGCATTTGTCTGAAAACAATGCAACAGTAACATGGTAAATAAGGGTAGGAGGGTACTTGGTTTTTTGATCATTTAATGAAAATAAATCCCATTCACATTTTCCCAACTGATCTTCTTTCCTGAAAAGCAAGCCATTGTATGTCAATGGAAGTGGAAAGATACATTGCAGCGTGCAACAAACCATTGTTGGTGTTGATATGGTTAAAATAGGATGGGTCGTAATCCCCGATAATACCTGCTTTTATCATTTTATTTTTGTTTACCCCGGACGCTGTCCGGGGTTATTTATATTTGACCCCGTTGGGGTCTAACTGTTTTGAATCATTGAGAACTTAATTGAAAATAATTCCTAAGATGTCTTAACTTTAATATTTCTCTCGTTTATGGATTTAAAAATTTCGTCTTTATATTTATGGATAAAAAATGGTGAATACATGAATGAATAACAAAAGTAATCTAGCCTGTCTTTAAATCCATCAGGCCTGATAACATAAAAAAAATTGAAAGTTGAACGATACATAAATAGGATTAAATTCATATAAATTAAGAACTCAAAATACTCAAATCTTTTAAAGAAAAGTAATGTTATTGGTATAAAAATTGACTGAACAATAAATATATAAAAGTTCCATTTAGTGTAGTTAAGCAGTAATATCATTAATTCATAAAAAACAATGACCGGAACAAAATAAATAAAATCATTTATAGTATGTGATTTAAAAATACTATAAACAACAATATCAATAATTGCTATATACATTGCGATTCTTTTAGTTAAAATATAACTCAATAATTTATATAAAAACGTTTCTTTAATCATAATAATATTACAATTCCACCATCAAAAATAGAATTTCTTCGTGAGCATTCCTATGTCTATAGTTTTTTTTGCTGAAGAGTTTTAAGTATGACGCGTATATCCGCAAGATGGTGGTCGTCGTGTTCGGCTGTAAAGAATGCAATGTCTACAGGGCGCATCATTACCTGCAGGCGCGGGTGTAGGGATTTAAATAACAACGTTTCATCGTCCAGTTTCTCAAATCTTTTTACGAACTGCTTGCGTACATTTGAAAAATCCTCTAAAAGTTCCTCTATGGATTTGGCATTGTGATTGGCATTAAATGTTTTGGCGTTTTTCATGTCAGCTGCGCGAAGTTCTGTTTTCCGCGACAAAAAATCATCAATCCTGCCATCATGCAATTCTTCAAGATCGCTTAAGTGCCCGATATTTTCCTTGATACTCCATTTGTCATTGGGTTTGAGACTGGCTTCATCATTGGAAACTGATGAAACCATTTCGCGAAGCCTTGCAGGTGTTCCGCTAAGTCGTTCCAGAATATTGGGTAACCAGCCTTCCGAAAAGTCAAACGTGAATTTGCGTTCGGTCCATTTTGTCCTTTGCATGTGCTTATTTATTACAGTGGAATACTGTGTAATATATGGAAAGTGAGTTTGTCCACATACCCGCGCTGGAATCGTATCTTGTCATCGATGATGCGGAAAAAGCCACAACCTCTCAAGCCTTTAGGGTCTTTCCATTCAAGGATACCCCATTCTCCATCCTCAAAGATGTTTTCGGGCACACAGGTCATTTTCGCACGGGAGAATTCAGTCGCGAACATTTGCCTGATGGCATTCCTGCCTTCAATAGGATCATTGTTCACCTGGTGTTTGATGGCATGCTCAGCATAAAGGCCTGCAATGGTTTCAGCGTCAGCATTGTTAAACGCTTCTACCCATAACTTAACGATTTCTCTTGGTGTCATAATTTGTTTTTTTTAAAATTTATAAACAACGGTGTTTTACTATTCCAGGCAATCCTGTATCCATTTGATACAATCTTCGGCATCCACTATGGACCATGAGTGCGGGTGCCGGTTGCCTTCTATCCTGTATCCCTTTCCAAAGGCATTGATGAATTCAGCCTTCCTGTTTCCAAGTTTGTTCAGGTGAAGTATCATGGCTGACTGGTCAAGTGCATTCAAATCATACATGTCAACTTTCCTGTTTGTTATCCACCAGTTGGGATCCACATCTGTATAGATCCTGATGGGTGTATGTTCAAGGAATCTTGCATTTCCTCCATTCTTTTCCCTATGCGAATATATGGAGTAATAAACATATTGCAAGTGAAATGAATCAGGGGGACCTCCCAGGTAACGATCAAATTCCATGAGACCATATCTTGCTTCTGAATAAGGCGGACTGCCCTCAGCCTTTATTTGAAAATTCCTGTACAGGCTCTCCAGGTCAGCCGGACCATCAACACTGTAAACAGCTTTTGGAACTATAACTGTTTTACTGCTATCCTCGAGCGCCATCTCGGTGTAACGCACGCTCATCAACCCACCCATTGAAAAACCACCCATGACAAACTTGTCTTTTGGCAACTTATAATGGTCTGTTGCATCCTTGAAAACACCGTTGAGAAAATCCAGCACGACCTGGTTCAGCGTCAGTCGTTGGTTAAGAGATGGCACGATTACGGCTATATTTTTTTTCCAGGCCAGTTCGACTAATTGCCGATTGCTGCTTAACACATTCTCAGGTGATTCCCATGTCCCCGGCAAAAGGACCAGTGTGCCTTTGATCATACCAAGGGGAACAAGGGCATAATAAAAAAGCTCATTTGAGTAACCATCACCTACGTAGATATTTGTGCTGTCCTGTATGGGTATGACGCGTCTCTGCAGTTTTTTTAGATGGCTTGTATCAAGGTTAAGGAATTTACCATTTGCAAAATTCCCTTCCAATTGCCGGCCGGGTCCTATCACATATTTTCCATATCCGTTCAATTCACCATTCACAAAATTCCCTTCAGCAGTATGACCATTGTCATAATTATATTTACCGGGTCCGTTGGGTATTCCTTTTTGCATCATACCAATGTACTGTGCCACCATTTGTCCTTCATCATACCATGAAAGTGTACCAAAACCATCAGCCATTTTGTTTTTACAGCCTCCTGCCCATGAAATGCTGTCCTCAGGAGAGATATTTTCATTCCATATCCTGCATCCTGTCTTTTTGTCCTTGACAAAACCTCCGGTCTGTTGTTGTGCAAATAATGTAAGTGAACTTAAGAAAGTGAAAAATATAAATAGGTATTTCATTTTGATTTTAAATGTTTATCGCACAGCTGATAATTAGCTGAAGTTCAAAAACAGGTGTAGATTTGTCAATTATTCACCATGGGCGGTCTGAATTCCGGTAGTTTATTCCTTAGGTCAAGACCACCTTCATAGACAGATTTCAGGTTGACCAAATAAAACGACCAGCCTTGGTGACAACCCAGCCGGATATCTTTTTTGGAATCATCATCGGTTGGAATGTCTTTCTGGGTCAATTCTACCAGCACATGCTCACCTTTCTCAGTCAGTCTGACATCCACCAGGCATTCTCCGGCAAAAGTGAACTGCAGAAAATCAGTTCCGTTAGCCTCTGTAATTTTGCCTTTTTCCACTATGTCATACAGGTACCAGCTCCATTCATACGTATATCCTTTTTGTATGCGTGTTTCTTCGCTGACCTTGTTTTTACCGGCATCATAATAATCTGCTCCGCTCAGGAACCATTTCTTGATTTCCGAAGCTTTGGTCCATGCATTGTAAAGTGTTTCCATTTTTGCACTGACCACAATGCGCAATGTAAATTGGGTCCAGTCGAAGTTTTTCATTGCATTTTATACTTTTTTGAGGTAAAGCACTCAAAGCCGATCTCATTTTGTCCTGCTCAACAAGATAAAACTTTCTGTGGACACTATGGCGGTTTTAAACCTTAATGTAGTTTTGTTTTTATCCGTCATGACAATGGTCAAAATGCCCTTGTTATAGGAGTACTGGCAATCTATTCGTTTGAATATCCCCGGTATGTATGTACTGCTGTCTGCAGCATGTGAATCCTCTCTGTAGAAGTATGAGATCTGGAAGGTCTCTTGTGATATCCTGAAATGCGGATGGTATTTCAGGGAGTCAATAGAAATGCGTGACTTCACAAGTTTTATTTCTTTCACGTACTTCAAGCCTGAATCGTTAAAATCCAGGAGTGAAACCCAGACGCTGGTCTTGAAATGTTCTATAAAACCCGCTTCCGGCCCCTGGGAGCTGAGCAATAATGGAAACGTGATGATGAAAAGGATTATATATAATCTCATTATATATTGGTCAGGATTTGCAGGAAAAAACAATATGACATCTTCACACTTCGTGCCCCTCAGTCACAGTATCAACCCGCTAAGTCTTTGAAACTGCTAATATACAATAGCGTTATTCTATATTCCAAATTATGGTAGAAATAGTTGATAAGTCGGCTGGGGAGAATGTACGACATACGATATACGATGTACGATGTGGGGAACCGGGAGCCGGTGATCGGTGATCAGTAATCAGTAATCGGTGGGTACCGGTGGAAACCGGTAAGAACCGGTGGGGAGCAGTGGGGAGAGGTGGATACCGGTGATCAGTAATCGGCTTACCCTGAAGCGTGTTGCAAAGCAACTCTGCTTTAGGGGTAAGCCGTGTGAGCACGTAATTGGTAAATGGACGATAGTTTCTTGGTCGGAAGACCTTAACTGTTTAGAGAATCTTCGGGCGGTCGAGAGAACATCCGACCGCAACGCAGCTAATTTAGTGCATCAGAATAAAAACGAAAATCCTAAATAGGCCGACATCGTCCTTACTTTTGTGCTTTCCACAATGTAAACGGTATCATCTGATTGAGTTGCTGTGTTATTGTTGATATTTGTCAAGCCATAAACGCCGCGAAACCCTATATCCATTCTAATGGTCCTGGTCTCATTCAACATAAATTCCAGACCTGCACCATAAGCAATACCAAAATCACTCTTTTTTGTAGCTAATACGTAAGTTACTGTGTCGGTATCAGTTCCACCCGATCTTTTAATTTTCGATCCCATGTTAATTCCCATTTGTGGTCCAAATACAATGTTAAGGTTCACCGGATTTGACTTTCCTGTGTTAATCGAAAATAACAATGGTATGCCCACATAACGAACTTTAATCTCACGATCCATATTCTGATCTTTATACTTTTGAGAAAGAGAATTGTAAATGACTTCAGCCTGTATACCTAAATGATTACTAAAGTTAAAGGCCAGCATTCCCCCTATTCCAAACCCCAGGGTCGCTTCCCCTTTTACAGTTCCGCCTGAGGAAGTTTGCATTGTGAAGGCTGAAACAGTAGGCATAAAGCGGATTCCGAATTCTACCCTTTTAAACGAAGGTTCATCAGCCAAAAGAGCAGGAACTTCCTTAGCCTTCAGTGTTGTTGCAAGGGACAAAAATAAGATTCCGGTAACAATAATTGATTTTTTGTACATAGTGTATGTTATTAGGGAACAAAGGTTACCTTCTTTTATCAGGCAGAGTTATACCATCTGGGTAATTAGTTACAGCATTCGCACGTTTATACAGATTGTTTTAATTGGATACAATGAACCGGTGGGGAGCAGTGGGAGCCGGTAGGGAGCGGTGGATACCAGTAAGAGCCGGTGATCAGTAGTTTCAAATTGTCAATTGTAATTTGTAAATTGTAAATCCCCCTCGTCCTTCGTACCTCGTACATCGTCCTTCGTTTAAAATTCCAGTCTCAATCCTCCGTAATAATTCCTCGGTGCTGCGGCGTTGTAATAGCGTCCGCCGGCTGCATTCAGGTCATTGCCCAAACTGTATTTCTGGTCGAGTAGATTGTCAATACCTGCAAACAATATCAACTCCATTTTTTTGAATGATTTTTTCCATTGACCTTTTACCTGCACCAAATGATATTCTTCTGCATAAACCGTGTTGGCATCATCCAGAGGGATATTCTTCACATAATAATATTGGGCAAAAAGGTTGAAGTTCGCCGGAAAACCGACACTGATGCTTTCAGTACTTGTATAGTCCGGAACACCGGTGAGTTTTTTGCCGGAATAATCCGTTTTATTGACAACATAATTGTCGAAACTGAAATCATAATAAGTCATATTGCCTTTTAACAGCAGCGACCTTATCCATCCTGTTTTTCGGGCTTTAATGATATTAAGTTCCAGTTGAGCTTCGAGTCCCGGCTGGCGCGTACCTCCAGCATTCATGAAATACTCATTGTTATTACTGTCAGTTCTTCTGACGATTGCGTTTTTAAGTTCGTAATAGAAGGCACAAACATCAAATAATATATTTTCCTTCCGGTTCCTCAACCTGAATCCTGTTTCAAAACTACTTGCTTTTTCTGCCTGTAAATTTGTATTCACTATATTATCCGAAGCGCGCACCTCAGCGATGGTCGGCGTGGAATAACCTGCACTGGCTGAAGCCCTCCACGCGAAATGATCATTGATCAAATAAGAAACAGAAATTCTCGGCATAAGTTGGGGATCAAACTTTTTTTGGTGAAAACCAGTGCCTACCGGGTAATTGTTTTTATACCTGTAATTGAAAAAATTATAACTCGCGGAAACTTCCAATAGCAGGCGGCTGTGGATGTCTAATAATAGGCGGCTGAATAAAAAACCCTGTTGTGCCTTGAGCTTGTCAGAAGCTTGCATGGTATCGCGAACACCCAGCTTGTTCCCATAATTATCAATGGCCGAATTGGTCTGCTGCCATTCTGCGCCAATATTGAAACGGGCATTTGCCATGCGGAAGTCATGCTTGAGGTCTAAATATGTACGCACACCATAACTCTGCTCTTTTCTTTGCTCATAATTAGTGATGAAGGGATTCTTGAAATCCGTTCCTGAACCAAAAACAGAGAGTACATATTTTAGTTGCCGGCTGATGTCAAGGTTATGGGTTACACCGCCAAATATGGTCCTGTTCTGCACAGATGCCTTTTGTTCTGCAGCGCCCGGAAGGGTTGCAGTAGCAGGCCTCGCTTTCCTGGGATCCTGCTTGAACTGTTGTTGGTTGAGGCCGCCGGGTGTATGGTAATACAGGTCGGAAAAAAGCACGAAAAAATTCAGGGAAGCCTTGCTGCTGTAATTCCACAATTCGGAAACCTGCAGGTAATGCCTTCTCATGGAACTGTTTTCGCGGTAACCTTGCGATTGCTGGAATGCCTGGCTGATGGTCATTACAGAATTCTTGAATTGTTTCCCGAACCAGATATTCTGGGAGAGCAAGCCATACGAACCTGCGCCTAAACCAACGGCCACCCTGCTGCTGTCAGTATTCGGCCTCACCGGGTCAATCAGTAAGACGCCCCCGGTATTCGCACCGAATATACTCGCCTCAGGACCCTTCAATATCCTCAGGCTATTGATATTTGATATGTCCAGACTGTTGAGATAGGTGTTGCCTCCTGCATCCGTAAAAGGAAATTCTCCGAGATATATTTTTACATTTCGCACACCGAAAGGGGAGCGCAATAAACTGCCCCTGATGGACAAGCGGTAACTTCCGGGAGAGCGTTCTTCCATCCTGGCGCCGGGCACAGAATTTATGGCCGCGACCATTGAATATGGATTTTGCTGGTCAAGCATTTGGCGGTCCACTGTATTTTCTGATGAAGGCATCCTGAACATGGTTTTTCCATTGCCCACTTTTACTTTGTGCAAGGGAAAGTCCGTAGAATCCTCCTGCTGTGCCGAAACATGGCCTGCAAAAAATATAAAAAATAAAAAAGTAGCGACACGCATGTGTGCAAATTTAATCAGTATAACTGATTTGATCTGCATAACTGATTCGCCAAATTGTATCGCTGGCATCATCGGCAACCAAAAGGGAACCATCCGGCATCACGGTTACACCGACCGGCCTGCCATGTACCTCGCTTTTCGACATGTTTGAAATAAAACCGGTCAGGAAATCTTCGGGAGGGCCGCTTGGCTGACCATTTTTAAAGGGGATAAATACGACTTTATACCCTGAAAGTTTCTTGCAGTTCCATGAACCGTGCTGGCCGATAAACATTCCATCTATGTACTTTTTGGGGAATGATTTTCCGGTGTAAAATGCAAGCCCGAGGGAGGCAGTGTGCGAACCCAGTGCCACATCGGGAACTATGGTGGCTTTAACAAGATCGGGACGTTTGTGGTCTTCTATTCGCGGATCGGGATTAGGCCCGAAATAGGCATAAGGCCATCCATAGAACCCGCCATCCTTCACACATGTAGCATAATCAGGAACCAGGTCATCACCGAGATTGTCGCGTTCGTTGACAGCTGTCCAAAGGGTTTTGCTGCCCGGAGCCCAGCCCATGCCGACAGGATTCCTGAGACCGGCTGCATATATCCTTTCGCCGGTTCCGTCAGGGTTGATCTCCAGTATACATGCCCTCCTCAACTCTGCTTCAATCCCGTTTTCAGCAATATTGCTCGACGAGCCAACACTGATATAGATCTTTGTGCCGCTTTCATTGGCAATGATATTACGCGTCCAATGGCGGTTGTGATCACCTGCAGGCAGGTCGATTATTCTTGTGCCCCGGGTGGTAATTTTTGTTTCCCAGGCTGTATATGGGTATCTCCAAATGCCATCGGTCACGGCCACATATAGAAAGTTGTCGATTAATATAATCCCGAAAGGCTTGTTCAGTCCTGTCAGGAAATCGGTCCTGATATCAGGAATACCATTCTTGTTTACATCCCTTAACAGGGTGATCTTATTTGGACTTTCGATAACATGTTCCGATCTTGAAGCTCCAATCAGGTCGGCCCCAACTTTTTTTACACCTTTCACTTCGGTATTGGATTGTGATACAAGGACATCGCCATTGGGTAAAACATATATCCACCTGCAACTTCTGAGGCTATCAGCAAATTTGCTTACTTTAAAACCGTTAGGGGCTCTAGGCATGGTACCGTTTTGCCAGCCAACGACCTTGCTGAAATTCATGGTCGATCTGGTTTCATAGGGTTGGGGTAACGTAATTGTTTGAACGGTTGTGTTAACTGTATGTTCTGTTGTTCCATTGCAACGTCCTGCACATGATGAAGTGCAATATAAAAGGCAACAAATGACGCAAATAGCAAAATAGTCGAGATATGTATTCTTTCTCATATATTATTGTTGTTTGAGTTTGTTGGTTAAAGTTTATTTAAAGGTCATTCTTATAGTCTTTGAAATTTTTCTGTCACTACTGCACCCGAAGCCGTTGTAAACCTGATGATATAAAAACCGGGAGTAAGTCCGGTTACATTCAGTTCTGTAATCTCGCCTTGTTCAACAAGCACATTGTCGCCAAGCAGGTTATAAACCGCTGTAGAAACCAGTTTTTCATTGCTGGAAATGCTTAAAATGGTATGTGCCGGATTCGGATACATGCTGATTTCCCTGTGAACGGCACCGTTTATTCCGGTTGATGGTCCTGAGCTATATACAGTGATTTTGGCACGCACACCTCCAAAATTATTGATAAGGTATATTTTCTTGCCATCAGGTGAAACGGCTATATCCCTTAACCGGCCATTCAGTGCTTGGTCTGCGCCGAAGAATTTCATCGGGTTGGGATTGGCATCTGTTGAAGTCGCCATGCTGCCATCTGTATTGAGTTTGAAGCGGTATAATTCCTGGTCGGTGCTCAGGCCGTTTTTAAGTGTCACCACCAGCAGGCTGTTGGTCCATTCAGGAATTGCGCCGCTGCCGTAATAAATGCCATCAGAAGGAGCAGGGGTGCACCAGTTGAGGTATTCATTATCTGTCGGCTGATTTTCGGCACACCAGCTGTAAAATGCAGGTTTCAACTTGTCATTAGGAATATTTGGGTCGGGGGTATAGTTACTGATAATGGCATTTTCTCCTGGATAATTATTGTCGCCGTGATATCCTCTTACCCATTTCCATCCATAGTTCATGCCCTTTTCAAGTATATTGATCTCATCATCGGTACGGTCGCCGTGCTCTATGTTATAGATGATGCCAAGTGCTGGATTGTACATCAGTCCCTGGGGGTTCCTGTGACCGCGGGTATAAAATGAGTTGCCTTCAATCGGGTTGTCTGAAGGTATGCTGCCATCGAGATTAAAGCGGTGTATTTTGCCATTTTTATAATCGGTATTTTGTGCAAAATTGTTTGGATTAATGCTTTGTGGTACATAACAGGAAGGACTGTTTGTTTCAGAAATGCCATTATCTCCTACGGTAAAAAACAGGTAGTGTGAGCCATTCTGAGGAATGATCATAAGTCTACCGCCCAGATGGTCATAACCTGTAGGCATGTCAGTTACGAGATCTGTATGGGCGATGACTGAATTACTGGATGCCCGCCAGGTGAGTCGGACTATCTTGAATTTTGTGGTCGGTACCTCATTGTTACCGCTGTTGTAAGAGTATACATAATAAATATACGAATTGGCGGGATTCATAAAGTCGGGATGCAAAGCCAATCCCAGGGTGCCGGAGCCTATCTTTGGCTGAAAACAGATGGTAAGCTGTTCCTTTGGAGATCCGGGGTAATAGTCGGGTGCGGTATAAACAACTGTTTTGGCACCTGTGACAGGATGCACCCTGGCAACCACGCCACCTGAGTCACTGATCCATAAATAGTCGTCAGGGCCATAGGTAATCTCCCAGGGGATGGTGAGTGTGGTTGGTAATTCAAAACGGGTGAATGTCTGGGTTTTGAGTAAGCAAGCAAGAAATATGCTCAGGGAAATGGTAAAAATCTTTTTCATTTTAAACAAATTTTATTGGAGGAATCAAGGAAGTTAAAGCCATGAGATTTGGTTTGGAGAGTGAATTTACATTGCAAAATTGGATGTTTTATTTACAGCCAATGTTATATAAAACAAAGTTTGGATTACATCATTCACACTATGTATTGCTTGAAAAATCATTGTTGGTCAAAATTTATGATAATGGTCATGTTTTTAAATTATATTTGTATCCTTTACAAATGTTTTATGCCATTACGGGTTGTTTTAAAATACGGTCTTGCAGGTGGATTTTTTATTGTCATTTTCGCTTTTCTTAAAAGTGAATGGTTCTATTCAGGACTATACCCTGATGTTTTTCTGACTTTTATCGCGCTTTTTTTTGCTATTGCAGGCATGATGTTCAGGAAATCCATATTGAAAAACAAAAATCCTGATCCAGAGCCTGACAAAAAAGCTGAATATCAATCAAAGCTTAAACAATTATCCCGACGCGAACTGGAAGTGCTTGAATTGTTGTATTCGAAACATTCGAACCAGGAAATTGCAGATAAATTGTTTATTGAGTTGAGTACCCTCAAGACCCATATCAATTCAATTTATAAAAAACTTGGAGTCAGGAACAGGAAGGACCTATGGTTGATTTCGGATTCTGCAATTATTTTTAATTAACAGATTGTCAATATTATAAACCAGTATCAACCTTTTTTACAACCCCATCTTTTATAATTTTTTGGTCTTAATCACGCACTTTTGTACCCGATGAAAAAGAAAATGCCGGTCTTGTTGTATGGTCTGATCTGTGGGGTAGTCCTCACACTTTATGTCAGGCTGCTGGATATTTCACAGGTCATTTATAACACTTCATGGGGTGTTTATTTGGGCTATCTTGCCATCCTGATCTTACCTGCATGCATTTTTCTGGCATTGAGGGAAATCAGGAGGAAACACCAGTCCATCAGGTTCAGGCAGGCTATATCGGCAGGTTTGCTGGTGTCGTGTTTAGCGGCTACAGTTTATAGTGCATACATGTTTGTGGATATTCATTTTTTTGATGCCCGGCACTTAAAAAACCTGTTTGATTATACCAGCAGCAGCATGCAAAAAGCCGGGTATTCCGCTTCCGATATCCAGGAAAAAATCCGCAGCATGAATGCCCATTATTACTCTGGTAAACCGTATATCAGCACCTATCTCTGGTATCTTGTATTAGGAACCTTTTTCAGCATCATCTTTTTCCTGTTTTTACGAAAATCAAATCCATCCAAAAATCAAATTATATGAATTGTTTTAAACCCGCACTCGTTGTTTTATGTTGCCTGATACATTCTTTTACATTTGCTCAGTCGTCTTACCGATTTGACGCAACCACCGGTTCCTATACTGAACTGGCAGGGGCCAAGCGCATCTCTTTTGCACTTATGGATACTTTAAGTGGTTTTTACCGTTTAAAGGAACTCGATGCAGAAGTTTTCAAGTGGTATAACACCTTGTTCAGGATCGATACCATCAAGACCTTCCATATACAGCCGAATGCAAACGTGAGATTTGACAATGACTCTTCACTTATCATTATAGACGGTGCTTTCACATACCTTGATTCCATCGATGCCAGTTCTTCCATATCATACAAGATAGAAGGCAATCCCGGGGATAGGCTTATCAAGGTGCAATGGAAAAACCTGAAGGCAAGGGTAGGGAAGGTTGGCAATTTCGTGAACCTGCAGATATGGGTTTACCAGCGTTCAGGGGTATTTGAAATACATTACGGACCATCGTCAACCAATAATCAAAGTGGTTTTAATATCAGCACCGGACCCCAGGTAGGAATATTCTATTCCCTTGATAATTTTACAAAGTGTTTTGAAAAACTATGGGTGACAGGTTCACCGTCAACATTTAACCTGGATTCGACAAAAAATTATTCCTTCAAGGCCATGTCCGGTATACCGGCAGAGGGTGTAGTATTCAGGTTTATACCGAAATTCAGCACATTGGGCATAAGAGATACTGAAGTATCCGAAACACAAATTTATCCCAATCCTGTAACCGCAGGGGTAATGTATTTCTCAGTTCCCGGAGACTACCACATAGTTGACAGTTATGGGAGGGAAGTATTACGGGAATCGGGTGTCACAAGTTTAGATGTGAGTAAACTTCCGGATGGTATATATTCCATCATTTCTAACCTGATGCATCCGCTGAAAGTGATAGTGCGGAATAACTAATAATTGTTGTTGGTCGGGAGACCCAACAACGGCGTTCTGTTCCAAAGGTAATTTGGTTTACGAATTAGGTCCCTCACCGACTACCTATCCCCAAATCGTAATTCGTAACCCGTAACTCGTAAATGGTTCCCCTACATCGTACATCGTATGTCGTACATCGTACATTCCTCACAATCCTATTGCCTGGTAAATTACATCCTGTATCCGTGTGCGGTAATTGCCGCTGATGAGTTCCTTGTTTTCTTCGTCAGGACATATCCTGTTGCTTAAAAAAACAAATACAAGGTTATATTTTGGATCTACCCAGGTACAGGTTCCCGTGAAACCTGTGTGGCCAAACATAAGCCTGCTGCCCAGCTTACTCGCCGGACTTATCTTGCCACTGAAATCGGGCTTGTCGAAACCAAGGCCCCTGCGGCTATCGGTTCTCTGGTAAGACGTGAATTTTATGATAGTGGAAGCATTGATATATCTGCGACCCATGTAAACACCACTGTCGTTCAGCATCTGCATCAGCATGCCAAGGTCCTGCACAGTCGAAAATATGCCTGCATGTCCACTGACACCTCCCAGCATGGCCGCTCCCGGATCGTGCACATACCCGCATATTTCCTGCTGCCTGAACAGGCGGTCCTCCTGTGTAGGTGCGATGTTATTTAATGGAAGTCTTTTCCAAGGGTTATAGCCGATATACTGTAATCCCATGGGCGCATAGAAATTTTCATTCATGTATTCATCCAACGGTTTGCCTGAAATATTTTCAACTACCAGTTGCATCAGTATCATGCTGAGGTCACTGTAGCGGTATGTCCTGCTTTCAAGCGGCGAACCGAATACACGTTTGTAAATAGTATCCTTATTGGCCTTTAACATAAAGAACTTGTCAGCCACCTTGATGCAGAATGCCGAATCTGATTTTGCACAGAAGATACTGTCTATGTAGGGAAGCGTTTCCTTGTAGAAAGGTATCCAGGCGGTGAGACCAGCGCGGTGTTGCAGTATATCCGATATCACAAGGTTCTCCTTGTTTGTGCCTTTTGCCTGGGGCAGATAATCCCCTAAGGTCTTGCTGAGGTCCAGCTTGCCTTCATCATACAGTTTCATGATGCAAAGGGTGGTGGAAGCAATCTTTGTGATGGAGGCTATATCATAAATGGTACTGTCGTTAACCTTCTTTTTTTTGTTGTAATTCAGGTAACCGTATGATTTATTAAAGATTTCCTTTCCATCTTTCAATGCATAGATCCTGCATCCCGGTGCACCTTTTTTTTGTATGAGTTCTTTAACAATCCCATCTATTTTTTTTAGCAGGACGGTATCCACTCCATACTTATCCGGGTTGAATTTTCTCCAGGCCAGAACCTCATAGTCTACGTCGAATTTCAATTCAACAGGTAAGCTGCCTTTTGCCTGTAATTTTCCGAAAATGATATTTGCCGCTGCCTGCTGATAATAATTCAGGTCCTCGAAGCCGGCAACAATGGTGATGTTTTCTCCGAGAGGCTGCAGGGCATAAGGATTGCAAAAACCGACAAGTATCACTTGTTTTTTTGCAGCAATCTGTTTTATCAGTGCGTAATCATTGGCTGTATATCCTGCGGTTTGCTGACCCCATACTTTGGGTTGATGCAGGCTGATGATGACGGTCTTGTATGCCGCAAGTTTTTTTATCA
>JANWHK010000093.1 GCA_025450395.1 Bacteroidia bacterium
AGGCTTTTATTTTATTGAAGTCCACTCGGAGAATGGATTCTATCAAACCAAACTCCTTGTACAATGAAAACTAATACCAAATTGTTGACCAGGCTTTTTGCCTTGGTTATGTTTGCGACTATGCATTTGCAAACAGTTTTTTCCCAAGCACTAACTGTCGGTGAAGTTTTTGATTTCCAGGTGGGAGATGAAATGGGGATTCAACTTAATAAACATATGGGGCCCATGGGGTATCGTTATATGAAAGTGACTGACCGCAAGGATTTTGGCAATGACAGCTTGAAAATATCATTTAATATAATCACATATGTTTTTGATTTTGATGTGCTGGAAATGGTTAAAGAATATAAAAAAAGTACTGTGACCTATTTTGATCTTGACAGTTCATATTTTGCTGATTTTGCTGAAAAAGATACTATTATTATATACTATGATCAGGACGATACGTTAAAAGAAAAACCTATAGGAACTCATGAATTCAAGGATAGTCTTTTTACAGACTCATGTAATACCTTGGTCAATTGGAGAAATGATTTTTATGGAACACTTTTAAGTGGTAGCACCCATTGGACCCACACCGCCTATAAAGGTTTGGGGGTATTAGAGTATTTTTCCACTTCTGATGGCTCTAATGGTACTATACTTGTAGAAACTTTTATTTATTATATCAAAAATAATAAAATTTGTGGCAATAAAAAAGCTTTCCCAATATCTATAAATGAATCTGAATTTAAGGAATACCTGATCATCAATCCCAATCCTGCCTCAGATTTTATAAATGTACAAACTGATTATCCATATCATTACAAGATCATTGACCAACAGGGACAGGAAATTTTAAACGGTGAAAACCATGTCGAAGGAAAAATATCCATTTCTGACCTTACAAGCGGTTTGTATTTTATTGTTATAGAATCAGAAGGAAAAACCTCTTGTAGAAAGTTCCTTGTTGAATGAACTTTGAAGCCTTATTTTTTTCCCTGCGCATCCAGCACCGCCACTGCCACCATGTTCACGATCTCCCTGACCGAGCTTCCAAGTTGCAGGAAATGCACCGATTTATTGAATCCTAAAAGCACAGGACCCATGCTCTCCGCTGCGCCAAAACTCTGGGCAAACTTGTAGGCTATATTACCGGCCGCAAGGTTCGGGAAAATAAAGGTATTGACATCTTTGCCAATCAGGGTGCTGAACGGAAAATTTTCCTTCAACATGTCATTGTTCATTGCAAAATTGGCCTGTATATCTCCATCCACTGTAATCTCAGGGTTGTTTTTATGCAATATTTGTACGGCCTTTGCCACTTTCTCAGGTATATCTCCCTTGGTACTTCCAAAATTGCTGTAACTCAACATGGCTATCACCGGCTTCACTCCCATCTTCAGCACTTCTGCATGTGACATTTTCGCGATCTCTACAAGTTCTTCCGCTGTAGGGTCGATATTCACGGTGGTATCCGCAAAGAAATAAGGTCCCTTTTTGGTCATGATGATATACATGCCTGCAATCTTGCTGATACCTTCTTCCCTGCCCACAATTTGCATGGCAGGTTTCAATGACTTCGGATAATTCTTGGTTAGTCCTGAAATAAATGCATCACCTTCTCCCTCGTTCACCATCATGCAACCAAAATAATTCCTGTCGCGCATCAATTTCCCAGCCTCGTATACATTGATTCCCTTGCGTTGTCTTTTTGCAAAGAACTTTTGTCCGTAAGCTTCTCTTTTGACATCTTCAGTCAGGGGATCAATAATGCTCACGTTGTCAAGTTCTATGGCATTCTCCTCGAGTAAGGCTTCTATCTTTTGCCTGTTACCCAGAAGTATAGGAATAGCGATACCTTCTTCCTTGGCAATCTGCGCAGCCTTCAGAATCTTGACATTGTCAGCCTCCGCAAATACCACGCGTTTAGGATTCTGCCTGGCTTGTGTCATCATACGCCTGACAAACCTGTTGTCAAGTCCCAGCCTGTTGCGCAATTCCAGCCTGTATTTATCCCAGTCCAGAATCGGGTTTTTAGCTACACCGCTGTCCATGGCGGCCTTTGCCACTGCAGGACTCACAGTTTCTATCAGTCGCGGATCTATGGGTTTAGGAATGATATAGGTCCTGCTGAATTCCAGGTTGGTTTCGTTATAAGCCTTCATCACGGAATCCGGCACAGGTTCCTTGGCCAGGTTGGCAATGGCCCTTACAGCCGCCAGTTTCATTTCTTCATTGATGCTTGTAGCCCTCACATCCAGGGCACCCCTGAAAATAAAAGGGAACCCCAGCACATTGTTCACCTGGTTAGGGTGATCGCTCCTGCCTGTGGCAAAGATGATATCCTTTCTTGTGGCTATAGCCAGTTCGTATGCAATTTCCGGGTCGGGATTCGCCATGGCAAATACAATTGGATCCTTGGCCATGCTTTTAATCATGTCCTGTGTCAGGATATTTGCTTTTGACAAACCTACAAACACGTCCGCACCTTTCATTGCCTGTTCCAGCGTCTCCAGTTTGGTATCATTTGCAAAAAATGACTTGTAATCATCGAGGTCAGTCCTTCTTTTGTGCAATATCCCTTTACTGTCAATCATCAGCAGGTTCTCCTTATTAACACCCAAGGCTATAAACAATTTACTGCAACTCATGGCACTTGCTCCGGCGCCATTTACAACAATCTTGATCTTGTGAATGCGTTTTTTTACCAACTCCAGCGCATTGAGGAGTGCAGCCGCGGTAATAATTGCAGTACCATGCTGATCGTCGTGCATGATAGGGATATTGAGTTCCTCACGCAACCGCCTTTCAATCTCAAAACATTCAGGTGCCTTGATGTCTTCCAGGTTGATGCCGCCAAAAGTCGGTTCAAGCGCTTTCACACAGGCGATAAATCCTTCAACATCCTTTACATTCAACTCGATATCGAACACATCAATGTCTGCAAATATCTTGAATAGCACACCCTTTCCTTCCATTACCGGCTTGGATGCTTCGGGACCTATGTCCCCAAGTCCCAATACCGCTGTACCATTACTGATGACTGCTACAAGATTGCCTTTTGCTGTATATTTATAAACATCCTCCCTGTTTTCTGCAATTTTTAAACACGGTTCAGCCACACCCGGGGAATAGGCCAGGCTTAAATCGCGTTTGGTCTGCGTTGGTTTCGTTGAAATAACCTCAATTTTACCAGGTCTTCCAACGCTATGGTAATCCAATGCGTCCTGCTGTTGTTTTGTTGATGACATAAAAAGAAGTGCGAAGTAAAGTATAATTTTTAAAAAATCCATTTTATATTCTGTCAGCGCTGATTTTTTAGGCATCCGCAATGGATAAAATACATAAAATTGTTTACTTATATTTGAAATAAATCCTTAGTTTGCACATTAAAAATTATTGAATATGTATATCAAATATTTCCTGTTTCTCTTACTTATTTTTCCTTTTCAGATAGTTAATTGTCAGGGCCTTAAATATAAACTGACGGAACATACCGGCAATGTCGAGTCTGTCAGCTATTCCAATGATGGCAGATACCTGGCAAGTGGCAGTTGGGATGGCAGTGTAAATTTGTATGAGATTGATTCTTTTGGTAATGCATTGCTGGCACGCACGTTTACCGGCCATTTAGGTGCAATCGTTTCCTTGAGTTTTTCCAAGAACAACAAATACCTGGTGAGCGGCAGCAAGGATTATTCATCCTGGATATGGAACATTGATACACCTCATCTTTCGAAAGGCTTTAACCTGCACCTGGAACCCGTCACAAGTTCCTACCTCGACCAATCCAACCGGTTGCTGATATCGGCCAGCCTTGACGGGACTATCAGGATCACCAACGTAAATGACAGCCGCAAATCCACCATCATTAAAGTCGGCGCCCCTGTCTATGACCTGCAGACCAGCAAGGACAATAAACATTTTTACGCAGCCATCAAGGGCAACATCGTTAAAAAATATGAAGCCAACGGAAAAAACCTGGAACTCGAAACCTATACCGGTCATTCCGACGAAGTGAATGCAATTGATCTTTCACCTGACGGAAATTATATGGCTACTGCCAGCAGTGATAAAACCATCATGATATGGGACCTTTCAACAGGTAAATCCACCAAAAAACTGCAAGGGTTCGAATGGAAAGTCACCTCGTTGAAATACAGCACAGATGGAAAATATATTGTCGGAGGATGTAATAATGGCGTGGCCAAACTCTTTGAAGTTGAATCCGGCAAGTTTATTTCAGATTTTAGTACGCTTGGGAAAAATATAAGGGATGTGTCATTCAGCAGAAATGGAAAAGAGATAGCTGTTGCCACCCACATGGACAGTGAAAAATTTGGTGCCGTTGTCTATAACAGCGGCGTTATCAGTGGAAATGCCCCGCCTGTCGTCATCAAAAAAGGCGCCCCGGCAAAAGGAAAGGCAAAACCCACCGCAAAACCCACTACTAAAAAACCCGCATCAAATGGAGCAAAATAGTATAGAATCGGGCAAGGCACCCGAACCGGTAGGTTTATACCCACATGCCAGGCGCGTCGGCAACCTCTTGTTTTTAAGCGGTGTCGGACCCAGGGAAAAAGGTACAAAGAAAATACCCGGTGTTGAACTTGATGATAAGAACAACATCATCAGTTATGATATAGCCCAGCAATGCCACAGCGTGTTCCGCAATATCAGGTATATCCTTGAAGACTCAGGCAGCAGTTGGGACAAGATTGTGGATGTGACCGTGTTTTTAACCAACATGAAGGATGATTTTCCCATCTACAACAAAATCTGGGCTGAGTATTTTGCTGAAAACCCGCCATGCCGCACAACGATAGAGATCAATTGCCTGCCGACACCGATTGGGATTGAATTAAAAGTGATTGCGACTATAGAATAGAACTCCAGATATAATAGCAAAAGGTTGTGAATGGCAGTGACACCAGCAAGGCATCAAACCTATCAAGCACTCCGCCATGTCCGGGCAGTACATTGCCGGAATCCTTGACATCAAATTCCCTTTTAAGCATGCTTTCCACCAGGTCGCCAAGAGTGCCGAAAACAACCGTGCATAAAGCAACTGCAATATTTACCCGGTAAGGAATATGCCATAGGTAAGCCAGCAGAAAGGAAATGCCTATGGTCAATACAGCTCCCCCGATAAATCCTTCCCAGGTCTTTTTTGGTGAAATGCTTTCAAATAATTTGCGCTTGCCGAAAGCCCTTCCTGACAAGTAGGCGAAAGTATCGCTGCTCCATATAAGGATAAACAGGTTAAGGGCTAATAAGGGCTTGTAGATCATATATGGGGAGTCAGAATAGTGCGTACTTTTCATTGCCCCGATGTGGAAAAAAAACAGCGGTAAAGCAATATAAAGTAAGCCTCCCATAAGATAACCAATATGTTTCCAGTTGCGCTGGCCGGATAATAGTACCATGATAGCAGCCAGTGGGAAAATCATTGCTATGGCATAAGCAAACCATTCATCAAACCAGAATTTCATCCACACAATGGCTATACCGAATAGTATGAATATGACCTGGGAATAATGGAATTGGTTCTTGAAAACAATGCGGTAATATTCAATTAGACCAAATATACAAATGTTTGTTAGCAAGACAAGGAAGCTGTATTCATTGAATAAGGTCGCCCCAACAATTACACCAACGAACACCACCCCTGTTATAAGTCTTTGCCAGAAATTATTCATTGATGAGTTCAAGTTTGGATTGTTTGTGAAAATAATAGAAAATGCCACCTAGTATGACAGTAAACAGCAATACTTCCCAGACACCGGGTACGTATGTGTCATCCGCCACCTTTTTGGCAATTGTAGAAGAATCGCTGTAATAGTTTGCCAACACAGCCAGGGCATTATTGCAGAAATGCATGATAATGCCGGGTAACAGGCTTTTCGTATAATGGAACAAATAACCCAGAACAACTGCCAGGAAAAACATGGGAATGATCTGCATGATATTCAGGTGAATGGCTGCAAAGAGCAGGCTGCTGAAAAGAATACCTGCATGCGCATTTCCTGTAAAGCCGATCATCAAGGGTTGCAGGGTGCCCCTGAAAAAAATTTCCTCGAACAGGGCCGGGACCAGGGCTATCACAAGCAGATTCATCATGAGTTCACCAATAGTGTTCATCTCCAGCATTTTGGCCAGTAATTTCTCGCTGGCATCTGAACCAAGACCTTCCCTGAGACCAGGCGGAATATTAATGTTCTGGTTGAGATACAATAAAAAGGAGGCTACAAAAATGGCACTGAGGAATAAAAACGGCAACAACAACCAGGTTCTTGGAATTTCAGGCTGCCGGAACCGCCAGAAATCGCTGGTTCGGTATTTCCGGATACGGAACAGCAGGAATCCCGAGACCACCCAGGCACCAAAGGTGGAAAAAACATTGTATAATTTTAGATTTTCTACTTTTTCAAACCATGAATTATCCGCCATGAAATTTAAAAACCCCTGGAAATTCATATTGAAAATGTCGGCACTGACCATTTTTCCGAGCAATCCAAAGGCTAAAGCACAGACAATTACGAGGCCTATTAAAATTAAAATATCGGCAAAGTATTGAAATCTGTTCGGTCGGGCGTAATTTTGCAAAACTTTTTAAAAAATTAGATAAGCTGCAAATTTGGTAAAAATTGGTGATATATCTTTAGGAAATTTTCCTTTATTACTTGCACCCATGGAAGACGTGAGCGATCCGCCTTTCAGGTATCTCTGCAAACAACACGGG
>JANWHK010000094.1 GCA_025450395.1 Bacteroidia bacterium
ATCCATGCCTTTCTCTTGCTGAATAGATACTGTCCACCTGGTGGCGGGTAATATATGGTTCAAAGACCCCTTTTCCAGACATGTCATAAAGTATAGGATGAGGGTGATGGAAAAAATAAGTCGCCTTGGAATTGGCCACAACATATAGCACAGGATCCATTACCAAACCCAAAGTACTCATCACATGCATAGTCTTATAAATATTAAGTTCCTTGACTACAGGGCTTGAACAAATTAAACTGTGGTGGGTCTTGTCAAATACAAATTCATAATAACCCATTCCCCAGTCTGCCTTTTTTTCCTGGTTAATTGAAGGCATATAAATTGTGTTTTCATCCTTGAATTGCAAGGCGTGGTATGCAGGCATCGTAAAAAGCCGTAGATCCTTCACGATATAATAGTTTTTAAATGCAAGCTGATAATCAAATTCCAATAAAGCATAATATAATTTTGAATTCCGCTTGTTTTCTATTTTAAACCTTACTCCTAAATATACATGATGATGATGGACCGATACATTAAGGACATAAAAGTTTTTTATCCTCTTTCTTGCTATTTCCTTTGCCGTATCATTGTTAATACTGCGCATTTTAATGATGCGATCTGCCAGGCTATTAACTAACAATGTATCCTCATTGGGTTCATATGCACTAAGGATTTTATCAGAAAAAATATCCTGGCAATACAAGACCTTATCCTTGAAATAGTACATGCGGCTATAGTCTACACACAAGCCCTGCAAGGGCCTTGGCTGGGTTAATGAATCAATATGATGTTCCATAGTTTTGACATCCTTCTTAAAGGACTGTGCCGGACTTATAATTACATTGCCCTCCCTGGTTTCAATCATTGTATCACCTGAACCGGGCTCAAATTTTTCAGGTGCCAAATGCTCTGTGCTTGGCTCATTTTTATCGCCCGTTGCACTATTTCCCTGATTTCCGAGAATAAAATATCCCAGGGTGGCTAATGCGGATGCTACCACCACCAAGCCCGCGATCTTCGCAATTCCCTTCATCAGGATTTGATGCTTGATTGCTTGTGAAAACTCGTGCTTGATACCTGCACGCTTCAACCCCTCCATGATATTTTTCTGAAGTTCAAATTCGCTTGCGAGGGATTCATTGGCCTTTAACTCATTTTCAAAATCCAACTTTTCTTCTACACTCAAGGTATTGCTGAGGTACTGGTCTATCCGTTCGGTGTAATTACTCATAGCAGTTTTTAGTTGGTAAGGCTGGTAAAATTGCCCTTGGCTTTTTCTATACAGCGATACTTCTGGTTCTTCGCCACTTTTTCACTGCTGAATTCCAGTATATGCGCGACTTCCTGCATGCTTTTCTTTTTAAAATAAAACAGTATCAGTAATTGCTTGCATTTTTCGCCCAAGAGATTAAAAGCCATTTCAGCCAGCCTGTAATGTTGTTCCTGTTCTATCATCGGCTCTTCGATAAGTTCATTCATATCTGTGGAAATAATCTCTTTTCCCTTGCGTCTCAGTTCAGTGTACCATAGATTTTTGGAAACACCTACGATATATGTTTTAATGGATGAACTCAATATAAAATCACCCGTTTTAGACTTTTTGTACAGTATCAATAAAGCTTCCTGAAAAATGTCTTCGGCGTCTTCCTTATTGCCACTGTTGGATACCACCAATTGCCTGACAGGAGGAAAACAATTATACAGACCCTTGACAGCCTTCGTATAACGGTCGTTTTTCAGGTGTTCAAGGATTTCATTGTCGGTCATTGTTAAATGTATATACCCTTTATGCTGGAAAAACGGAAAGGTCATCAAAAGAAATGAAATTATTTTATTAAATCTTATGAAAAAAAAAGAGGCCGGATATCCATACCCGGCCTCTACCTAAAATTTATATTGTCAAGTTTATCTATTAATTATTAGTTTTTTATTGATTACCGCACCCTTGAATTCTATACTTACCATATATACACCCACTGCCAAACCCGATACATCTATATGGTTCGGACCTTCTGTAACTGCTCCCTGATACCATACAATTTTACCATCTGTAGAGATGATACGTATACCTGCTGAAACCATGCCTGCAGGCAAGCTTATATACAATTCTCCGTTTGCAGGATTCGGGTAGAATGACACCATATCGGACAGCTTGTTTTCAGATATGCCGATTACCTTCTTGGTGGCAGTACCCTGTATGCCGAAATCATAAACAGCCGCTATATCCATGTCATTGCTGGACACGTTCACAGTTGCAGTCCTGATACCTTCTGCAGTTGGTGTAAAGTTGATATCAAATGACAAACTACCTCCGGCCGGAATATTCTGAGGGAAGGTCATGCTTCCTAATACAAATTCTGCGGCATGTGAACCTGTTATATTGATACTTGCAACTACCAACACATCATTACCTGTATTGACAATTTTATAGGATTTTAAAATGGAATTCGGCATTTCTACGCTTCCGAAATCGGTGTTATTGTCCGTTTGAAAAGTGGTACTTCCATCGGCAATCACAATCAGGTTGCCCTCTATGTGCATTTTTGGGGAAACCGATAATCCTTCTATGGCGAAATCGTAAGCGCTTTCATCCGCATCGTTATTGGTAATGGTAATGACTGCTGACTTTAAGCCGTTGGTAGTCGGACTAAACAACACATCAAAATAGGCGGAGCCACCTGCGGCTATAGGTGATGCAGGGGTCAATGCGCCAAGACTGAACACGGACGCATCCATGCCGGACAAGGCAATACTGCTTACTGTCAGCACATCGGTACCCGGATTTACAATATAGAACCTGTTGGACTTAGTAGTATTCCTGCTGATACTGCCAAATGAGGTGTTATCAAGGCTTGCCGGTGTATTGTCACCTGTCACAATGTTAATGCCATTGCCTTCTACATTGATTTCCTGGGAGATGGATGTTCCCTTGATGGCAAAATTATAAGTGGGCTTGCCATCATCATCGCTGTCTATCTTTAGCTCGGCAATGCGTGCTCCAAGATCCAACGGCGTAAATGTCATGGTAAAGGATAAGCTATCCCCCACGTTGACCGTTTGCGGATATACCAAAGTCTGGACGGCAAAATCTGCGCTGTTTAAACCTGCCATGTATATATCTGTAATACTTAATGCTTCAGACCCTGTATTGAATATCTTGAATACATTTGTCTTTTGTACTGCAATATTGATTTTTCCAAAATCGGTAAAGTCACCGGAAACAGGCGTTACATCGCCATCCGCTATCGTTTTGTTGTTACCTTTTACAACGATGGCCGGGGTGACAGATGTTCCCTGTATTGAAAAATCGTAGGAGGCTTCATTCGGGTCATTGCTTGAAATATTCATTTTGGCCGTTCTTATTCCCGTAGCCACCGGAAGGAAGGTTACATACACAAACATGGGTTTGCCGGGACTTAATTTCCTTGGATAGGTGATTGTTGGAAAAGTGAATTCTGAACTGTGGGTTCCGCTTATATTGATATTGGTGATATTAAGTGTATCGGTTCCGGCATTGACAATGGTGAAAATCCTGGTTAATTTGGAATTCATTCTTGTCTTTCCCAAGTCTGTACTGTCTGAAATATCGGGTGTGACATCTCCGTCCACAATGGATGTACTATTGCCTTTTACATCAATTTCAGGCGCTTTATAGGTTGCCTTGATCGCGAAATTATAAAGTGCTTCATTCGAATCGTTATTGTCGATATTCAGCATAGCATTGCTAAAACCCACCGTAACTGGTGTAAAGGTCACATCCACGGACATGCTGTCACGGGGATCAATACTTATTGGAAATGACATGCTCTGCACTACAAATTCAGTCATTTGTGCTCCCGTTGTATAAATATCAGTGATCTTAAGGTCTTCATTACCGGAATTATACACCATGAATGTCCTGGTGATGGGCGTTAAAGTTTTGACAGATCCAAAATCCGAATTATCAGTTATTGAAGGACTATTATCATTGTCCAATATGGTTAGATTATTGCCTTTTATATTGATTTCAGGAACAATTCCAAGTCCGCCTTCTTTCAATACATTCTGTGAATATATATCTTCAGAACTTCCCCTTGCATCATTCCAGGCGATAATGGCGCCACCGAAATTATCCCCGATCAGGGTACAATTCTTTTGATCATCAATTGCAGAACTGACAAGGACACCGTTTACATTCCATAGAATGATACCTGCAGAATTGATTCCCTGGGCATAAATATCATAATTTGTATTATTCCGCATGTCACTCCAGGCCATAATGGCACCTCCGGAATTATTAGAAATAATCTTTGGAGCCTTCCTGTCGCCGCCACTGCCGCAGACCGCTACACCATTGCTTGTCCATAACACATTGCCTGCATAACTTATGCGCTGGCAATACACATGGAAGGCCCCGGTAGTTCTTGAATCCAGCCAGCTGATAATAGCGCCATAATCTCCATCGCTTGTGATTTTGGCATCAGTCTGGTTGCCGGCCGCGGTAGAAATGGCAATACCATCCACAACCCATAATACAACCCCTGAGGCATTCACTCTCTGGGCAAAAATGTCATAATTTGTTCCCCTTATATCATGCCAGGTAATAATGGCACCTCCTGAATCATCGGATACAATGTCAGGAATCAATTGGTCATTCATGGCTCCGCAAATCTCAATGCCGTTTGCAGTCCACTGTACTGACCCTGAAAGGTCGACTTTCTGTGAAAAGATATCATAAACGGTTCCTTTTTTGGATTTCCTGGTATCGTCCCAGGTAATGATGGCGTTTGTATTATCATAATCCATCGTGATTGCAGGATAACGTTGTTCCCCAACCTCCACGCATATTTCTACACCATCAACCTGCCATTCCACAGTGCCGCCAGAACTTACACGTTGTGCATAAATATCAGAACCTCCACCCCGTTGATCCTCCCAGACAATAATCGCATCACCCGAATTGTCATAAACCATGTGCACGTTGTACTGCCTGCCGGGTGAGCAAATTTCAACTCCATTAGCTGCCCATTGTTTAGCTCCTGAAGAATTGAGCCGCTGAGCTCGTAATGATGTACCTGTACCAATTTCAGTCCAGACAATAAAAGCGCCCCCATTGCCATCAGTTGCAATTACCGGAAGCCTCTGGTCACCGGAAACCGTGCAGACCGGAACACCATTTGCAGTCCATTGCGGCACTCCCATTGCGTTCAATCGTTGGGCGTATATGTCATAATCTGTTCCATTGCGTTTGTCATACCATGTGATGATTGTTCCCCCGACATTATCTGTTGTCATATCAGGACTCAATTGTTCATCGCTTGCTGTACTGACAGGATTGTTTACTGAAGGGTATTTCGACCACTGTGCATTCAACACATTAAAAGCCGGAAAAAAAAGAAGAAAGAGCAAAAGAATTTTTAATTCATTAAAACGGTTGTGGGTACATTTTAGAGATTTCATAAGGGCGTTTTTTTTCAAAATTACAATATATTAAACATATTTATCCACATTTTGATAACAAAAATTTACCGCAGTATGAAAACACAGCCTCACTTGCCCTGAAATAAGGAGTCCGCAATATTTTTAACTCCTGTTAAAAAACAGGGAAATATTTGATAATTAAGGGAAATGCCAAGAAGTTATCTCAAAATAGGATTTTAAGTCAAATACGAGGTTTTTTTATTCAGACGAGGCGCATTTCGAAGGTCATACCCAGAGGCAGTCTGGCCAAGAAATACAACGAAGCATGAATAAAAAAGACGAAGTAGATCCCTCCTTTTCTTCTACACTTTTTGGCTAAAAGGTTATTTTGAGATGACTTCTAATAGGCTTTCGCAAAAAGCACCCTCTGTACAGAAGGATTTCCTGTCAGGATACATTTACCTGATTCAGGTTTATTATTGAGAGGAATGCACCTGATGGTGGCTTTGGTCAGACCCTTTATCTTTTCTTCCACATCTGCCGTTCCATCCCAATGCGCCGAAATAAATCCGCCCTTGGTATCAAGTACCTCAACAAACTCGTCCCAGGTATTGACTTCGTGGATATTGGAATCCCTGAAATCCTTTGCACGCTTATATATTGCTTCCTGGATCTCGTCCAATAAGTTCTTTACATATGTATCGATTCCTTCAACACCGATGACTGATTTTTCCCTTGTATCCCTCCTGGCCAGTTCAACCGTCCCATTTTCAACATCCCTCGGACCAATGCCCATGCGCAAAGGCACCCCCTTGAGTTCCCATTCTGCAAATTTGAACCCCGGTTTATAGGTATCCCTGTTGTCGAATTTCACGCTCAGGTCGAGCGCTTCCAGTTTTTTCCTGATCTCAAGTGCGAGCGTCTCCACTTTTTCCCTTTCCGCATCAGTCTTGTATATCGGAACGATCACAACATGTATTGGTGCAAGCTTCGGTGGCAATACCAATCCGTCATCATCACTGTGTGCCATCACCAACGCACCCATCAGGCGTGTGGATACCCCCCAGCTCGTAGCCCATACATATTCGAGTTTCCCCTCCTTGGTCTGGAATTTCACATCAAATGCTTTTGCAAAATTCTGTCCGAGGAAATGGGATGTTCCCATTTGCAAGGCTTTACCATCCTGCATCAAGCCCTCTATACAATAGGTTTCTATAGCTCCCGCAAATCTTTCGTTTTCAGTCTTGACACCTTTTACAACCGGAACACCCATGAAAGTTTCCGCAAATTCAGCATACACTTCCAGCATTTGTTTGGTTTCCGCAATCGCCTCATCAGAAGTGGCGTGGGCGGTATGTCCTTCCTGCCATAAAAATTCCGAGGTGCGCAGAAAAAGACGGGTACGCATTTCCCATCTCATCACGTTCGCCCATTGGTTAATCAATATCGGCAAATCCCTGTAACTTTGTATCCATCCCTTGTAGGTACTCCAGATGATAGCCTCACTGGTTGGTCGAATGATCAGTTCCTCCTCAAGTTTCGCATCCTCGTCTACAATAATTTTCCTGTTCTCATCCACTTTTAACCTGTAGTGGGTCACCACCGCGCATTCTTTTGCAAAACCTGCAGCGTTCTTTTCTTCCTTTTCAAAAAATGATTTAGGTATCAGCAACGGGAAATAAGCATTCGAATGACCAGTCTGTTTAAACATCTTGTCCAACTGCTGCTGAATTTTTTCCCAAATTGCATACCCGTAAGGCTTGATAACCATGCATCCTTTCACGGCTGCATGCTCAGCCAAATCCGCATTCTTCACCAGGTTGTTATACCACTCGCTGTAATTTTCACTTCTTTTTATTTTTTCGAACGCCATGTCTTCTTAATTGGAATAATTTTTGTATCTTTGATAGTTGCAAAGGTATTTACTTAAAAGCAATTTGCCCTTAAAAAAAACAGCATTATGAAACAAATTTTGAATTTGACATTTCTTGCACTTGTTTTCAGTTCCTGTTCAATGCAAAAACAGGCTTCAAACAGTACGGGCCGAACTGATGAAGTGTATTTCACCATCAATGATACACGCAAGAAAGCTGTTGCGGAAGTATCCGAATCTCAACCGAACCAGCAGGAAAGCTTGCAGAACGGCAGCAGCTACCAAAGTAATGCCGGCAATTATACCAGCAGCTATTCCAACCGTTTCAGGAATTTTGGCTCTTCTCAAAGATTCAATTATAACAATTATCAACCCGTATTGGTACAAACCATTGTTTACAATCCTTATACAGGCTGGTCGATGGGCATGAGTTATGTAGACCAGAGATATGGTTATGCAGGGGGTTTCAACAGCCCTTTCTCCCCATATTATGGTTGCAATATGCCTTATTACGATCCGTTTTATACTTCAGGTTGGGGCGGAACCTGGATGACAGGCTATTATCCATATTACACCTATAATCCATATTTATTCAATGGATGTGGTGGGTACGGCGGATATTATAACCCTTATTACGGCGGAGGATATGGATATGGATACGGTGGCCAGTTCTATAATAACTACAACGGTTATAACAACAATTCCTCCGGCTCAGGCAGTACCTCAAATTCAAATTATGCCAGGCGGACAGGTTATAACAACAATCAGCCTTCTTCCAATTCAAGTACTACCCAACCCCAGAACTCCACGAATACGACCACCAACAATAACAATAATAACAACAATAATAATTCGAATACAGACAAAAAGTGGTATTCCAACGGAGGCAGTGACAGGGGTGGCTCTTCAACCAGTGGCAGCAGCGGAACCTCAACTTCGGGCAGTGGAAGCGGTGGCTCATCTTCCGGCGGCGGTGACAGGGGTGGCTCTTCAGGTTCAGGCAGTGGCGGAAGTACGCGCAGGCGTTAGTTTTCATATTTCATAGCAGTATATTGATGAAGCGTTTCCCAGTAGTGTTTTTGTGTCTTTTCTCAGTCGCGGTATCGGCTCAGAATGAAGCTGATGTTCTAAGATATTCCGTTGAAAATTTGGGAAGCACTGCAAGATCTTTTGGTTCGGCAGGTGCTTTTGGTGCAATAGGTGCTGATGCTTCATGTGCTGCCATTAATCCGGCCGGGCTTGCCAGGTTCAGGAGCAGTAATTTTTTCTTCAGCGCAGGGTTTTACAATGCGAAGAACAAGGCCTTTTACATAGACAAGGAACTTTCCGACAATAAATTTAATTTTAACATCCCCAACCTGGGTTTTGTTGTCAATATCAGGGGAGAAGATTACGAATCGAAAAAACCTGAAGGATTTGTCAATTTTGTTCTTGGTTTCAACATTAACAGGCTCAATAATTTTAATAAAAGAAGCATTTTCAACGCCGATAACACCACCAGTATTACGCAGGAATGGGCGGAACGTGCGTCAAAAACTGAAGCCGAACCCCTTTATTTTTCTCAGTATTCATTAGAAAACCTGGCCTACCAGGCATTTACCATTGATAAAGACACCAGTTCACCAACTGTACCCAAATACATGTCTGCCTATGGTCAAAATGGCATTCTTGTCAACCAGCGGGGCATTATACTTTCGCGCGGGGCCCTGACGGATTACAACCTCAGTTTTGCTGGCAATTACAGGCACGTCTTCATGTTTGGCATTGCATTGGGCGCAAAAGGAGTCAGGTATATTGAGAATAATAACTTCACGGAGAAAGATTTAAAAACGTCGAATGTCAAGGATATTAAGAATGTTACCCTCGATAAATATCTTCGCACTTCAGGTGTGGGATTGAATGCCAAGGTTGGATTGAATGCCGCACCTACAGAGTACCTCCGGATAGGTTATGCGTTTCATTCACCCACCGTGTTTAACCTGACCGATTCCTATAGCTATACGATCAAATCACAATTTGATGTCGGTGCCAGGGATCCGTTTGACAGTGTAAGGGAAAACGGCACTTTTAGCACTGAAGCTATTTACAAATACAAGATTACAACACCTTCACGGCATGTTTTCAGTATTGGCCTTGTCAATAAGGAAATCGGATTTCTATCGATGGATATTGAAACAGTGAATTACAGTTCCGGCAACCTACAGCCTAAAGATCCAAAAGAAGAACCATTTTTACAGGAGAACCTCAATATCAGGAATAATTTCAGTTCGCGGGTTGTCAATTTAAGGCTTGGCGGAGAAGCCATTTATGAACAATATCGCTTCAGGGCGGGTTATGCAAGGTATCCAAGTCCTTATAAAAATGGGGCAGTACCTTATGTCAAAAGCCTGGTCAATAATGTCTATACCCTCGGTTTTGGAATTAAGACCTCCAAATATTCTTTTGATATTGCCTATGTCAACAGTGGATATTCCGACTACACAGTTCCCTATTCACTGGACAATCTGCCGGCAAATACCAGCAATTATACCATCACGAATAATGTCCGTGCAGTGAATATTGTGATCTCAGCAGGCATCAGGCTTGACTGATAAGCCAAAAACCTGAGTTTTGGGAACTCCCAAAAAAATTACCTTGTCCTTCACTTTTTTAGTATTTTTGCGCTGTTCATGCGACCAACGGATAAATATTCAGAACGCGGGGTGTCTTCACAGAAAGAAGACGTTCACAAAGCTATTGCACATATCGATAAGGGACTTTTTCCGCAGGCATTCTGCAAGATCATTCCCGATGTACTAGGAGGTGATGATGCATGGTGTAACGTGATACACGCGGATGGCGCCGGCACAAAAAGCAGCCTGGCTTACCTTTATTGGAAAGAAACGGGGGATATTTCCGTTTGGAGAGGCATTGCCCAGGACGCCATTGTAATGAATATTGATGATCTATTATGTGTTGGCATCACGGATGGATTTTTATTGTCAAGCACCATTGGCAGGAATAAAAAGCGGATTCCAGGCGAGGTAATCGCCGAGATTATCAACGGAACTGAAGAATTTATTGAAAGTTTAAGGCCTTTCGGCATCAACATCATCAGCGGCGGTGGCGAAACAGCAGATGTCGGTGACCTTGTCAAGACAATTATTGTAGACAGTACCGTCACGGCGAGGGCCAGGAGAAGCGAGATCATTTCAAACCATACCATACAGGCCGGTGATGTGATTATAGGTCTGGCCAGCGATGGACAAGCCACCTATGAGAAAAGTTTTAATGCAGGTATGGGCAGCAATGGACTGACAAGCGCCAGGCATGATGTATTCAACAGCACATACCGTGAAAAATATCCGGAGAGTTATGACGAGCAATTGTCAAAGGACCTTGCTTATACAGGGCAATTGATGCTTACGGATAAAATAGATGGTATCCCTTTGAATGCCGGCCAGATGGTCTTATCCCCTACCCGTACTTACGCCCCTGTCATCAAGGCTATATTGGCGAAGCATAAGGCAGATATCCATGGCATGGTACACTGCACAGGTGGCGGGCAAACCAAGGTATTGCACTTCATAAAGGACAACCTGCACATCATCAAGGACCGGTTATTTCCAACCCCGGTCCTGTTCAGGTCCATACAGGAACAAAGCGGAACAAGCTGGACGGAAATGTACAAAGTCTTTAACATGGGGCATCGCATGGAAATTTATGTTGCTCCTGAAATTGCAGAAAAACTCATTGAGATCTCCAAATCTTTCAATATAGAAGCAAAAGTGATTGGCAGGGTCGAATCCTCTGATACAAAAAAGCTGAGTATCAGGAGTGATTATGGTGAGTTTGCGTATTAAAAAAATTGAATTTTAAGACCCCTCGGTATTTATTAAGAATCCCATTTAATATCAAACAATTCCCGGCCCTTATTTGTTTTTTATTTTCTATTATTTGAATAAAAATTATTTTAATTTGTTAAGTCGGTGTATACCAATGAAAAATCATTTTGCGGATAGGGACAAACCCTTGATTTAACAGGGATAAAGCTACTATTTTCCGTTTTTGAAAATGACAATAAAATGACAATAATACTGCTAAGCAGCTATTGCCTGAGAACCTAAATATGCAGACTTTTGCACCACAAATTTTTCCACACAAAATAAATGAAAAAAATCATCTTATCAGCATGCATAATGCTTACCATCGGTATCTATGCACAAACAATTACAGACACCATAAGCACAGGTAAATCTTACAAAAACCAAATCTGGTACAGTTTGCAAAATGACGAAGTAGGTTCCCAATCAAAAGACACGTGGGATCTGGCCATCGAACTCAGCGGTTTTAACAGTTCCATACTTGTCAACACACAAAAGACAGGCACAGCGGTTTACCAGACACCTTATAATTGGAGCGAGTGGAACCAATTTGATACTACAGGATATAAACAATGGACCTCCCTTTACAACAGCGATTCAATGTGGGATATCGGCGCTTTGAACCAGACCGGCGAATACAATACTTCAGACCTCGGATGGGGCACATATGACAATACCACACATGTAATTGCAGGCACCAGGCTATACCTGATCACCCTCCCGGGAAACAAATTCATTAAACTGGGCGTGAAAAGCCTTGCCAACGGTATATATACCATTACTTACGCAAATACTGATAAAAGTGACAGCACAACTTTTACAGTTACCAAAGCGGATTATGTAAAAAAGAACTTCGTTTATTATGCTTTTGACACCAAAGCAATTAATGACAGGGAGCCTGACAACACAGCATGGGACCTGACCTTTACAAAGTATATTTACAACAGGTATCCTGCCGGCGGTGGTACTTTTATACCATACCCCGTTACAGGCATATTGCAGAATAAGGGTGTGAAGGTAGCTGAAGTAAGAAAAACCTACATTCCAACAACCAATAATTACAGTAGCCAGACGTTTACCTCAAAAATCAGTGAGATCGGTTCTGACTGGAAAACCTTTAATTTTAATACAAACTCCTATGCCATAACGGACAGCCTGGTGTATTTCGTCCAGGATATCGACAAGAATATATGGAAGTTGGTGATGACAGGTTTTTCAGGAACCGGGCAAGGCAATTACATCTTGAACAAGGAAAAACTTGGTAATCTCAGTGTAACATCAATTGATGCCAACAACCATATCTACGTTTATCCGAATCCTGTTGCCCAAGGTCAATCCGTGACCCTGATTACTGACTTCAACAATGATTTTAACCCAAGCAGGTTGAGCATAACTGACATGAATGGTAAACTTTTATTCGAAGATTCCAATCCGGTAAAGAACGGTTTAGGCGCCCTGGAAATACCATTCAGCTTTGAAAAAGGTATTTATTTTGTTTCCATACTGACAGCCGAAGGTAAGATTACCCAAAAACTATTAAGTTTCTAAATACCGGTGTACAGGTATCTATTAAGCTTCATTTTCATCTTGTCGCTGAAAACAGTGAATGCCCAGATCTGCATCAGGTCTGCGGAAGATTCTGCTGTGGTTGCGAACGCTTTGGTAAGACAAGGTGAAAAGGGAGTACAATACTTTACGGATTCCAAAGGCAAGGTGCAAATTCCGGACTTAAAAAACGGTTCCATTCATGTTACTGTTTCCCATTCGGAATTTGACACCCTGTCCTTAATTGTAAGAAACCACCAGAATATTTACCTTTCGCCAAGGGTCACAACATTTGGAAACGTTATCTACACCGGATCGCTGAGTGAAAAAAAAGCGAACAAGGATCTTATAGGAAGTGCGAGGGTCATCAATGCAAATGAAATCCGGAATACCGGTTCCCAGAATCTAGGGGATATATTGAAATACCAACCCAATATTACGCTTACCAATGATGCGGTGTTGGGTACTTCAGTTTCCATCAATGGCATGAGCGGGCAGAATGTCAAACTGCTGAAAAACGGTGCAGCAGTTTCCGGCACCATGAATGGCAGTGTTGATGTATCCCAGATCAATGTCGGCAATATTGAGCAGATAGAGATCATTGAAGGTCCCATGTCGCTTTTATATGGTTCCAACGCATTGGCAGGGACCATTAACCTGATCAATAAACTTCCTGTCAAAAAAACAGAATTCACGGCTAAAACACACACGGAATCCAGTGGTGTTTACAATGTATCCGGAGGAATATCAAAGATATTCAGGAAAAAATACATGAACCTGCATATAGGAAGGAACTTTTTTGATGGCTGGAATCCCGGCAACAGGTTTTTTTACAGCCCTGTCAGCAAGGAAGCCAATGAACAAAGAAATACCTTGTGGAAACCAAGGGAACAGATATTGGGTGATTTCTCTGTACTCCTGCCTTTAAACAAACACAGTGAATTAAAAATAAACAGTGATTACCTGGATGAAAAAATCGTTAATAAGGGTTTGCCGACACAACCTTATTTTGAGTCTGCTTTTGACGATTATTACAAGACCCAAAGAAATATCAATTCTGCTGAACTGAATGTCCGTAAGACACGCATCAAGCATAATATACTCTTATCCTACACCTATTACAGCCGTACAAAAAATACGTACCTGAAAGACCTTACAAAAACGGGCATGGGTGTTTTATCCGCCCCTGAAAACCAGGATACAACCCGTATACATACCTCGCAACTCCGTTATATCGCAAGTGCCAAAATCAGGAAACTGGCATTCAACACAGGCATTGATGCGAACCATGAAACCTTCATCGGAAAACGGGTACTCGAAAACAGGCAAAGCATTTCCAATATCTCTTTTATCGGCATTGTCTCTTATTCGTTCAGGAATAAAGTCGACCTGAAATTCGGTCTCAGGCAGACCCTGCATTCAATGAATACCATTCCCCTTATCCCTTCCTTCTCCTCAAGGATCAGGCTCAGCAAGTCAATGGATATTAAATTGTCTGCAGCCAGGGGTTACAGAACGCCAGGAGTGAAAGAACTTTACCTCTATTTTGTAGATATCAACCACAACATCAAGGGCAATGAACTTCTGAAGTCCGAATCTTCAATCAATTATAACATCGTGCTGAGCCACCAGAAAAAACTTTCAAAAAACAGCCAGCTCAGTACCCAGCTTAATGGATATTACAACACATTTAAAAACCTGATCACCCTGGCTGCCATCACTACCACTGAGTATACATACGTCAATATTGGCAAATCCAAATCAAGAGGCTTGAATATGGAAGTGAGATACGAGAACAAAAGGTTTGAGGCTTCATGCCAGAACGCTGTGATATCCTCTTCAAACAACGATATTGAGAACCCTGTTCCCGCCTATTTTACAACTATTAATAATTTCATGAAGGGTTCATACAAGTTCTTGAAGAACCGCAACCTGTCCCTGAACACCTACGTTAACCATTTTGGGAAATCGCC
>JANWHK010000095.1 GCA_025450395.1 Bacteroidia bacterium
GGCCGTAATTACTGACACCCAGTTGTGTAATATATTGGGCCTCTGCTCTTGAGAAGAGCCCCAAACATATAAAAAACAAAACTATCCGCAATTTGTGTATGTGCATATACTCTTAAACTCAACTTTCATGCTAAAGTTGCTTTTCAGACCCAAAAATAATTGAAAATAATTTTGATATGGAAAATTTTGGCAGGTAGAAACACTCAGGCAGAATAAGCTCAGGTATTACAGTGACTTCATCCATGGGTTTGTTTTACCCATTTGGGTGTAATGATTAAAATATTCCGTACGCCGTTGTTGTGTCTCCGACCAACAACTTTCGGATGATCTTCTGGCAACATTTCGGTGACATGGCAAGACCCTTGAACCATGACAGAGATACCCGCGCCCGATGACCAAAGGCTGTCCGCCCAAGCGGGCAGGTGCGAAGCACGGAGCGCAGCGAACCCGGAGGGCACGAATTGGCGCCCAAATAAAAATAATATTACCCTCTATGCGAAGTATCGATATTCGCCCCGATGATATTCAGGACACTGAACAAGCCAAAACAAGTGCGGTTGATATAGATGGCGTCCTGTGGTCCACGCGCACCGTTTGCCTGCTTTATCTCCAGCATTTTGCTGAATATCTCTCCCAATTCATGGATGGACTTGAAATATTCCTCGTTGCCAAAATCAAATGAGTGGGAATTAAATGGCTGGCCTAAAAGCAATAGCATCTCCTTAAAAGCCTTCTTTAAAACAGGAATAACCTTGGGCGGGTCATCCTCCAACAGATACTGCAGTCGGTAGAGGATACGGGTAAACTCCTTGTCATCATTGATAGCGTCTGAGTTCAACAATGTAAAATAATCCTTGTGGAATACTTCATCAATTACCTTCACACAACCAAAATCTATGACCCCCAGTTGTAAATCCTTTGTGATGATAAAATTGCCGGGATGGGGATCTGCGTGAACTGTTTTCAGTGTGAACAACTGATAGGTATAAAAATCCCATATGGCCTGACCGATTTTATTCCTGATGGCCTGCGAGTGGCCTTGTCTTGAAAACTCCATTAAAGACACGCCTTCTATCCAGTCCATGGTAAGTATCCTGTCACTGCTGAATGCTTTGTAATAGACCGGGAAAATGAGGCCGGGAATTTGGGAACAAGCTTTGGAAATGAACATGGAGTTTTTTAATTCCAGTTGATAATCCGTTTCCTCCATCAGTTTATTCTCAACCTCCTTGAAATATTTGTCGATGTCCTTGCCTTTCAGGTTCAATAGCCTGGTGGCCAATGGTTTCACAAGTTTCAGGTCACTGCCTATACTGTCTGCAATTCCGGGATACTGTATCTTTACAGCCAGTGTTTTACCCTTGAGTGTGGCCTTGTGCACCTGACCGATACTGGCCGCATGCATCGCGTTTTTTCCGAATGACTCAAACAAGTCAAGCGGTGATTTGTTGAATTGCTGGTTGAAAGTTTTTAAAACCAAAGGATAACTGAGTGGTGGGGCTGAATATTGTGCCATCTGGAATTTATTCTGGTAAGCCTGGGGCAAGAGGTTCTTGTCCATGCTCAGCATCTGTGCCACCTTCAATGCACTGCCCTTTAATTTGCTAAGGGATTCATATATATCCTCTGCATTGCTTTGATTCAGTTCATCGCGGCTTGTTTCTGAATCGAGGGCCTTTTTTGTGTAATACTTGATATAATTTCCACCCACTTTGGCCCCTGCCAGGGCAAAACTCGCCGCTCGCCGGATTTTGGAGGTGGGGATCTTGATTTGTTCTTTCATGACAAGGGGAATTTACGATTTACGACATACGACATACGATTGGGGGAAAGGACCTTTAACAAGTTCCGGGTAAGAAAGATTTAATAATTAATTTCTCTTTGTGGCGTTCTGAAACAGGAATTTGCCGAAGTCAAGCACACTGTCAAGGGCGCTTTTTCCCATTAATTCAAGCATCAGGTTCACTGATTTTTCAATTGCCGCATCTGTCTTTTCAAATCCCATGCTGTCATCCTTTGCCCAGAAATTGAGGATAAATAAGGTATTGACCCAAACTCCATCGTGGTACCTGTCACTAATGAATTTTCTTTCCTCAAGTTCTTTTTCAGCCAGGCCTTGTTGTATGACCTGTTTTGAAAAATCTTCTATCCTCTTTTTGAAGTTCCTGAGGTTCCTGTACATTGGCTGATGCGTTTTCAGGCTGTAGATAAAGAAACTCCTGTTAGCGTTTAACGCTTCCTGTAAAGTATAGAAAAATCCCAGTATTTTTTCACGGGTGGTGTAGGTTTCAAACTCCTTGGAACCTGTCAGGGTGCTGAGGGTCTGTTCTGCTGCCTGGTCCCAGATAGCATTGTCAATGTCTGCAAAAGAGGTGAAACAGGTATAGAATTCCTTTTCAGTAAGTCCGGCCAGTTTGGCAAAGGCGTATACCGATGCAGGTTGTTTTTTTTCTGTCAGCACATAATCCATGTAGGCTGAAATAATTTTCTGTGAGAAATCAACGGGTTGCTTTCTTGTTTTTGTTGCCATGATGATATCAGTTTTACTATACAAATTTACAGGATTTTTGGATATTATGTCATTTTCTCGTTGGAGTTAATTGTTATGACGACAAAAGGGTAGAATAAATCTGATGCTACATTGATTTTGACGGCAATTCAGCCACAGAGAAGGATTCGCTCTAAAAATGCCTATCTTCGCACCCCTTTAAAAAACAATATGAACTTAAAAACACTAACAATTTTTACACTTGCACTTGCAACCTTCGCCTGTGTATCGGCTCAAAGCCAATTCGCGGTCGCGGCTCCTGGTAACACGGCAAGGTTGGAAAAAAAGCCTGACTTTTTCAGCGCTTTTAAGCCATCAACACCCCATATCACCAATCTTACAACTTCAAGGCGCTATGCAACCTGTGCCAACAAACCCGGGGTTCTTCAATTGGGTCTTGGTTATGGTTCTACAATTGGCGGTGGTTATGTAACAGTAAAAGATTCATTTGCAAGATATATGGAACCTGGCATTGGATTAACTTACAATATTAATTTCCGGTTCCAATACGGTGTTTCAGAGGGTATCAGTTTAGGTTTTTACTTAAGAAAAGACGTCGGTGATTATACCACGACGAATCTAAAGAGCCAATTCAAGGGTTTTACTGTTAACGGTCTTAGCTTTGGATTTGAAGGAAAGGTATATCCTATTAATAATGAAATGTTTGCTGTCTATATAGCTCCAATGGTAGGCGTTTCTTTCGCCAATTCAACCATTAGGGATTATCAAAAGGCCCACTCCGGGAAGGGAGTAGGATTAAATTATGGTATAACTGCCGGTGTTAACTGGTACTGGACAGAGACCTTGGGAATGTCTTTTGATATCGGTTATGCCGCTACCTCTATGGCTGGCTTATTCAATAATTTCGAGATGGCAGGAATGGATTATCAAATAAAGTATGGTGGCATCTATGCCGGTGCCGGAGTCGTGTTGAAATTTGACACCGCGAAATATTAAAGATATCAAAATTTCAATGTCAGGGCAATCCTTTGCCTGTCCATGTCAATTTCCTTTACCTTCAGCGTCAGCTGCTGGTTGAGTCTTACCACTTCGTTCGGACTTTTGATAAAGTGATTAGCCATCTCGGAGATGTGCAGCAAACCACTTTGCTTGATGCCAATATCAATGAACGCTCCGAAGTTGGTGATATTGGAAACTATGCCTTTTAGTACCATGCCAGGCTGGAGGTCCTCCATTTTGCGCACCATGTCATCAAATACATCTTCCTGGAGTGACTCACGCGGATCGAGTCCCGGCTTTTCAAGTTCCCTCAAAATATCCCTGAATGTAAATTCGCCTACCTGCTCTTTTATAGTCTGTAATTCTGATACTTTTTTGATGGCAGAAGCATTCCCGATCAAGTCACTTATGTGCAATCCGGAACTGGCGGCCATTGTTTTTACAAGCTGGTATTGCTCAGGGTGCACACCACTCCGGTCGAGCGGATTTTTACTGTTGGGCACACGCAAAAAACCGGCACATTGTTCAAACGCTTTATCGCCAAGTCTCGCCACCTTTTTTAATTCATCCCTTGATTTAAATTCACCGTTCTTATCCCTGTAATCAATGATATTTTTTGCGAGCACAGGTCCCAACCCTGATACATGTCTCAGGAGTTCTTCTCCGGCCGTATTCAAATTGACCCCTACCCTGTTCACGCATACAGCAACAGTTTCTTCAAGCGCCTTTTTTAATTTCTGCTGGTTCACGTCGTGCTGGTATTGCCCAACACCAATGCTTTTGGCATCTATTTTCACAAGTTCGGCAAGCGGATCCATCAAACGCCGGCCAATACTTACCGCTCCTTTCACCGTTACATCCTGGTCGGGAAATTCCTTCCTGGCAATCTCTGAAACAGAATAGACAGAAGCACCATCTTCATTCACCAGAAAAACAGGCAGACCTTCGTGCTGTTGTTTGACAAAATCCGCTGTTTCCCTCCCTGCCGTACCGTTACCGATTGCAATCGCTTCAATTTTATAATCCTTTATTAGTTTTTCCAAAACCTCTGCTGAACGTTGCTTGTCATTCGGATTGTTAAAAAAGAGCACTGTATGATACAGTAAATTTCCATTTTCACTCAGGCAAACAGTTTTGCAACCGGTCCTGATACCGGGGTCGATAGCCAGGATACGCTTTGTACCGAACGGTGAAGACAACAAGAGTTGTTGAAGGTTTTCCGCAAATATCCTGATAGCGTCTTCCTCCGCCTTTTCAGACAATTTTTGCTTCAATTCATTTTCCAAAGAAGGCTGCAACAGCCTTTTATAGGCATCCTTGGTAATATCCAGCATGGTGGATTCGCAGGCAGTCCCCCGCTTTATCCATTTGTTATCAAGTGCTTCAAGAGTCCTGTCTATATCCGGTTCGATGCTGAGTTTTAATATCCCCTCTTCCACCGCACGCATAATCGCCATGATCCTGTGTGAAGGCGCATTCGCCGCTTTTTCGGAATACTTGAAATAATCCCTGTATTTTTCCCCTTCCTTTTCCTTGCCTTTGGCCACTTTGGTTTCTATAAAGGCATGCAGTTCAAACCTCGACCTCAGCATATTCCTGGTGTCCGCATCATCTGCTATCCATTGTGCCACAATATCCATGGCGCCATCCAATGCTTCCTTTTCGCTCGCCACTTTATCATTCAGGAAACGTTTGGCTGCATAATCGAGATCAGATTCCCTTTGTGCCAGAATGATTTTTGCAAACGGCTCGAGCCCTTTTTCCCGAGCCATATCCGCCCTGGTTTTTTTGCGCTGTTTATACGGCAGGTAAAGGTCTTCCAAAATTTCCCTGTCCATGCAGGCCTTGATCTTCTGCTCCAGTTCCGGGGTCAGTTTATCCTGTGAGGAAATACTTTCCAGTACAAATTCCTTTCGCTTGACAAGTTCATCAAATATCGTTTCATATTTAATGACGTCAAGTATCCCCAGTTCATCCATGTTGCCTGTCTGGTCTTTCCTGTAACGCGCTATAAATGCTACTGTAGCGCTTTCTGAATTTAATTTAACAACTGCTTGTATCGCTTGTGCACCCAGGCCGGTTTGCTGCCTGATAAAATCTATTTTTTCCCTCATTTCTTCTTTTTCTTCTTCTTTTTCTTCTCAACAATGACACCCATGTATTTCAATTCATCCATGATAAACCACTTGTCACCCATTTTCAGGAAAAGGGCCATGAACAGGTGTTTTTTCTTCTGGTTGTGCTTGATGATCCACGACACATAGGCGAATTCATTCGAACCCTGCCCGCCGGAATCTATATGAAAGGAATCAAGCGTTGTTTTTCCCCAGTCAATTTTTGCCTTATAGGCTTTCTTGATGGCCTTGTTGAACTGTATCCGCAAACGGTTCCAAAACCTGTTATACTCGCCGTATTGGGTAATCTCGGTTTGTTGACCGGCTTGAGAAGTGTCAACAAATTTCCTGAAAGTCTTGAAGCTCGGGTACATCACTTTCAGGTTTGAGAAACGCCGGGTCTTGAACACACCATATGTTGAATCGACTATCCAATGAAGGTCCTTCAACATTTCACAATCCTTAGTCGCAGTCGAATCCAACTCTTCCTGTGCATTGATATTTTGAAAAAACAATACGGAAAATATCAAAATGAGGTACTTTTGCATTCCACAAATTTAAGCTACAAATCTATTTTGGACAACACGCATAAAAAAACAAACCGGCTGATCCATTCCCTGAGCCCATATTTATTGCAACATGCATCAAATCCTGTTGACTGGCATGAATGGGGAGAGGAAGCATTTGAAAAGGCCAGAAGTGAAAACAAGCTGATGCTGGTAAGTATCGGTTATAGTGCCTGTCACTGGTGTCATGTGATGGCGCACGAAAGTTTTGAGGATGAGGAAACGGCAAACATCATGAACACATATTTTGTGTGCATCAAGATCGACCGTGAGGAATTGCCGGACATCGACCAGGTTTACATGGACGCATGTCAATTGGTGAACGGCAGTGGTGGCTGGCCCTTGAATGCCTTCACATTGCCCGACAAAAGACCAATACATGCACTCACGTATTTACCAAAGACCCAATGGCAAAAACTATTGTTGAGCATCAGGGACCTCTGGCAGACAAATCCTGCCGCTGCTGAGGATTATGCCGGAAAGTTGAGCCAGGGCATTGCCAATATCAGCCTTCCACCTGAAATAAAACCCCAGGATACTGACAATATCATCAGTGAAGATATTTTAAAAACTTTTATCCATCAGTATGACCCTGTTTATGGCGGACCAAACAGGGCCCCTAAATTCCCAATGCCAAACAACTACCGTTACCTTTTACAATACGGTCAGGCCAAAGGTGAACAGAAAGCTACAGAAATGGGACTTTTCACATTGAGACAAATGGCTTTGGGAGGAATTTATGATGCGGTTGGAGGTGGTTTTGCAAGATATTCTGTAGACGAAAAATGGTTTGCACCGCATTTTGAAAAAATGTTATACGACAATGCACAATTGATCAGTTTGTACAGTTATGGATTTGCAGTTTCTCAAAATCCATTTTACAAAAAAATCGCGATCGAAACGCTTGATTTTTGTTTTGATGAACTGTACGGACATGATGACCTTTATTATTCAGCATATGACGCTGACAGTGAAGGCATAGAAGGTCTTTATTATACGTTTACTTACGAAGAGATTGAAGCGATATTGGGGCAGGACACGGTGTTATTCTGCCAGTATTTTCAGTGTACAAAATCGGGCAACTGGGAACATGGTAGGAATATCCTGTTCGCCTTGGACACCATCGAAAATGCCGCTAGTCAGTTGGAAATAGATGAGCCTGTTCTTGCTGAAACCATAAGCAGTTGCCTGCAAAAACTGAAGGCTTTCAGGGAACAAAGAGTGAAACCCGGTTTGGATGATAAATATATCTGTTCGTGGAATAACCTGATGTTAAAGGCTCTGGCAGAATCCGCAATTTGGCTGGATGAACCGAAATTTGTGGAACGGGCTGAATTGTTGGCCAATAGCATACTCAAGACATTTTATGCGGATAAAAATCTGAAACGTATTGCCAAAAACGGTGTTGTAAAGATCAATGCCTTTCTTGAAGACCATGCCACTTTTATCGATGGATTGATCTGCTTATACCAGGCAGGTTTTAATGAGGAATATTTGTTAAAAGCAAAAGCAATTTGTGAACAGACCATCACGAAATTTTACCGACCCGAAAAAGGATTTTTTGAATTCAATTCCACCGATACGCTTATCACGCCCAAATACGATATCAGCGATGATGTCATCAGCAGCGGTAACAGCATTATGGCGCACAACCTGTGGCGCTTGAGCTGGTATTTCGACCAGCCGGAATGGAGAGAGATTGCCGGCAAAATGTTACAGGGTATCATGCCAGTGTTGAAAACCAGCGCGCCGTGGTATAGCCATTGGGCCGCCTTGCAACTGATGAAGGAACAAGGCACTGAACAGATCATTTTGGCTGCAGATGAATCCCTAAAGAATACCTTGCCGTTAAAATCACACTACAAGATCCCCAATGCGATTTTTGGATTTGTCGGCGCGGAAACTCATATTCCTTTGTTCAAGGGCAAGGAATATAAAGGCAAGAACCTGGTTTATCCTTGCAAGGATTTTGTGTGCAGTGAACCGGTGCCTTTTAGTAGGGGCTAGGAAAGAGGATTTAGGAGCTAGGATTTAGGATATAGGGAAGTCCTGGTATAAATGTTTACATTTGCCATAGATAAAGCGGTTTTACAGGAAAAAACTATCCAATAACCAAGATTTTTTTTCTGTTATATAAAGTTGAACTGTAAATTTAATGGCAACAAAAAAAGAAAAACTCTGGGATTATTTTATCCTTTGTGCAAGGGTACTGATCGCCTGGACATTTTTAAGCTATGGCTGGAGCAAGTTGACAGACAATCAATTTGGCTTATCGACTGAACAATTATCGACACCAGTAAAGGACTTGGGGCTATTCAAACTTTCATGGTATTTATTTGACCATGAACCTTTCAAGACTTTTGTGGGCATCACCCAAATCATTGCAGGACTACTTTTGTTATATAATCGAACACTTATTCTTGGAGCATTACTCTCAATTCCAATTCTTGCAAATATTCTAATTATCGACATCACATATATTAAAATGCCGGGGTTCTATTGGCGGCTTTCCTACTATTTGTTTTTGGACTTTTTAATTCTTTGGCATTACAAGGACAGAATACTTTTAGCATTTAAAAATATATTCAGCGGCTTGTCAACTAAATTCAAATATCCAATATGGGCCTATTTAATTTTACCAATAATGGCCATTGTGCTTGAACTTCTGGGCGTTGTCCCAAAACTGCTGACAGGACTCATACTTAACCCAACAGAGACCATAGAAGCACTTAGTACATTCCCGGACTTGATTTTAAAGATTATAGAAAAAATCAAAAGCTGATGGGTGGGCAATGAACCTTTGGATTTTAACTTTTTATCCGGCAAGAAGTAACTATATCAATACCAGTGCGTTTCAAGTGAAAGTCAAAACACTTATTCCTGATTAAAACGGGTATCTTTGTTGCCTCTCCAAATCCTGATAAAAAACAAAACCATGAACCATAAATTAAATCAGTTATTGCCCCTGATACTTTTGATAGGTGTTGCAGGATGCCGTGAAAAATCCAACATACAACCCTGGGCCCAGCCTCCCCCTGATTACAGTGAAAACTACAAATATTACCCTATCAAGGATGGCAGGGAATGGACTTATGAGACAACGCTTATCGATAGTAATGGAACTTCGAAGGTAATTCAGGAAGTTGGGAAGTATAACCAGGCCCAGCAGCGCACCGATTTTTACCGTGACAC
>JANWHK010000096.1 GCA_025450395.1 Bacteroidia bacterium
CATTGGATGTTGGTACCGGCCGCAGTGCTAAAATCAATATCTATAGCAATGATTCGAACACAGCTAAATTTGACTTCTCACTGAAAGGAAGCTGCAAGGACCAGACAAACAGGGATAATGGCACAGCCGATGATACAACATCAACCACAGCCGTTAACACTGTCAATACAGTAAAGAAATTGGATTTCGTTGCATATCCGAATCCTTTCACAGAGAACTTCAGGGTGAGATATGAAAATACCGATGGAGATCAATCTGCCCAGGTAATCATTGTTGATGTTCAAGGCAAGACCGTATACCAACAACAACATAACCTGACAGAAGGAATCAATCAAATAGACATCAATGTTGACTATTTATCATATGGCATTTATTATATCTCCTTCATAACAGGCGATAAAAAGACTACCAAGGCTGTTCAGAAACTCTAAACAAGACCTTTCAAATAACCTCGACTATCCCGCCTCTGATGAAATATTCAGAGGCGGTTTTTTTTATACAACCGGGTCAAATCAGGACTGGATTGAAGCCTTTTTTAACCCTGAAAATGCAAAACCGGGTAAAAATACCCATAGAATTTCAGTATTACCCTGAATTTCCCGACAATATATTGCATAAAATCCTTCTGAAATATGTGGATGAACTTCCAATGTAAAAAGTAAATTACCAGTTAAACCCTTACAGTGCCACACTTTTTTTCAAATTCCAGGGTTTGTCAAATCAATTAATAAACTAATCAAACATTGTTAAAACAAATAAGTTTAATTTGCAATGGAAAGGCAGTTTAAGCACAAGATAAATCTCAAAAACTACCTGTCTTTGATCAGGCCATTTTGGGGTTCAAAAGCATGAAAAGAGACATTAATTAAACATTATCCACATGAAATTGTTGTTAAATTATGCATAAACCACAATTTTAAACAGCTTATTTTCAAATATTTAAAGATTTTGTAAAAAATAGTATACAAAAATGAAGCATTTATTGTTTGGAAATGATAAATATTCAGAGTATAATTGCCCCGATGAATATTGAGTATAAAATACTAGTCAGGGAGTCTAGTGTAAAAACACTTAAAAGTCATTAACAAACACTAAAAAACTAAACGCGCCATGAATACTAAAACTCAAACACAAATATATGAAAAACACACTATGTTTTGCGATTCCTCTGATCGCAACAAACTCTTACTCCCAACATTCTCTTAATCTTAACGCAGTACCAGAAGGCTTAGGTATTAAAAGTAATTTCTTTGCAAGCAATTTGATTTGCGGAGCGGGGTACGGAAACTCACTCGCGCCAGACATTGTCCCGAAAAGGAACTTAAAGGAGATGCCCTGCATTTCCCCCCGAACGGAGCATTTCGGCTTTAGAAATTTAACTCAGTCGTAATAAATATAACATTCAGACATTCAATCAATTAAATGACGGCCAAAGGAATGCCATTTTTTAGATTCCATGAAATTGAAACAAATATTTATAACGCTCATTAATTAATAGATTAAAAATGTACGGTTTATTTTACAAACACGGTAGAACAAGCACGGTCCTGTTTTTAAACAAAGGATTAATGATAATCAATACACGAATATCAACAAACACTAATACACACGCACATGAAAGACAACCAAAGTTTAAACTTATATAACTATCTACGTTATATCAAGCTAATACTGATTGTAGGGGATTTGATTTTTTTAAACATTTCATTCCTTGTGGCCATTTTGGTCAGTTACGGGGATTTGGAGCTCTTGTACAGCAAGGACTATCAGATCTTCCTCTTTATCGCAAATTTATTCTGGCTGTTCCAGGTATACCATTTCAAGGAGTTTACCTTCAGCAGGGTTCACCAACTTGTAAAATGCCTCATGAAAAGTATCACGCTGATCTGTTACCTCTTTTTGGCACTTTTCATTTTCGCCATGATGTTCCGCCTCAACAAGGTTACCAACATTGAACTGTTCTTTTTCTTCCTGAATTTCCTGAACCTGACCATGGTTTACAGGATCACCACCATTTTCATGCTGAAAAAGATCAGGAAATCCGGCAATACATTCCGGAATGTTGTAATCGTTGGCGCTGGTAACACAGGGACTGAAATCTATAATGAATTATCGAATGACCTTTCACAGGGTTACAAGATACTTGGTTATTTTGATGATAATCCTGAAAACCCAAGGTTAAAAACCAACTTCCTGGGCCCGGTGGCGGAATTAAAGGAATTTGCCCTCACACAGCACATTCATGAGATCTATGTTGCCATGAAGGATTTTGACACAAAAACCATCAGGGAACTTATCAACTTCTGTGAACGCAACCTGATCCGCGTGAAATTTATACCTGACTATAAATTATTCAAGGAGACCAATAATGTTTCCGTTGATTTTTATGGCCATGTACCGGTCGTTTCACTCAGGGTTGAACCACTTGAAATCCCTATCAACAGGATCAAGAAAAGATTCTTTGACATCTTATTCTCCCTTTTGGTGATCATATTTATTTTCCCATGGTTATTCCCAATTCTGATAGCCCTGGTTAAGATCAGTTCCAGAGGACCGGTATTCTTCCGCCAGAAACGTTCCGGTGAAGGAAACAAGTATTTCTGGTGCCTTAAATTCAGGACCATGAAAGTAAACGAAAGTTCTGACACAGTTCAGGCCAGCCTGAACGATGACCGGATTACGAGGGTAGGCAAATTTATGCGCAAAACCAATCTCGATGAGATGCCGCAGTTCTTTAATGTACTGATTGGCAATATGTCTGTAGTGGGACCAAGGCCACACATGATCAAACACACTGAACATTACTCTGAACTGATCGATAATTACCTTGTAAGACACTACGCCAAACCAGGTATAACAGGCTGGGCCCAGACCAATGGTTTCAGGGGTGAGACCAAGAACATGGATAAAATGGTGAAACGTGTGGAATATGACATCTGGTATATAGAGAACTGGTCATTCCTGCTCGAGTTAAAAATCATTTTCTTTACGGTGAGAAATATGTTCTACCACGATCCAAACGCATTCTGATATGTGATAACTTTAAAATGAAAAAAAGCTCCTTAACGGGAGCTTTTTTTTTGCCACGGCCTGAAGTCCATGGCAAAAGGTCGTGGCAATTTTATCCAACTAATATTGTATCACTCATGCGTTTCAAGATTACCTCCTTGTTCAGGTAATTTTCAGCATAGGTTCTTGCATTGGTCCTTTCTGCAACGTAATCACCCTCACAGGCCTTTAAAATCGCTTCAAACAGGCTGTTGTTGTCCTCTGGTGGAATAAGAATACCCATGCGGTGCTGCATAATGTCCTTGTAAAGGCTGCTGCCCTCCCCTGCTGTGGCAATCACAAGCCCGCCCGCCGACAATATAGTGGTCAGTTTACTCGGCATGACCAGATCGCTGGCTTCATTTTTCTGCAACACAAGGTGTACATCCGCAAAATTCAGAAAACGGTTGAATACATCGCTTTCCTGCAGTGGAAGAAAAGACAGGTTACCCGCACCTTTATCCATTGCAAGTTTTTCAAGTTTCTGTTTATATGGTCCGGTTCCACATATAATAAACTTGATATGCGAACGGTCCTTACATTTGACTGCAATATCGACCAGTGCATCCAGGCCCTGCTTTTCACCGATACTGCCCGAATACAAAACAATTTTATCGCCGGGCAAAAAACCCCAGTCCTTTTTCAATTCTGAGCGGTCATCCAATGGAAAAAACTTGATGGTATCAACCCAGTTGGGAAAGAACCCCGGCTCACGTTTTGACTTCAATGCTATTTTCTGCAGCATGCCCGTGGAAATGGAGCTGATACTGTCAACGCGTTTAAGGATAAACCTCTCCATTGCAAACAATATCCTGAATACAAACCCCGCCTTGACGACCTTCAGGTCCCTTGCCGCTTCTATCTGAAGGTCCTGTATATGGTAATTTATTTTGCCTCCCTTAAACAGCCTGTAGAACAAGGCCAGAAATCCAAGGTGAAAAGGAGGCGCAATGGAAAAAATATGCTGGTGTTTCGGCTTGAAAAGGAGGTAAAAAACGACAAAAAACGAGGACATGAAAAAAGTGGCTTCATGTATAATACGTTTTAACCCGCCGGGTTCCTTAGGTACATATAAAGGGCAACGGTATAACACCAGACTGCCATCATTCAATACCTCCTTTTTATAGAAATTTCCGGAGTATGGTTCCTGTACTTTCCAGTTGGGGTAATATGGAAATGAGGTGACAACTGTACATTGATAACCGTTTGAGGACAGCCATTCCCCCATTTCACCCGTATAACGGCCAATCCCGGTAAGCTCAGGCGCATAGTTAATACCTAAAATGAGAATCTTCTTGTTTTCAGCTTTCAATTTGAAGGGATAAAATAGTCCGGGGGAATTTACGAGTTACGAGTTACAAATTACGATTTGGGCTCTAGACCCAAGCGGATTTGGTATTGGTATTAATTGGGAATGAGCTTTGACTTGATAAAAAGCAAGGCTTTTTTCAGAAGGAACAGGCGTCTTTTCAGTGAGACCGGCTTGACTTGCATCTCAGTCCCTGCAAAACTGAATATCTCGGCCTGGCGCATGAATTGAACGGTACACATCAGCCGGTTTCCGTTTTTTTTATCAATATTCAGGAAATTGCCTGTAGCAGTCCTGAAAATTACCTGGCTTTCCCTTAACTGGACCAGGTCAAAAGATTCAAAAGGGCCTATTTCATTACTGTTGGCCAAAACCCCGGCAGATTCTCCATTGACAGAATTAAAATACATGCCGTTTGCAGCCTTCAGCGCTACCTTTCCACTGCCAATATCTGTCAGGGAAATCTCTGCCAAAACATCGTTTTTTACTCCGTTGACTTCAAGACCTGTGACATCGGCCGAAGCCAGGCGGATATATTTACCGTTGGAAGCCCTTAACCTGAATTTTTCTACTTCTGCAGACTCTTGCTTAAGCGATTCTATTTCATCAAGACCAATAAACTTATATCCCTGTTCCAGCAATATCGGAATGAGTTTTTTTGTCAGTTCAAGCGTCCTGTTTTTAGGTTTCACCACATCCATATCCGCAATTTCATCGTGCATGACAATGATCCCGTGGTCTTTTTTGTGAATGTCCTCAAGATATTTCGCAACTGCATCATCCAGTGCCCAATCATTTTTCCAGTAATAACAATCAATGCCATCAATATCCCAATGAATAGGCCCGATGTGGTTGATAGCGGAAAGTATATTCGCATTCAATTCATCCGCCACTTCGGCGGACCATTTGCCGTATGGCGCCCTGAAAAACACCTTGTTTCCATTGATGAATTTACGGATCAGCAGGTCGGTCCTGATGACCTGGTAATGCAGTTCACCATCCACTGACTGGTAATAAGGCAGATCGGGATGGTCATACGTATGGTTTCCGATGATATGCCCAAGTTCCTTCACTTTTGCAAGCGTATCCTGGTGATGGTAAGCGTATTTTCCGACCACAAAAAAAGTGGCCCTGACATGGTGTTCATTCAGGAATTTTGCAATATCATGGGTATATTGACCCGGACCATCATCATATGTCAGGCAGAGTGTTTTTGGAGGCAATTCCGACAGCTTATAATTGGTTTTTGAATACACTTTGCTTAAATTTTTTAGAATAAATTCCGAGGTAAACTGCTGGAGATCCCTCATCAAAGCCCTCGGGATTAGTTCGACTTACAATTTTCTAATCCGCTTGACGGATTAAAAATTGAGTCTCACTAACTTTTAAACACTGATAAATATTTCGCCGCAACACTCACTTTCGAATGTTCATCGAGGTAAATACCTAAATCCCGGCTAATGGGTTCCTGCTGATACGGCCGTTCAAGGGCCTTTTTTAATAATTTGCTCAACTCCCCGGCATCAGCCATTGGAAAAATATCCCCGAATCCATCTACTGCTTCGGACAGGCCGCCTGCATTTGAAACAATCATGTGACAACCGCAGGCCAGTCCTTCAAGGGCCACAATTCCAAATCCCTCAACATCCATTGAGGGCACTATCATGGTCCTGTGCCTGTTAAGCTCCCTTGCGAGGTCCTCATGCTGCTTGAATCCGAGAAACTTGATTGAATTCCCTAATTTCAGGTCATCCACTTTTGCCTGCAATTTTTTCATTTCAAAACCATCCCCGATAATATTGAGCGTGAATGGCCGGTCGAGTGTCCTGCAGGCATCGATCAGCAATTCACATCCTTTCTGCGACACCAACCTGCCTACAAATACAAAATCATATTGCCTTTTTTCATCCGGGTATATTTTAAATATGGCATTGTCATAACAATTGTATATCACCTCTGACGGCACCTTTAAAAAACGGGCCACACTTTTGCTTACAGAAATATTTTTCGTTGCAAGCCTGATCAGGAATAATTTTAATTTTGTTTTCAGGTCATTGCTGTACTGCAGGTGAAAATCATTGTGTGATATCACCCATTTCTTGAACGGGTTAAAAAATATCAGCCAGGCGCCTTTAAGGGTAATGTTCGGCATATAGAACACATC
>JANWHK010000097.1 GCA_025450395.1 Bacteroidia bacterium
AATGAACAATGAATAATTGGGGAAGGGGTTTGCAAAGTCTCTGGATTGAAAAAGATATCCTATTTTCGCATCCTATAACCCAACATGCAAATACAATACATTCTTGAATTGACCGGCACATGTTTTTTTGCGGTATCAGGTGCCTTGGTGGCCAACAAGAAATCTGAACAGGACTGGTTTGGCGTGACCTTCATCGGGTTTATCACTGCAATCGGTGGTGGCAGCATACGCGACATTTTGCTAGGCTCCTATCCGCTTGTGTGGGTGGATGATGTGGCATTCCTATACGCCATATTCTTTGGCATTTTGATGACGCGCTTGTTTTACAGCTTTATCCAGAAGCGTAGCAAGGAAAGATTCATTTTTGATACTCTGGGTATTGCCATGTTTACAATTCTAGGAACAGAGAAGGCCATGGACCTGGGGGTCAACCCGGTGATTGCTGCTATCATGGGCATGTTGTCCGCCGTGATGGGCGGTGTGATAAGGGATGTACTCACAAATGAGATACCGGTGCTGTTCAGGAAAGAAGTATATGCGTCTGCATGTCTTGCCGGTGCTACTTTATACCTTGTGCTGGATTATTTTGGTGTCGAACGCAATGCCTGTTATTTCTTTTCAATATTGCTTATTTCGGTGATACGTTATCTGGCAGTGAAGTTTAATTTGACATTGCCGAAGTTCAAGGTATAGGACAAAGTACGAGGGACAAAACCATTTACAAATTACAAGTTACAAATTACAATTAGAAACAACGTACATTAGTTTCTACGATTTGCAGATGGCCACCACGAAGCAGACATGCTTCGCATGACGCCTCATGGCGAGCATTCCACTCAAAGCTGTGGAATTCACCATGACCGTTTCCAAAAGGTAGATTTCGTATAATAGCGTTCCTTAAGTCATTGCAGTAATACGACAACAGATGGCCACTTGCTGACCGAAGCGTCATCCGCCGCGGCGGACATGACGTTGGTTTCAATACATCGTAAATCGTATGTCGTATGTCGTAAATTAAAACAATCCGTTCAGCTCCGCCTCGATCTTGTTGATGACAAAATTCGCGTCGTTGGGATCGTTTTCGAAATCGAGTTCATCGATGTTCAGAATCACCATCTTGCCGTGTTTATAGGTGGTGATCCAGGCTTCGTAACGCTCATTCAGGCGTTTTAAATAATCAAGCCTGATACTGTCTTCATAATCCCTGCCTCTCTGCTGTATCTGCCTTACCAGTGTTGGAATGGTACCGCGAAGATATATCATCAGGTCTGGTGGTTGTATCATGGAGTTCAATGAATTGAACAGGGAGATATAGTTCTCGTAATCACGCGTACTCATCAGGCCCATGGCGTGAAGGTTAGGTGCAAATATATTGGCATCTTCGTAGATGGTCCTGTCCTGTATGACAGGTTTCTGGTTCTCGCGGATCTTCCTGATGTTATTGTAGCGTATATTCAAAAAATAAACCTGCAGGTTGAAACTCCAGCGCTGCATGTCCTCGTAAAAATCGCTGATGTAAGGATTGTCGTCCATATCCTCAAGCTGGACTTCCCAACCATAGTGTTTTGCAAGCATGTTGGTAAGCGTGGTCTTACCGCTGCCAATGTTCCCGGCTACAGCGATATGCATTACCTTATTCTTTGTCTTACTCATCGGGTGCAAACATATTGAAATTATTCTTAAATATTAGTCAATTCTTAAAATTGTGGAAATATTTATAATATTATTATTCTTCAGTTGCCTTGGGCCTGTAAAGGAATAGCCATACCATCACCGTCATGCACATAAAAATACCTAAATTCATGAGCCACCAATCCATTAAATGAAAACATACGATAAAAATTGCCAGGGCCTTATTAAACCTTGTGGTAAATAAGCCAATGATGAAACTCATCTGCAGTATCATCGCACAAATAAAAAAGGTATATCCAAGTCCGGGATGTTGTATCAGCCACAGGCAAAATTTGCTGCGCATGGTTTCGGGCCTGAAATAAAAATAAGCGGCATGCTGGTTTTGCAGTATATCAGAAAAGCTATGATATACCATCCAGGCCTTGTGGTATAATTTCGAAAAACCCGAGAATGCGTATGAAAGACATGATAAAATACCTGCAAACCTGACCGCCAGGTTAAAATCCTTTTTCCTGAAATAAAAAGGCAATAAGGCAAATTGAAACCCGAATAAATGGTGGGTATGGTACCCAATTTTGTAATTGAATAACAACTGATACAAGAGCAATAACAGTCCTGCCAATATCGTAAAACCGCGTTTATCAATCAAGGCAATTGCCGTGATAAAACTGAGTATGATTCCAAGATCAAATATTGTAGCTGTTACTTCATTATGCAACACAACTTGCGGGATCCTGAGCCAATGCATAACCCAGTAACTGATGTCAGCACCTTTGTATTGGAATGGAGAATCGTATACATCGTGCAGCATCATGGCTGAATACCAGAAATAGATCAGGGCCAGCGTAATAAAGGAAAGCACCAGGCGCTTCCAGAATGCTTCATTGCTGAGATATGGCCTGATACGCGTGGATATCATGGTGTTGATCGGATAAGTCGCCCGTCTTTAAATCCAAACTCATTTAACAAATAATTATCTTTGATATTTATGCCCTGCTTCTTCAGGTAGGTTTGAAACCACTGATGGAATTTTTCAAGTTCCCTGCAATCCGTGTTATTGTTATCACCCAGGCCAAGGCGTTGCAATTTATGGTTCATCTGGTTGCAGTGGTCCGACTTGCCAAGTATGAAAAAACGTGTCGACAGAATCTCCAGCATCAGGAAACCCTGGCCTTTTGTATTGTATATGTTGACAGGCTTATGATCCGGACTGCTTGCCGGTAAAGCCTGAATGTACGCTTCCTGCGGAAACGCCGGATCGCTGTAAAGGGCAAAATAACCCAATGGTGTTATCTCTGTTTTTATAAGCAACTGAACACCATACAAAAAGATTACCGACGCTGCAAAAAAGAAAAAAAAAGGATGATTTTTTCGCATGTGTTTTAAATCATTGAACTTTCTTTTCAGCATGGTGTATGTTTATGGCATGTCGCGTAATACTGTATCAGGTTTTCTTTTGGCCTGGTTCAATAAAATTTCCTGAACCCGATGATCTCCCTGACTTCCTTAATCGTTTTATTGGCGCTTTCGGCGGCCTTTTCTGCTCCTGTCTTTGCAATTTTACTGAGTTTGGCGTCATCATTGATCACCGCATTTATCTTTTCCCTGAATGGGGAAATAAAGGTTTCCATATCATCGGCCAGTTGCTTTTTCATGTCCCCGAACCTTATACTGCCATCATAATATGCGCTTTCAAAATGCCTGATCACGTCAGGACTACTGACAAGGGCCGTAAGTTCAAACAGGTTCTGTATTGCCACCGGTTTTGCCGAACCCGGTTTACTTGGACCTTCCACACTGGCAGTAACCGCTTTCATGATCTTTTTACGCAGCACATCGGCATCATCCGCCATAAAGATACTATCTATATCTCCCGCACTTTTGCTCATCTTGCCTCCCCCTGTCAATCCTGGTACCTTAACGAGTGCCTGGTTGTAATTGAAAGCCTGGGGCTCGGTAAAATATTCAACCTTGTATAAACGGTTAAAACGGTTGCCGAAAGTGCGCGCCATTTCAAGATGCTGCTCCTGGTCCTTGCCCACAGGCACTTTTTCACCATGGTGAAGTAAAATGTCTGCAGCCATCAGCACGGGATAGGTCAACAATCCCGCATTGGCATTATCGGGCTGGCTCCTTACTTTTTCCTTGAATGAACTCACTCTTTCGAGTTCACCCTTGTATGCATTCATGTTAAGGAACAGGTATAATTCCGTTGTTTGAGGCAAATCGCTCTGCATGTAAAGGGTGCATTTGTCAGGGTCAAGACCCATGGCTACGTACTCCGCTAAAACCCGCTTTACCGAACTGTGCAGGTCAGTGGGCGTGGGATGTGTGGTAAGTGAATGGTAGTCTGCTATGAAAAAAAACGCATCGAACTCATCCTGCATGCGAATAAAATTCTTGACTGCCCCGAAATAATTGCCCAGGTGTAATTTCCCTGTAGGCCTGATACCACTGACTACCTTTTCCATTTTTACAAAGGCAAACTTACAAAAAAATGTCAATTTACTGCTAGAAGCGCTCCAATTATATTTCTTTATTTTTTTTTATTCGGAATATCGTTATTTTTGACCTCCCCAAAAATCAATACCCATGAAAGCAGTTATTCCTGTTGCTGGCATTGGCACCCGGCTCAGGCCCCATACCCATACACAACCGAAGTCACTTATTCCCGTCGCGGGAAAACCTATATTAGCGCATATCGTCGATCAACTTGTAGAAGCTGGCATTGATGACTTTGTTTTCATTATCGGTTATCTCGGTGACAAGATCGAAGAATATATTTCCAAGACCTATCCATCCATCAAGACCTCCTTCGTGATGCAAACCACTGGCAAAGGCACAGGACATGCCATATGGCTGGCCAAGGAAGCAATAGGCAACCAGCCCATACTGGTGGTTTTTGGCGATACGATATGTGAAGTGAACTGGAAAGAAATCATAGATTCCAAGACCTCTGTACTCGGCGTCAAGAAGGTGGATGACCCACGCCAGTTCGGTGTAGCTGAAGTCGACAAGGACGGCAAGATCTACAAGCTCGTTGAGAAACCTGCCATCCCCAAGTCCAACCTTGCCCTGGTAGGTATCTACAAGATCCTTGAAACAAAGGAGCTGATGACCTGCCTGACCAGCAATATTGAAAACAACCTTAAGACCCTGAACGAATTTCACCTGACCGATGCCATGATGTGCATGGTCGCTCTCGGAACGGAGTTCTATACCTATAATGTCATATCCTGGTTCGACTGCGGCAAAAAAGAAATATTGCTACAGACCAACCAACTGCTGCTGAAGAGAGGTAATTTCAACACCATCGACAAGGAATCCATACACAACTCCATCATCATACCACCGGTATTTATTGACAAGGGTTGCAAGATCTCCAACAGCATTGTCGGACCCAATGTAAGCATAGGAGAAAACGTACATATTGAATCCTCCATCATCAAGGAATCCATTATCGGACCTTTTGCTGAACTCAATTATGCCGTACTGACCAACTCACTGATAGGCAACGATGCCTCGCTGCAGGGCACCGTCCACAGCCTTAACCTGGGTGACAGCGCAGAAATAAATTTTGGATAAAGCTTATGTATTCACAAGAAGAGATCACGCAGGCTTTCGGGCCATTTGTACCTCCCCTGGAAATAGAGCTTGGTTATATCCAGCAATCCATTCAGGAAATACAATTATTTCCTTCAGTCCTTGAAGCATTTTTCAGGAAACTGGGCCCTGAACATTACGATGCCAGGTACCGCGACGGAGGCTGGACTTTCAGGCAGGTGATACACCACCTGGCCGACAGTCATATGCAGGCCTATACAAGGTTCAAACTCACCATGACGGAAGATATGCCTACCATCAAGCCTTATATACAGGACCTTTGGGCAGAGACCGATGATTCCATCTATGCCGATCCGGAATTATCCGTTCAGTTATTAAAAGCACTACATGGCAGGTGGGTCATTCTTTTAAAGAACATGGAAACCGAGGATTTTGAAAAGACCTATATCCATCCGGAATATAACAAGGAATATACATTGGGACATGTTGTCGGTTTATATGCATGGCATGGACGACATCATTATACGCAACTTGCGAGGTATGCATCCAATATGGGATGGGGCTCCTGAGGAATGTACGATATACGACATACGACATACGATGGGATGGACGATGTATTATGGACGATGTGAGGAATTATGAATGATGGATTATGAATGAGGAATTATGGATTATGAATGATGGATTATGAATGAGGAATGATGAGATATGAATTTTTAATTTTTAACTTTTAATTTTTAATTTAA
>JANWHK010000098.1 GCA_025450395.1 Bacteroidia bacterium
CTATGAATATCAATAAATTCACAATCAAGGCACAGGAATGTGTTCAGAGTGCGCAACAGGCTGCATTCGAGAACCAGAATCCTACCATTGAAAATGCGCATATTTTAAAGGGCATACTCGACAATGATGATGAGATCATTACGTACCTGTTCAGCAAAGTCGGCGCGAACCTCAACCGTGTAAAAATGGCCAATGACGCGATACTGAATGGTTTGCCAAAGGTTACAGGTGGAGGCCAAAGCCAGGCCCTTTCCAGCCAGGCCAATACCACCCTGATGCATGCCGAAAAACTGATGAAGGAAATGGGTGATGAATATGTTTCAGTAGAGCATATCATATTATCGCTTATCCATAACAACGACAATGTGGGCAACCTGATGAAGGATGCAGGGATCAAGCTGGCCGATGCAAAAAAGGCAATAGTGGAACTGAAAGGTAATTCCAAAGTGACCTCACAAGGAGGTGGCGAGCAATACAATGCATTGAAAAAATACGGATTGAACCTGAATGAACTTGCATCCTCCGGCAAACTCGATCCGGTGATAGGACGTGACGAAGAAATAAGGAGGGTGCTGCAGATACTCAGCAGGCGAACCAAGAACAACCCGGTGCTGATTGGTGAACCGGGAGTCGGTAAAACGGCGATAGCGGAAGGACTGGCCCGCAGGATTGTGCAAGGTGATGTACCTGAGAACCTGAAATCAAAGACCATTTTCAGCCTGGATATGGGCGCATTGATAGCCGGGGCTAAATACAAGGGCGAATTCGAGGAAAGACTGAAAGCAGTAATCAATGAGGTCATTAAAAGCAATGGGGAAATCGTGATGTTCATTGACGAGATACATACCCTGGTGGGAGCCGGCAAAAGCGAAGGTGCCATGGATGCCGCAAACATCCTGAAACCAGCGCTTGCAAGAGGTGAATTAAAGGCCATAGGCGCTACCACTCTGGCGGAATACCAGAAATACATAGAAAATGACAAGGCCCTTGAAAGGCGTTTTCAAAAAGTAATGGTAGAGGAACCGGATATCCAGGATGCCATCTCCATACTCAGGGGATTGAAGGAGCGTTATGAAGTGCATCACAAAGTGCGCATCAAGGACGAAGCCATTATCAATGCCGTTGAACTTTCGAGCAGGTATATCAGCGACAGGTTCCTGCCGGATAAAGCCATAGACTTGCTCGATGAGGCCGCTTCCAAACTCAGGATAGAGATTGATTCCCTTCCCGAAGAACTCGATGAGATGAACAGGAAGATCGTGCAACTTGAGATTGAGCGCGAAGCGATCAAAAAAGAAAACGACAAGGAAAAACTGGATAAACTGAACAAGGAACTTGCGAATCTCAGTGAGGAACGCAACGTTGTAAATGCGAGGTGGAAACGCGAAAAGGAAGTCGTGGAAGAAATTCAGGCTACCAAGGGAGCTATTGAAAACTTCAGGAATGAAGCTGACCAGGCAGAACGGAACGGTGATTTCGGAAAAGTGGCTGAGCTCAGGTATGGCAAAATAAAAGAGGCCGAAGAGAAAGTGCTTCAGCTACAGGTTAAACTTGTTGAAATACAAGGCGACAAACCCATGGTGAAGGAAGAAGTGGGTGCAGAGGATATTGCCGAAGTCGTAAGCAAATGGACCGGCATTCCCGTCAACAGGATGTTGCAAAGTGAAAGGGAAAAACTGATACACCTTGAAGCGGAATTGCACAAACGCGTGGTCGGCCAGGAGGAAGCCATCTCTGCCATCTCGGATGCCGTTCGCAGGAGCAGGGCCGGTTTACAGGACCCTAAAAGACCTATCGGTTCATTCATATTCCTTGGTACTACCGGTGTTGGTAAAACCGAGCTGGCGAAGGCTCTTGCATCCTTCCTGTTCAATGATGACAATGCCATGGTGCGGATAGACATGAGTGAATACCAGGAAAAACATACAGTCAGCAGGCTGATTGGCGCGCCTCCGGGATATGTAGGTTATGATGAGGGAGGACAACTGACCGAAGCTGTGAGAAGAAGGCCTTATTCAGTGATACTACTTGATGAGATAGAGAAGGCACACCCGGATGTGTTTAATATTCTGCTACAGGTGCTGGATGACGGCAGGCTGACCGACAATAAGGGCAGAACGGCTAATTTCAGGAACACCATTGTGATCATGACCAGCAATATCGGTTCAACCATCATACAGGAGAATTTCGAGAACCTCAACGATGACAACAAGCAGGAAGTTATCGCCAAAACCAAGAATGAGGTATACCAGGTTTTGAAGAATACCATCCGCCCTGAATTCCTGAACCGCATCGATGAGGTCATCATGTTTGAACCTCTTAGCAGGGAAGACATACTCAAGATCGTGAGGATACAGATGAGTGGCATGATAAAGCAGCTTTCGGATGCGGGTTTTGTGCTCGAGATCACGGATGAAGCGGTTGAATGGCTGGCGCAACTGGGTTACGACCCGCAATTCGGTGCCCGTCCCTTGAAACGTGTCTTGCAGAAAAAAGTGCTGAATGAATTGTCAAAGAAGATATTAATGGGTGAAGTGAAAAAAGAGAAACCGATTATTGTGGATTCTTTTGAGAACCAGATTGTGTTTAGGAACTAGTTACAATTTACAAGTTACAAATTACAATTTGTTTTAGGATATGTAGGGGTTGAACTTAGCGTAGCGATCTCATGAACGTAGTGAATAAAATCTTCAACCCCTAAGCCCGAAGGGCTTGCATCGATTAAATAAAAAAACCGGGTAAATTTCTTTATCCGGTTTTTTATTTATCAAAATTTATACGTTCTTTATTTCAGGATATTGATCCTGATGGTTTTTGAGATATCTCCGTATGCGTACGTGAGGTAATAGATACCGTTCGCGAATTCCAGGTCTGAGCCAAATTGAAGGGAGTTGTCACCCTTATGAGAAAAGACATCCAATGCATAAACTTCCTTGCCGAAAATATCGGTGATGGTAAATCTTGTTTCCATGGACCGGCTTGAAAAATAATTGACTGCAAATATCCCTTTATTCGGATTGGGATAAACAGAGAGTGAAGTATTGATATTTGAGGTCAGGGTTACAGGCTGGCCCAAAACCGTTACATTCCCTTCCCTGTCCCGTACGTTTAACCTGTAACTTACATTGGCCAAGGCACCAACCTGGTGGTTAAAGGTATAATAAAAATTTGCGGAAGGATCACACACTATCTCAGAAACCGTCATATAATCTGTTCCATTAACGCTGTATTCCAGTATATATTTAGATACATTGTCTTCCTCTGTCACTATCCAGTTGATGGTATTAAAACCAACTTCTCTTTCTGCAGAAAAATCGACCAGCTTGACAGGAAGACTTGTGATATCCAAAATACTGAATTGGGCAAAACCAACAGTTGCGGCACAGGCAGCGCTCAAGCCTGTAATGCTGGAAGCCAGGTCAAGACCGGGATTACCTCCACCGCCATTACCTGTAGCAGTAATAGTATAACGGACAGTTTCACTGGGTTCAAAAACACTTTCATTCAATGCGTTGAACTTCATCGAAATTAACCCGGCTGTGGACCCGGTGGACAAGTTGGGATTATAATCCCCTGCAGGCAAGGTCAGTGTAATATCACCATTGGCATTTTTCACGGCGGCTCCCCTGCTTGGATTACCTATCGTATAATCCGAAAGATAAGTAGCAGTTCCGGTTCTGGCAATCGTGACAAAAGCCGCACTAACAAGGGTTCCGTTGACATATATATTCAGGGAATTGCTATCCGTTTCATATGTGCCTGATGCTGTAAATGACTTGATATCCGTCAGGGGTTTCAGGGAAATGGTGATATTGTCCAGCAGGTTACCGGTATTACCACCAGAAATGGCCCTGAAGCCATAACGCCTTAATCCTGTTGTACCATTATTGGTGAGGGTACCGGTATAATTGGTCCATGAACCAGTAGCGGTGTGTGTGGTGCCTGTGACAATATTCGTTCCGGTGGAGGTTTTAAGTTCCGCAGCGATCTGCTCTCCAGTTCCTGAAGCAGCCCTTCTGAGGTGATATACCGAAAAAGGTACAGCTTCATTTGCCAGAAGGCATATTTCCTGGTAAAGAAATGCCGCACTGTTGGCATTGGTCTCTGCAAACTGGTTGCCCGCATATGCACTCCTGCTGTTAAACACTGAAGTCCATATCTCGATAAGATAATTCGAGCTCGCACCTGCGCTTCCACACAAGATGGTGGTTGATGAGATGCTATCGGTCGTTTTCCAGCCAGGCACGCTCGCCTGCTGGATTTTACCATAGCTGTTGGCGCATCCCATGGCAGGAAGCTCAAAACCGGAATTGACGATGATCCTTGTCGGGATCTGGGAAAACAAAATAAACGGCATAAAACAAATACACAATATCACAACAGATAAAACAGCTGATTTAATAAATCCTTCTTTGGTCTGGTTAAAATTTTCCATATCCTGTGTTTTTTTTAGTGTGCAATCCGGTAGGTGAAAACACTCAGTACGTAGATATACCTAGTGTCTTCGAAGGTTTCTAATCAAAGTTATAAATCCGTTTTCAATTTTTGAAACATATTTAAAAATAAACGGCTCATTTGTACCCAATATATCTTAATCATTTGAATTAGAATAGATTAAAAATAAAAAAATACGTCTAGTTTTCAAAACAGATGCCATCAACCTTGGATTTTAGGGTCTATTTTACCCCGGCCAGGAAAAAAAAAGTCAAAATCCGGAATAGAATTTCCCTTCCATTTTTTTTTAGTCATTTGGGTGGGGGGAATCGTGGACCTTCATAAAAATAAGGCAACGGCTAATTCATTTACTAAAAAACTAATATTATAAAATTACAAGGAAATATTTTTGAGTTGGTAAAATACAAAGGAGTGACGGTTCTACGATTGGCAGATGGCCACCACAAAGCAGACATTTACATGACGCCCTGTGGCAAGCATGATACCCGAAGCGTCCGCCGCGGCGGATTCGCCATGACCGACTTCGCAAGATGGATTTCGTAAGCGGTTTTCAGAAAGGATGTTTTGGAAACGGTCATCACGAGGCCTGTCCTCAGGCCGTGGTGATCTGTGGTCGCTTTAGGAATAGTCGTATTTTGGGTTCCCCACATCGTATGTCGTATGTTCCGCCATAGGCGGACAAGGCGTACATCGTACATTCCCTATCCCCTAGCCCCTATATCCTAGCCCCTTCCTTTTAATTGGCTGATTTTCACAACAATTAACGTACATATATGCACAAATAAACTTTTTCGTTTGTGTTTTTTTTGTTAGCTTTGTATTATTAAAACATAATATGCATGAAACACTTTACACAAATCACAATTAGCTTATTCTGTAGTTTACTCTTCTTTTTTCCTTCACAATTGTCTGCCATCTGCCCCATCACAGGGCCTACAGACGTCTGTGAAAATGAGACCCGTAACTACAGCACCCCTTCCAATCCGGGTGAAACCTACACATGGAATGCCACTGGAGGAGGTACTGTCATCGGAGCAGGCAACAGCATCAGCGTCGCCTGGACTTCCATCGGTTCGGGAACAGTCACCCTTGTTGTCAAAAACGCATTGAATGTAGTCATCTGCACCAATGTCATCAACGTGGTGATACATGCCAAACCCAATCCAGCCATCACCCCTTCATTCATATCGGGTTGCGGCGGGCGAAAAGGTAGTGCAGGCCAGCCCGACAAGGAAGAAACCTGCCTTGTGGCATGTGACTCGACCAACATCTCCTAGTCCACTCCACTTCACCCCGGCAGCACTTACGTTTGGACCGTTACAGGTTCAGCCAACTACAGCAGCAGCGGAAACGTATTAAATGTGTACTGGACCGGTATTGGGACAGGAAGCATTACGGTTACTGAAACCAATGCCTGGGGTTGCTCACGCAAAGTTGAAAAATGTGTGGAAATAGTCGGTAAACCAACAGCGGCATTTACCACATTACCAGGTCTTACCGGATTCGTTGTAAATGCATGTAAAAACCAGGTCATACAGTTCATAGACATGTCAACAGCAGGTGTGGGTTCTCCCATCAATTCATGGAGCTGGTATTTCGGTGACGGCGGAACTGCTTTCCAGGTCGCACCGGGTTGGGGAAATACCTCACATGCCTATTCATCTGCCGGTACCTATACGGTCATGCTGGTTGTAGAAAACCAATGTAAATGCAAGGATACAGCCTATGTTACAGTAGTTGTTTCCAGCAACCCCGGTCCTGAAATATTCTGTATCAGTACCGTATGCCCTGATGCTACTGTGACCTATACCACCAATGCACAGGGATGCAGTAATTATCTATGGACCGTGACAAACGGCGTCATCATAGGCTCCAATACCGATTCAACAGTTACCGTTCAATGGGGAAGCACAGGGCCCGGTTCCATCACACTCAGTGTGAACTGCCCCGGATTCTGTAATTCCCCAACTACAGTATTCGTTCCCATCATCACGCCTAATGCTACCATAACAGGACCTTCACTTGTATGCCAGAATGAATGTTATATTTACCATATCAGTTGTGATATACCTATAGATAGTATTATATGGCATTTTCCTCCCGGTGTTACCGTTACCACTGATTCAGTGAATGTACATGAAGTGCAGGTGTGTTATTATATGGCAGCTCCATTCTCAGGCACCATCACTGCGGACTATTACCATACCACCAATGGCGCTACACCTCCACTGAGTTGTGGCGGACATTCCTCATTGCCGGTAAGCATCAAACCTAAAATGACCCTGGTAGGCCCTGCAGCCATCTGTGAAAACCAGCCCTATAATTTCAGCATATCGCCCCCTCCAACCGGTACCATTTACTGGACTATAACCAATATCAGCGGAGTCACCACCTATACTTCCAATACCCTTGTGGGCAACACGCCATTTACCGGTATATGGACTTATGGACCCGGCCAGTTTATTATTACCGCAAATGATGTTTCGGGTAATTATTGCAACGGGCCCATTAAAAAAACATTAAAGGTCAACCCTATTCCGCCACCTGTAGACACACTGTTTGGTCCAAACCCTGTTTGCCCGAACAATTCATATGTCTATACCGCGGTACCAACTTCAGCCGATTATTTTATAGGTTGGCAGGTTACCAATGGTTCACCGGCTACAGGTATAGGCAATACCCTCAGCATTACCTGGGGACCGGCCGGCCCATATAGCATTACAGTTTACCAGATAGATCCCGTTACCGGATGCAAATCCAGTGCTATCAGCATGTCTGTCAGTTCAGCCTTGCCTTTGGGTGTCACACCTATTTTTGGCTCGGATACGGTCTGTGCCAACAGCAATGAAAACTATTCAACGAACGTGATAGGCGACGATTTTGTCTGGAGCATCAATCCTGCCATTGCCGGCAGCGTGAGTTCAGGACAGCATACAAATGCCATCACTGTCCAGTGGAATAATTACACAGGCAATGCGTGGCTCGTAGTGAAAAGAACAGTATGCGGTTTTTCAAGAAAGGACTCCATACTTATCAATGTGAACTATCCTCCAATTCCCAATATCAGCGTTCCTCCAACGGCATGCCAGGGCACATCAGTGACAGTTTCAAGCAGCACTTCTGCAGTATCCTATGCATGGACTTTTGGCGATGCCGGAACCGGCACAGGCAATCCCGCGACACACGTCTATAATGCTCCGGGCAACTATGTCGTAACGCTCACCGTCACCTATGGAGGCTCATGCCCCGGAACTGCCAGCACTACGGCCAATATTTCAATATTGCCTAAGCCGAATATTACCATCTCCACACCCGACCCTAACCAGTTTTGCAGCGCCCCTGTATCCACTACCATGTATGTAGCAGCTCCGGCAGTCGGAACTACTTACCAATGGTACAATAGCTCCGGAGCAATCGGCGGAGCTACCAGCACATCGTATACGGCTACTTCCACAAACTCTTATTACGTCGTCGGTACCAACAGTTATGGCTGCAAGGATACCAGCAATGTCATCACGGTATCCATCATATCCTGTATACCATGTACGCCCGCTGCATATACACTGACTTACAACAGGACAAGACTTGGCTGCAACAAGGATAGTTTTAATGCCATCATATCCGGGGGTGTGACCAACCTCAGCTGGGATTTCGACGATCCGTTCAACCCGGGCGGTGCATCCGGAACACCCGTAACGCATACATTTACAGAACCCGGATATTACCGTGTCAAACTCTGTGCTGACGTTCCAAATTCAACGGGTACAGGCACATGTTATGTATGCATGTACAAAGTGGATACCGTCAAATACATCCCGAATTTTTATGATTCACTTTATTGCGTCAATTACGCGGATTCAGTCAAGGTCAAATTTGTCAACACGACAAAGGTACTGACCGGTTATCCTGCTCCATCATGGAGTTGGCTGATCAATCCGGGCGGATACACCAGTACCCTTAAAAGCCCTATAAAAAACCTCGCGCCGGGCACTTATACCGTAAGCCTGACTGTTGGAGGTATCTGTACCATCACCAAAACCGTGGTCATACCAGCACTGCCAAATGCGTCCTTCACGATACAGGATTCATTCTGCCAGGGACTACCCGTCATATTCACCAATACGAGCACCGGCACTTCACTCAGTTCGAGCTGGACTTTCGGTGATGGCTCAAGTTCGCTGATTACAAGTCCGATCCGGACCTATACCAATCCGGGTGCCTATACCGTCACGCTACAGGTGGTGAACAGCCTGGGATGTAAAGACACAGCCATGAAAAAAGTCGTGGTACTTGTCAACAACCTTTCAGGAACCATCACGGCAGGTGGCCCTCTTAAATTCTGCGAGGGTGACAGTGTCAAACTCACGGTGAATGCAAGCGGTGGATACCCTGCCTACAGCTACCTCTGGACTACAACCCAAACCACGCAGGTGATATGGGCATTGCAAACCGGAACCTATCATGTGGAAATTACCGATGCAAAGGGATGTTTCTTCATGACCGCGAATAAGAATATACTGGCCAAGACCCGACCTAAACCAAATATCATAGGACCTGTTTCACTTTGTGAGAATAATTTCTATGATTTCGTAGCCAATTATCCGAACCTTCCCGGCGCCGTTTTCTCATGGACCATTGACGGCATAGCCCAGGGTAGTACAACCAATCAATTGAGCATCTATTCAGGTTCTTTCTCATTGGGTAACCACCAGATGATAGTGAACGTGATAAGTCCTGACACCTGTTACGGAACTGATACACTTAATTTCATCATTCATCCCAACCCGAATGTCAGCATTGTTCCAACTCCCGCTTTGTGCGCAGGCACCCTTAACATGATTGTCGCCACCAGTACCTCTACCAACCTCATAGGTTATTTCTGGGACAATGGAGAAGTGAACGATACCATCTATACCGGCATTCCGAACATTTATACAGTTACTGTCATTGACACCTTCGGATGCAAGGCATCGGCCAGCACCATCGTGAATCCATTGCCTGACTTCTGCGGACTGATGACCGGATGTTATGATATCTGCGATACAGTGACACAACTGGTATGGTATGCACCTCCGGGATATGCCTCTTACCAATGGTATTTCAATAATGTGGCGATCCCATGGGCTACCAGTGACACCATACATATCCCGCTTTACCAGTCGGGAACCTATACGGTCAAGATCACTACTGCTGCCGGATGCTCAGATATTTCAGACCCGATAAAGATTGATTTCGTGAAATGCGGAGGATGTAAATTCAACGCGAATATGAGCATACACTGCGGACCTGTGAGCCCAAGTGGAAACCAGACTTATTTCTTATCTTTCACTTTCAATAATACGCTGGGAGCAGGAGCCAATGTAAACATCAGCTCTCCCAATGGCGTTATTTCAAGTCTCACACCTGTGGTGCTTGCGGCAGGCATCAACACAGTTACAGCAACGTTTGAGGATACGCCTCCTGTCAATGCAATTGCTTGTTTCAACATCATTATCTATAACCAGGACCAGAGATGCGATACGACTATCTGTGATACACTGCCACCATGCGGAGGAAAGAATTGCAAGCTATCAGCCCAGATCACCAAGTTTGACTGTGCAGGTTATGACGGAAGCGGAAATCCACAATACTACGTCTGCATGAATGTAACATGGGGCGGCAGCAATGGGTCGACATTCACTTTGTCTTCTACTGCAGGAACATTTGTTCCGAACCCGGTCACCATCAATAATGGAACCCAGACATTGTGTTACACTTACACAGACCTGCCACCAACCAATGCCTTCCTTACAATTTATATGTACGCGTATGATTCGCTCACAGAAACCATCTGCAAGGATTCAATCAAGCGTGAATACAAGGCATGTCCTGACAGTTGCAATCTTGGCATCTATGGTGAATGTGCGCATTGCCATGAAAAAGAAGGCAGTACCTGGACCTATGACATAGACCTGACAGTGTTCAACCCGTTTGCAGGAAATGCCACAGTATCCATATTGCCAATTGCGGCGGGCACTTTCGGTCCGATAACACCGAATCCTGTTCCACCAGGCATGCAAACCATCAGTGCTGACTTTACGGATATACTTCCGGCCAATTCCATCATCTGCTTTAAAGTCCTCTTAACGGAGGTCGCTACAGGAAAAACATGTTGGAAAACAATTTGCATCTACCTGCCTCCTTGCGATTCCATGAGCAACATACTGGTAAATACCTATGAAGCCTATTCGCTGATGGTATATCCGAACCCTTCATCACACATGGCCAAGATCAATTACCATTTTGATGACCAGTCTGCGCATGTTGAATTTATACTGACGGATGTAAACGGCAGGGAGATCAACAGGATAGTGGCCGGTACTTCCAGTGGTGAAGAGGTATTGAACACAAGTGACCTTGACCAGGGCATGTATTTCATACAGGTTGTAAAAGATGGTCGTAACGTTGGCAACACCAAGCTTATAGTTTTAAGGAACTAGAGAAATATATTTACTATAAAAACACAACTCTTTAAAGCCCGGACCAGCATATTGGTCCGGGTTTTTTTATGATAGAATGTTGTTAAACAAACAACAACGAAGCGCATGAGTTTATATCAAAAAATAAATATAGTTTTGTGCGCGGCCTGAGTTGCATCACGCGCGCACACATCCTGAATGAAAAAGATATTAGGTATTTCAGCTTTTTACCACGACTCAGCGGCGGCTCTTTCCATTGGCGGTAAAATTGTGGCTGCAGCCCAGGAAGAGAGGTTTACAAGGACCAAGCACACAGCAGATTTTCCTGTCAATGCCATCAAATATTGCCTGGATTACGCAGGAATAAGTCTTGATGAACTCGATGCCATTGTTTTTTATGATAAGCCCATACTGAAATTTGAGAGGTTGCTGGAAACCTATTATGCCTTTGCGCCACGGGGCATCAGGTCATTCCTGAAGTCCATGCCTGTATGGCTGGATGAAAAACTGTTCCTGAAAAAAAACATTTACACTGCGCTAAAAACCGTTGGACCGTACAACAGAAAAAAACTGAACCTACAGTTCACTGAACACCATTTATCACATGCGGCCAGTGCTTTTTACACCTCTCCATTCAACTCATCGGCCATCCTTACGATTGATGGTGTGGGAGAATGGTGCACAGCATCCATTTGCATGGGTGACAAGCAGGAGATAAAGATGCTAAAGGAAATGCACTTTCCACATTCTGTCGGGCTTTTATATTCCGCGTTTACATATTATCTGGGTTTTAAAGTCAATTCAGGGGAATACAAACTGATGGGACTGGCTCCGTTCGGCAATGCTAATGATGAAAGCACCAAGCGCTATGAGACACTCATAAAAAAACACCTTGTAGATATCAAGCCTGACGGTTCCATTTGGCTTGACCAATCGTATTTCAACTATTGCACAGGTTTGAAAATGCTGGATGAAAAAAAATGGGAAACTTTATTGGGACTTCCCAAAAGGAAACCTGAATCAAATATTGAACAATCACATTGCAACCTTGCGCTGGCCATACAACATGTTACGGAAGAGATCGTCCTGAAAATGGCAGCGGAAGCTAAACGCATAAGCGGTTCCGATTATTTGTGCCTTGCAGGAGGTGTCGCTTTAAATTGTGTTGCCAATGGCAAACTTTTAGAATCAGGCCTTTTCAAGGATATCTATATACAACCCGCTGCGGGGGATGCAGGAGGTGCTATTGGTGCAGCACTTGCATCAAGCAGGATGTATTTTAATGAAACCACGCTGCCGGTGCCTGGTGAAGATGGCATGCAGGGAGCTTTTCTGGGACCTGCTTATGCGGATGAAGAAATTGAAAAAATGTGCCGGAGTACCGGGGCTGTATTTAAAAAACAGGATGATTATAACACTGTTGCCGAGTTCACCTCCAGACAACTTGCAGAAGGCAAGATTATCGGATGGTTCCAGGGCAGGATGGAGTTCGGTCCACGGGCGCTAGGCAACAGGAGTATACTGGCTTATGCAGGCATTGACGATATGCAGGAAAAGATCAATGCCAAAATCAAATACAGGGAAGGATTCCGTCCCTTTGCTCCAGCCGTTTTAAGCGGGGATGCAAGCAAATATTTTGATTTGGCTGTCGACTCTCCTTATATGTTGTTTGTGGCACCCATACAGGAAATATACCGGAAACCCCTGCCGGACAATTACACTACACTAAGTGTGCGGGATAAACTCAGGGTGCCGAGGAGCGAATTCCAGGCCATTACACATGTGGATTTTTCCGCCCGTGTACAAAGTGTCCACCAAGAAACTAATCCGCAATTTTATGCACTCATAGAAAGTGTAAGAAACAGGACCGGGCATGGCATACTCGTGAACACCAGCTTTAATGTGAGAGGTGAATCCGTTGTCAACACACCATTGGATGCATTCAGGTGTTTCATGCATACAGAAATAGATTACCTGGTGATCAATAACTACATATTTGACAAGGCCGATCAGGGTGGGCAGTCAACGATCAATGTTTTAAATGAAATCAAGAATGAGGCAGGGATCCAGGCAAAGACACACAAACCTGAAAGATCAGTATTCACCATTGCGATAGCCCTCGTCGTCCTGTATTTTATCTTTCAAAAGGAATGGTTTTTTAACCTTGGCCTGGTCCTTGCGCTTATCGGCATAAGTTCAGATTATCTCAACCGTATCATAGACCTGGTCTGGATGAAATTTGCCAAAATACTCAACTTTGTCATGCCAAAGATTATACTCTCAACCCTGTTTTATTTCATACTTTTCCCGATCTCAGTATTGTCAAGATTATTCTCGAAAAAGGACCCGATGATGTTGCAAAACAAGCACACATCTACCTTCAGGGAAAACAATAAAATTTTTCAGAAAGAAAGTTTCGGGAAAATGTGGTAAGCCAAATGCAATTTACAAGTTACAAGTTACAATTGGGGGAGAATTTAGTTGTTAGTTGGGCATCCCTTTACTTATGCATGTACAAATTAAGTTAAACGACGGCAGATGGCCACCACTAAGCAGACATGCTTCGCATGACGCTCTGTGGCAAAGCATCACACGCAAAGCCGCCGTGTGATTCGCCATGACGTGGTTCTTTTGAATGTTCCGTTACTGGATTCAATACAATTCATCACTCATAATTCACAATTGGTTCCAATACATCGTATATCGTACATCGTACATTCCCCCACATCGTACATCGTACATTCCTCAGATTATATTCACCTCTGGTTCCAGCTTAATCGCAAATTTGATGAATACACTATCAATAATATCCCTGGCCAATTGCCAAATCTCATTGCCGGTGGCACCACCGTAATTCACAAGCACCAATGCCTGTTTGGCATGACTGCCAGTATGCCCCACCCTCTTGCCCTTCCAGCCACACTGCTCTATCAGCCAGGCGGCGGGTACCTTGATACCGTTGTATTGTTCGAAACCCCTGATATCCGGAAATTGTGTTTTCAGCAGGTTAAAATGCGCCACATCAACTACGGGATTCTTGAAAAATGAACCGCTGTTGCCGATCTCTTTCGGGTCGGGTAGCTTGCTCTGCCTGATCTGGATAACGGCCTCGCTGATATCCGCAATACGGGCAGTGTTCCAATCTATACCCTTTTCTGCCAGTACGGTTTTTATGTCGCCATACTCCGCGTGAATCACAGGTTCTTTATCAAGTCTCAGCGTTACGGAATAAATAAAATATTTGCCTTTTAATTTTCGCTTGAATACACTTTCGCGATAACCGAATTCACATTGTTCGGTATGAAATTCTTCAAGCTCCAATGTTTCCAGGTTAAGCGCTTCCAGGCTGATAAACACCTTCTCGAGTTCAACCCCATAAGCACCGATATTCTGCATGGGGGCCGCACCGACGGTACCCGGTATCAGCGACAGGTTCTCAATACCACCCCATTTGTGATGCACACAATACAAGACCAGTTCATGCCAGTTCTCGCCACTGAAGGCTTTCAAAAAAACATGGTCCGCTGTTTCATGCACGACCTCATTTCCTTTTATATTATTTTTCAATATCAATCCTTCATAATCTCCTGTAAACAGCACATTGCTGCCACCTCCAAGTATCATGAATGGTTTATCGCGAAGATGCTTGATTGCATCCCTGATCTGATCCAGGGTATGCACCTCCTTAAACTCATTCGCCATGACATCCAGTCCAAATGTATGGTAAGGTTTAAGTGAAACGTTTTTTTTTGTATGGAGTGCGTCAGGCATTTAATCTTTCTCTTAAATCAAGACGAAATTTCCTGGCCGTATCTTTTGCGATATCATAACCGGCATCCAGGTGCCTAATGACACCCATGGCCGGGTCGTTGTGCAACACGCGTTTCAGCCTTATCGCCGCATCATCCGTACCATCTGCGACAATCACCATTCCGGCGTGTATACTATACCCTATTCCTACCCCACCGCCATGGTGCAGGCTGACCCAACTTGCACCTCCGGCGGTATTGATCAACGCATTCAATACAGGCCAATCAGCAATTGCATCACTGCCGTCCAGCATGGCTTCCGTCTCCCTGTTGGGACTGGCCACAGAACCACAATCCAGGTGGTCCCTTCCTATCACTATCGGTGCACTTACCTCACCGTTCTTTACCATTTCATTGAAGGCAAGTCCTGCTTTCTCCCGTTGCCCCTGGCCAAGCCAGCAGATACGGGCAGGCAATCCCTGGAACTCGATACGTTCCTGCGCCATCTTGATCCAGCGTTTCAGGCCTTCGTCCTCTGGGAACAATTCAAGTATTTTTTTATCCGTCGCATAAATATCATCAGGATCACCACTCAGGGCCACCCATCTGAAAGGTCCTCTTCCGAGACAAAATTGCGGCCGAATAAATGCGGGAACAAAACCCGGAAAATCAAAGGCATTTTCAAGTCCTTTTTCAAGCGCTCTTCCCCTCAGGTTATTTCCGTAATCAAAAACTACGCTGCCTTTTGACTGGAATTCTATCATCAGTTTCACATGGTGCACCATGGTTTTGTAACTCTCCTCGATATATCTTTCAGGATTGGTCTTGCGCAACTTGTCAGCACTTTCCACATCGTATCCCTCAGGGAAATAACCCACCAGCGGATCGTGCGCACTGGTCTGGTCAGTAAGCGTATCAGGAACAATACCCCTGCTTTTTAATCTTTCAAGCAGGTCCACTGCATTGCAATGCACACCGATCGACAAGGCATCACCATTTTCCTTCGCCTTCAGCGCCATGTCAATACCCTGGTCAATGTCGCGTGTCATGATGTCGAGGTATCGCGTATCCAGCCGTTTTTTCATTCTCCATTCCTCCATTTCAGCAGCCAGGCACACACCTTCATTCATCGTGATGGCCAATGGCTGTGCCCCGCCCATTCCGCCCAAACCTGCGGTGACATTCAGTGTTCCTTTTAATGTCCCGTTAAAATGCTGGCGCGCACATTCAGCATACGTTTCATATGTTCCCTGCACAATGCCCTGCGAACCGATATATATCCAACTGCCTGCAGTCATCTGACCGTACATGATGAGGCCCTTGGCTTCCAGTTCCCTGAAATATTCAAGCGTTGCCCAATGTGGAACGAGTTGTGAATTTGAAATGATCACGCGGGGTGCGTCCTTATGCGATGGCAAAATACCGACAGGTTTACCCGATTGAATCAGCAGCGTTTCATCCTCGTTAAGGTCTTCAAGCGCCTTGATGATCAGGTGATAACTCTCCCAGTTGCGCGCGGCTTTTCCGGTGCCGCCGTATACCACCAGGTTTTCCGGCTTTTCAGCCACATCCGGATCCAGGTTATTCATCAGCATGCGGTAGGCAGCTTCAGTCACCCAGTTTTTGCAGTGCAGCTTATTCCCGGTCGGGGCTTTTATAATACGGTCTGTAGAATTGGAGTTCAACATAAGGCTGCAAATTTAAGATGATTCGGTCATACTTCAAACAAGGATGTAAACGCTATGTTGGGGTTTGCTTTTTTGGGCGCCTAAACCGCGCCCTTTGGCTCCACTACGTTCGGCCCCGTGGCACGTGCCACTGGGCTACCCGTCGGTCGCGGGGCGCTTATCCTGACATCAAAATCTCCATTCCAACTTGATCTCCAATTTGCGAACTGAATAGTGTAAAAGCCTTGGAACACTGGTTTTTGCTACTACTTTATCCCAAACCATTCTTTCTTGTACGAAATTCTGAGATCTTAAGCCCA
>JANWHK010000099.1 GCA_025450395.1 Bacteroidia bacterium
ACAATTCCTATAAACGCAACGAACCATTGGCGTTCAAGGTGGGTGTCGGGCAGGTCATCCCGGGATGGGACGAAGGCATCAGCCTGATGAAGGAAGGTTCAAAATACAAACTGATCATACCTTATTACCTCGCATATGGAGAACAAGGTCACCAGGCTGGTATTCCTCCGTTTGCAACATTGATATTCGACACCGAACTCGTGGCGGTGACAGATTAATTTAAACTTTATTTTGTAGGTATTGCCAGGCTTAGCTTGTCAAGGGCATCCTTTAGTTTTTCCAGCATTTTAGGAATATCTTCTATCTTGCAGGTGCCTACGCTTAACCTGTACCATTCACTTTCCCTGTCAGAACCAAAAGCAGAAAATGGCACGATGGCAAGGGAAGCTTCCTGCAATAAATAGGCACTCATATCATCTGTGGTTTTTATTTCCACGCCATTGCTTGTCTTCCTTCCCTTTAATGAAAAACGTATGGTCAGGTACATGGCTGCCATGGGCGAAATGACATCAACAGGGTATCCAAGCTCTTTTAATTTGGCAAACCCTTCGTAAATTGCTTTTAGCCGTTGGTGCAATGCGGATTTGGTAGCGAAAAGAAAGGTATCAACTGCCTCGGCCTGTTTCATGTATTCGGCTGTTGCAACCTGTTCCGCCATCGGACTCCAGGCACCAATATGGCTCAATATGCCTTTCATCTTATCAATGACTTGTGAAGGTCCAAATGCCCAGCCAACCCTCACACCGGTTGCACAGAATGCTTTGCTGATACCATCTATATAAATTGTATAATCCCTTAATTCAGGATACAGGCTGACAGGGTCATGGTGTTTTGCCTCGCCATAAGTCAGGGTCCAGTAAATCTGGTCGTAAAGTATATACAAAGGTTTCTGTTCAGGTCCACGGCGTTTATTCTCAGCCAGAACAGCTTCGCATATCTTGCTTAATTGTTCCTTTGTGAAAACAGTCCCGGTCGGATTGAGAGGGGAACATAAAGCCAGGAGGCAGGCGTCCTTAAAGTGAGGCACCAGTTCTTCGGCAGTCGGCAGAAAATTATTTTCGACCGTGGTTTGCACCAGGATATGTTCGCCTTCTATAAAATGGGTGTAATGGTTATTGTTCCATGAGGGAACCGGATATATGACTTTGTCGTTCCTGTCGCATACCGTTCTGTATACTGCATATATCAGGGGTCTTCCACCACCTGATATCAGAAAAGAGCCTGCATCATAAGTCAGGCCTTGCTTTTGCCTGATAAAATCAGCCACTGAATTTCTCAATTCCGCCATGCCATTTGCAGGAGGATAATTGGTTTTTTTATTTTTATAGGCCTTGATAATCTCATTTTCAAGTTCTATGGGGATTGAGAAAATATGCGGGTCAAAATCCCCAATTGTAAAGTTATAGATTTTCTGGCCCTGTTTCACGCGTTCACTGATCTCATTTCCCAGTTTTATGATCTCAGAAGGTATCAGGGTTTCGGCAAGACGTGATAATTTATTCATTGGTTATTTGCTTTAATTATTACTCAGGGTTGGGTTGCCAGGCTTTTTTGCCAGTACCAGGAGGTCCTCACCATGTCTTCAAGGGTTAGGTGGGCTTCCCATTCCAGGACGTTTTTTGCCTTATCCGTATTGGCCCACACTTTTTCGACATCTCCTGCACGCCTGTTACCAATGGTGTAGTTGAGCTTTACCTGGTTCACTTCCTCAAAAGTCTTGATAATCTCCAAAACTGTGAATCCATTGCCGGTGCCTATATTGAATACGTCAAACTGTTTGTCCGGGTGTTGCTTGATATAATCGACGGCTTTTACATGTGCTTTTGCAAGGTCCACCACATGAATATAATCCCTGATACATGTGCCGTCCTTTGTATTGTAATCATCACCAAAAACCGTAAGTTCCGATCTAAGTCCAATCGCGGTCTGTGTGATAAAAGGCACCAGGTTATTGGGCACACCAAGCGGCAGCTCGCCTATCAAACCGGAAGGATGGGCCCCAATAGGGTTAAAATACCGCAGCGCTATTGTATTTAAAAAAGGGCAATCAGATAATATTTCTTCACCTATTTGTTTGGTATTGCCGTAAGGGGAACTTGCTTTTTTAATCGGGGAATTCTCGTTCACCGGAGATACATCAGGTTCTCCATATACGGTGCATGAAGAACTGAAAACGATGCTCCTTATACCTTTCTTTTCCATCGCGCTGACCAGTGTGATCAGGCCACCAATATTATTATCATAATATTTGAGGGGTTCCTCTACAGATTCGCCGACTGCTTTATAAGCAGCAAAATGAATAACTCCATTGATATCATGTTCAGTCATTATCTGCTGAAGTTTTTCGATATTTCGAACATCTTCCCTGTAAAACGGGGTTTTTTTCCCGGTGATCCTTTCAATCCTTTCGAGCACATCAATTTTGGTGTTGCTGAGGTTATCGATGATTACGGGCTGGTAGCCATTTTCTATCAGTTCCACCACTGTATGTGAACCGATATAACCAAGGCCTCCTGTTACTAATATATTCTCCATTATCAGGTTCTTTTTACAATGCCGTCTTTTAAATGATAAACCTGTTTGCTTTCAGGACAGGTTGCCATGCCTTTTTCATCAAATTCAAGGCGGTGACCATATTCGCTCATCCAGCCAACCTGGTGTGCGGGATTGCCAACTACAAGTGCAAAATCCGGTATGTGTTTTGTCACTACCGCACCCGCGCCGATAAAGGCGAATTGACCAATGTCATGACCACAAACGATAGTCGCGTTGGCGCCTATTGTAGCACCTTTTCCAACATGGGTCCTGGTGTATTGGTCCTTTCGGCTGACAGCGCTCCTTGGGTTGACAATATTCGTGAATACCATACCCGGACCGAGGAATACATCATCATCACAGGTCACTCCGGTATAGATGGATACATTGTTCTGTACCTTGACATTACTTCCAAGTACTACTTCTGGTGATACAACTACGTTCTGGCCAATATTACACTTTTCACCGATGATACAATTCGGCATGATGTGGCTGAAATGCCAAATCTTGCTACCTGCCCCGATCTTACAACCCTCGTCAATAATTGCGCTTGGATGAGAAAAAAAATCAGGCATATTAAATTATAATCCCAGAACTTTTTCGTCCGGTTTTTTGCCATCGAAAAGCATTTCAGGATTTTCAAGCAATTGTTTCACCCTAACAAGGAAACTTACGCTTTCCCGGCCATCTATGATCCTGTGGTCGTAACTCACGGCAACAAACATGATAGGCCTTATGACCACCTGGCCATTTTCCACCACAGGGCGTTCAACGATGTTATGCATGCCAAGTATGGCTGACTGTGGTGGGTTAAGGATTGGTGTGCTCATCATACTGCCAAATACACCGCCGTTGGTAATGGTGAATGTACCGCCGCTCATTTCTTCGAGTGACAGTTTATTATCCCTGGCTTTACCTGCCAGGCGTTTCACTTCCCGTTCAATTTCTGCCAGGCTCAGGCTTTCCGCGCTTCTTATCACCGGTACTACAAGTCCTCTTGGACCGGATACGGCAATCGAGATATCACAGAAATCGTTGTACTGTATCTGGTCACCGTCAATGAAGGCATTTACAGCCGGCCAGTCAAGCAAGGCAATACAGCAGGCACGTGTAAAGAAACTCATGAACCCCAAACCTATATCGTGTTTCTCCTGGAACAATGTTTTGTATTTGGCGCGCAGGTCCATGATCGGTTTCATGTTTATCTCGTTGAAAGTTGTCAGCATCGCCGTGTCGTTCTTGGCTGCCACCAACCTTTTCGCGACCGTCTTGCGAAGGTTGCTCATCTTTTCGACGCGTATATTTCGCTCTTGTCCCGGGTTGTTGTATTTATTATTTCCTGAAGAGCCTGCAGATCCATTTGCAATGATAGCCTCAAGTACATCGGTCCTGCTGATCTTGCCATTGGGACCGCTGCCTTTTACCTGCGCAGATTTGAGTCCGTATTGCAACATCAGTTCCCTTGCAAGCGGAGCAACGTGCACATCATTTTCAGGGATGGTCGTTGCTGGTTTTATTTCTTCAGGTTTTGCCGCTGTTTTTTCAGCATTGGCACCTGCTTTTTTGTCTTCCTTGTTTTCTGTGGTTTTTGCAGGAGCGGCTACTTCCTTTTTGGCTTCGGCTACAGGTGCAGCTGCGCCTTCAGGGGCTTTGGCAGTTTCATCTATCTCAATGATCACGGCCCCTACCTTGATTTCTTCACCTTCCTTGGCCAACTGTTTGGTGATAACACCTGCCGATTCGGCATTGACTTCAAATGTGGCTTTTTCGCTTTCAAGTTCTACAATGGGCTCATCCAATTTAACATAGTCTCCAACCTGTTTTAACCATTTCGACACGGTCACCTCATTGATTGATTCACCGGGACTCGGAACTTTTATTGCTATTGCCATATTAAAGTTATTTCTTGGCGCAAATGTAATAAAAAATTGAAGATTTTTATACCTTGTCTTCAGAGGCTTGTTTTATGGAGTTTTCTGAGATGCAGTATTGCTATATCATGAATTTTCCTTCAAGACCAGTGAATTAAGCCGGTATGTGAAAATAGAGACATTTACAGGAGAATTCTCCCGTATTAAGAAGTTTGTTAGAATCGGTTTGAACTGCCTAAATGCAGATTTTCTTCTTCGCATAACACAGGCAAGACCCGGTCATGTCAAATTGCTGGCAAACCTTGATCTCCACCCAGTCGAGAAAGCTCTTGCCCTTGTTCAGCATGGTGGGTTTTACAAAGACCTCGTTGCCTTTGCGGTCCATTGTGGCCACATATATTTCTTCACCTTCAAGATCCGTGATGGCAGTTTCGTCCTCATTTAATATCAATGTGGTTTCGAAATACCGGTTCTTTTGGGTGGCATTGTCATTAATTCTTAGTCTGGTTAAAAGCATAAAATGTGTATGAGTGTATTAAAAGGTGAATAGTGATTAAATGTTTTTTAAAATGCCCCTGTTTTCTTTCCACCTGGCAATTGCACGGGCAACTGAATTGACTTTCTGCTTAAGTTTTTCCTTCAATGTTTCATTCAGGTGAAAAATGGTTGAATGGTAATTTAAATTATGCATATTTTTGTGTCTTGTGTTTTTATCTTTTTTTTGGGTTTTTTAACGCAGCCAGTATCTATTGTATTCTCCTTATTTGATTGATTTGCAATGATTTAATATGTGAAATTCAATTTAATAAGTAAATAGACCTAACGTTATTTAGGGCCCTATACTCAAAGATAGAAAAGGATTAAAAGTTTTCCATGAAAACCTGGAAAAAATCTAAAATAGTTTATAAGGTATTGATTTTTAGTTGAATAAAATGAATAAAAGAATCTTCGCCTTTTCATTTTTAGTCATTTGAGTAGCATTGGGCAACAAATCACCCGGGTTTTCTGCTTCCGTGCGTGAAAAAAAAGCCCTGTTTTTCGGAATATTTTTTTCGGATAATTAATGAAAAGTTTCAGGGAAAGAATATCCCTTTTTTAAGGAAGAACTAATTACCATCTATGACTCTCGTCACTCCACCATTTTTCCTGCAGTTTGAGAGTTTTCTCTATGATGTCCCTCACGCAGCCCCTGCCACCAGGATAGGGTGATATATAATGACAGATGTGTTGAATATCAATGGCTGCATCCAGTGGGCAAGTAGCTACACCCACCATTTTCATCAACTGGTAATCCGGTAGGTCATCGCCCATGTAAATGATGTCTTTTGCTTCAAGTCCGTATTTGGCTATAAATTTATTAAAGGCATCTTCCTTGTGTTCTTGCCCGGTATAGATGTCCTGTATGCCGAGTTGTTCAAACCGTTTGTTCACCCCCAGGGATTTGCCTCCGGAGATGATGGCAATAGGGTAACCTGACTTCACCGCATGTTGAAGCGCATAGCCATCCTTGATATTAAAATTCCGGAGGAAATGACCGTCTTCCGTTGCGATCACATTCCCGTCAGTCATCACCCCGTCCACATCAAAAACGAATGCCTTCGCGGATTTAAGTTGCTCATGAATCAGTTCCATTATTGTTCTTTTTTTACCGGTATTAAACCTTGTGTGTTGATTTCGTCAAAAAGGATATCCCCGGTCAGATCCGCCCCGTCATTGGTGAAATGGTAACCATCGTAGAAAAATCTTGAATCCTTTGGCAGCCTTGATGAGAGGTTGATGAATGGCACCTTCATTTTCTCCGCGACCTCGAATGTGGCCTTATTATACATTTTCAACATCAGGGATTTGCCCTTGCCATTGGTGTTGCCGGTTTTTATCTCACCCAGGTTGACATCCGTCAGCATATCAGGTTCATCAGAGAACAGAATGGACTGGGAAACAAAGATTAGTTTTATGTTATTTTCGCTGCAAACCTTTGCAAACTCGGTAATACGCTGCCGGTATGCAGGCAGGAATTTTTTCTGTTCGTTTAATTGTTCCAGGATCTGGGAATCGCTCAAAACCAGTTTTTCCTCCTTGTCTATTTCCTTGAAGAAGCGGTGGTTAAGCCCTGCTTTTTTGGCATCGCTTGCCCTGATGATGTTCACGATGGTCGACGGCAGTTCCAGGAAATTGTAAACTTTCCTGAACCAGGTATTGTTATAGGTGTCGAAGGTGCCCGGTCTCTGCAGCCCGATATCGTTCAGGCCGCACATCAGTATGATATAATCGGGTTTGAGTTGCAGTATGTACTGTTTCAACATCACCAGGTGTCCGAATGATGACTGCCCGTCCATGCCGGCATTGTTGAGCCAAAGAAGTGGATGGGTCCCCCTCAGCCGCTTGCCGAGTACATTGGGCCAGTCCTTGCCGTCGTTCAGGTAAAAACATTCAGTGGTGCTGCCGCCCATGCAGATAACCCTTTGCTGATGGTCATCCCTGAGTTCTTCGCCCCTGAAGCCAAGGCTGTTCTTGGTATGCAACACATGCCGGTCCAGCCCGGGTATGTCTTTTATCTCTATCTCATAGGTCTCATTCCTGGGCAAAACAATGCTGCCATTCTTGACCCGTCCGGCAAAAGGATTGTAGAAATGCAGGAATATTTCCAGCCCGACCAGTATGATCAGGACAGACCTCAGAATTTTCCAGAAACGTTTCATGCAGGCAAATGTAATAAAAAAACCATTGCCTGTAAGATTATTCGGGTCACGTATTTTTATTGATGAAATGAATATCCATGAAGTCTTTCAATTGCCTGTCAATTTCTTGCTGAAGGCCATTTTCTTCCGGTTTTAAACGGTATTGGGTTAAAACTTCGTTGGCCACTTTTGTATATTTTGCAATAAAATCAGTCTTGGGGTCAATAGATGATGCTGCATGAGGGCTTGCAGTATCGTTTAGGTCAGGTTCTGAAGCAGGGGCTTTAAATCTTGCCCTGATTTCATTTAGAATTGTTGAGTTTTCCATAGCGTTTATTTTTTAGGCGATTGTTTTTTTTTGATCCGGTAAATTTCCTTCCGTCTCGCAAAGATATATAATTTGAGATATTTTACAATTTATATTGTGGTTAGATAAAAAAGAAACATGGGCTTCCGGCAAGTTTATGGATTGTTAAAAAAATTCAATAAAAAGCCTGCTTAGCTTATTCAGAATGAAAAATGAATAACCTAAATTTGCCAGATGCAAACAATTGCCCAGGTATTCAAACAACTCGGAATAAGGAAAGTGAACGAAAGTGTCTGTACAGGCGTTAACTGGATCAGCGCTGTGGGAACTACCCAGAGGGATATTGTATCCCCTGTGGACGGCAAAAAGGCAGCCTCCGTTATTTATGCATCGGTTACTGAATACGAGGCTGTGATGAAAAGGGCGCGCGATGCATTTCATATCTGGAAACAGGTTCCCGCTCCCAAACGCGGCGAAATTGTCAGGCAATATGGCAATGAATTGCGTGCGCACAAGGAGTCACTCGCCACACTGGTGAGTTACGAGATGGGCAAAAGCCTGCAGGAAGGCAGGGGCGAAGTGCAGGAAATGATTGATATCTGTGATTACGCTGTAGGCCTGAGCAGGCAGCTATACGGTCTCACCATGCACAGTGAGCGCCCCGGGCACAGGATGTATGAGCAATGGCATCCCCTGGGAGTGGTCGGCATCATCTCAGCCTTTAATTTTCCTGTGGCGGTCTGGAGCTGGAATGCCATGATAGCCGCGGTTTGCGGAAATGTGAGTGTGTGGAAACCATCCGAAAAGACACCGCTTTCAGCGATTGCCTGCATGAATTTGATGAAGACAGTCCTGGAGCTTAACCATTTACCGGAAGGCATATTCACCCTTATTAACGGTGATGCGGAAATCGGCAAGATGATGGCGGAAGACCATTGTGTGCCATTGATATCTGCCACTGGTAGCACCCGCATGGGCAGGGTGGTGGGGACCCTGGTAGCCCAGAGGTTGGGTCGCAGTTTACTTGAACTCGGAGGCAACAATGCGATTATTGTTACTGAGCATGCCGACCTGGACATGGCGTTGCGCGCTGTGGTATTTGGAGCCGTGGGCACAGCCGGGCAGAGGTGCACGAGCACACGCAGGCTGATCGTACACGAAAAGGTGTACGATGAATTCCTCAAGAAACTGATAAAAGCATATAAACAACTCAAGATAGGCGACCCGTTGGATGAAAAAAACCATGTAGGCCCCTTGATAGATAAACATGCGGTGCACCTGTTCAGCATTGCACTGGAGGCACTGAAGAAGCAAGGTGGCAAAATATTATATGGCGGCAAGGTTCTGTCTGGCAAGGGATATGAGAGCGGCTGTTATGTGCAGCCCGCTATCTGTGAGGCACGCAATACCTACCGCATTGTGCAGGAGGAGACTTTTGCGCCTATACTATATGTGATGAAATTCAAGCAACTCAGCGAGGCCATTGCCATGCACAACGATGTGAAACAGGGCCTGAGTTCAGCCATCTTCAGCAATAACATACGCGAGACGGAGATTTTCCTCTCAGCCCTCGGTAGCGACTGTGGCATAGCGAATGTTAATATTGGCACCAGCGGAGCGGAAATAGGGGGAGCATTTGGCGGTGAGAAAGAGACAGGCGGGGGACGAGAAAGCGGCAGCGACAGCTGGAAGGCCTATATGCGACGCCAGACCAATACCATCAATTATGGTGATACCATGCCTCTGGCACAGGGGATTAAGTTTGGAGGGTAGGCAGCTGTTTGGGGTTTTGTATTTGACTAATTTAAATAAGTTTAGGTCTTATTGCTAGTTTATTTTTTTAAAACATAAAAGACATTTGAAGGTGCAAGTCTTTGTAGTTTGTTTCTTGCATGATAAGTATAATTAAATAAGAGCATTTTTGAAAGAAAAGCATCAAATATCATATACCATTTTTTATCATATAAGTTCTTTTTAAACAATTTTTGGAAGAAAAAAATCATTGTAAAACAAGGAGATTCTTTAACTGTTATAAGGCCAAATTGTTTAATTAATTTTCTAAATATTGGCAATGGAATACCTCTTTCATATTTAGTTAATCCTTTTCTATCAGTAGACCAATCTCCCATAGAAATAATTGGTTCGCGAATTAATATATAACCTCCAGGTTTTAATACTCTTGCCATTTCACTTATAACATACGATACATTTGGAATATGATGTAAGGTGCCAAAACAAGTAATAATATCGAAATGGTCATTTGGATATATTAATTTTCCAGATATATCTGGTTTTTCATAATGTAAAGGAATATCTCCTAATTTTTTAGATATTAGTTGGTCTGACGGTTCTAAAATGTGGATTTCTTTAAGTTTATTAGCAATTGGAATAAATTCAGCTCCATATGCGGCACCTATACCAAGTGCTACAGAATTTTCTTTTAGTTTAATATGTCTATAGCCATGCAGATTATTTAAAATATGGTATCCGTAATTTGAAGTATTAACATCTTCTACAGGTCTATTTTTAGATAGATTAGCGTATGCTTCAGCTTCATGTTCAAACCAAACTCTAATTTCATCGTTAGTAAAATCATCTCCATATAGTTTATCTCCTGTTAAGAATTCTTCATACATGAGGCAAATTTAAATGAAAAATGTATGATTTTGTAATGCCTAGATAGTTTTATTAGCAATTTTTAATCAAAAAACTTGGAATTGGTCATGATATATAAAACAAAAATTGAATAAATTGTGTGACAGCAATGCTTAAGTTTCCTTTTTATATTTAGCAAAATAATGTTAATTAATTGATATAACTAATTGTTAATGAACATTTTAATATATATTTTTTTGCCAGCAAAATGGGAACTTTTTGGATAAAAGGTGCCAAAAGTTCAAAATTGAGAAATCATTAAATTGCAGAATTGGTATTGATATATTAATGCTTCAAATTTTACTTAGTAATATTTTAGTGGATCAAATTATTTGATTTACATTTGTAATTATATTAATCGTTTAAACATTGTGTTAAAAGCAAAAAACTTTCTATTCATATTTACCTTTTTTATTTATTATGTTGCTTATTCAAATGATTTTAAAAATTTTCTTCAATTATCCGGTTCCGTGTATTATGGATTTCAATCTAAACATACCAATTTGTATTGGTTTGCAACTGGAATAGGAGTATCAAGTTTTGATGGTCAAAAATTTGAAAATTACGAATCGAAAAATGAATTTTTTGGATTACCTTGTTATAAAGTTATTGAAGATGATTATGGCAGAATTTGGTTTTATACTAGTAATGGAAGTTTGATAGTATATAATGGGTTTAGTTTTAACCAAATTTACTTCTCCAATGATTTATATAAAATAGTTGTCAATGGTTTTATTTGTGATTTTAGAATTGAAAGAAACGAGTTGATCTTGTTAGTAAATGGGACGTTAAATAGTATGTCTTTTAACTTAATAAGTATAAATTTAAACAATACTAATAAATACTTCACAAAACTAACCCCATTAAAATTTACTAATAAAGGAGGGTATTTAGTTGCAATATATAACAAAACTCCTATAGTAATATTAGACACTAATCAATCACAGTTTTTTTATAGAGTTAATGGCTTAGAAGATTATTTTTTTAGCAAAAATAAAGTAATAAAATACAAAAGCGACAAAGTCAATAACTTGTTTAGTCATATAAAATCCCAAATTAATAATGTTCAGTTTCAAAATGGCAAATTCATTATTTCGACCTCAAATGGAACATTAATATACCTCGGAGAAACTAATGCTGAATTGGTTAATAATAATCTGCAAACGTCCTCAGGCTTTTATGATAAGGAGGATAATATTTTTATTACTACACTTAACAATGGTGTTATTATAAAACCTAGGTTCACTTTTCAGGAGATTCTTTTTAATAATATAAATGGTTTGGTAAAAATAAAATCAATTAATGGAAAACTTTACTTCGTAGATAAAATGTTTAATTTAGCTTATTACGACCTTGAAAAAAAGAAATCTAAAACTATACTTTTTAATACGGAAAGAAATTTTTCTGATGCTAATGTGTTTGACTATTATGGGACTTTTTATTTCAACAAAAGGAAAATTGATTTTAAAAAGTCAAATATTCAAATTGTAAAAACAACTTTTAGTCCATTCCAAGTATATAAATATCTTAATTTTAATTATCTTATTTCAACAGGTTATGCAGATGTGAAAGTAATGGATACCCTAGGTAATAAAATAAAAACAATTTTCTATGGGAAAAAAGTTTTTGATGCAAAAATTGACGAAAGGGGAGTACTGTGGGTTGCAACTACTTCGGGTTTGTATAAAGGGAAAATCAATTTTATGAAAGGCTGGGAAATTAATGGATTTGATACTTTATTTAAAGATAAGGTTGTAGAGCAAATAGAATTTTATAGTGGAAAAGTATTTGTCTTAGTAAATAGAAAGTCAATAAATATAATTGATGAAAATTCAATTCAATTCAATATTCTAAAGACCACAATTAGTAATAATAAAATTATTAGTAAATATATGTTTGTCGACTCTAATGGGTTGATTTTATGCACAAATATAGGGTTATGTTATGTTGGGTTTAATATACGAAACAAATTGTTTGAAGTGGATAGAAGTGAGTTTGTTACTGGTTTTCAAGGAGTCACTTTAAATGAAATAATTGATTTTGATACATTGGGAGATTTAGTTCTTTTTGCTACATCAGATAAACTTTTTAGTATTAATAAGGACTATTGGAATAAAACAAATAGTTTCAGTAAATGTTATTTTGAAAGTGTTTATACTGGGAAACGAGTCTTTGATATTGTAGATTTAAGAAACAATAATAAAATTGAATTAGAAAATGATGAGAATACATTGGATATTAACATCATTAATTCCTTTTTTAATAAACCTTCTATTAATGAATTGTATAAATATTTCCTGATATATAATAAGGATACATTGAACCTAAAGTATTCAAATTCTAATATTTTGAAGTTCTATAATTTAAGATTTGGCAGTTATAAATTAGTGATGCAAAGTAGAAATAACTTTAATGAATGGGGGGAGCTAAGCATTTTAGAGTTTGATATTAAGCCCAAGTTTATAGAAACTAAATTATTTTTCGGAATCATAGTTGGTGTTTTAGTTGCTATATTAGCGATCTTCTTAAATTTGTTTTTTGCGAATAAACATAAAAGAATTATTAATAACAATCTGGCTTTAGAAAGTGAAAATTATCAATTGCAATTATTGAAATCCCAGTTAAATCCACATTTTTTATTTAATTCATTAAATTCTCTAAAAGGGCTAGTATATCTGGACAAGAAGGAAACGGCACTAAATTATACGGATAAACTTTCCTCTTTCCTCAGGAGTGTACTTTCTTCTAACCAGGATTTGGAATGCCATTTAAAGGATGAGTTAAATGTTATTGAGCATTATATTGAAGTGGAACGGATACGTTTAGGTGATAGAATATTTTTGGAGCTTGAATGTGAAAAGGGTTTATTAAATCTGGCAATTCCATCTAATATTTTACAACCTATTGTTGAAAATTCTGTTAAATATGGTTTAAATTTGGATCAGGAAAAATTGGTTGTTAAAGTAAAATGCAAGAGAAATATGGGAGAATTATTGTTAATAATAGAAGACAATGGTCCGGGTTTAAAAAAAGAAATAGATAAAAAGTCATTTTCGCTTGAAGCAATTAAAAGAAGGATCAATAAATTCAATAAGGAAAAGATTGAGAACTGTCTTTCGCTTTCAGAAATAAAATTGG